>NZ_CALDMP010000026.1 GCF_937915125.1 uncultured Ruminococcus sp. | reverse complement strand
TCGAGGCGGGGCGAACAAGACCGCCCCGCCTTGTGAAACCATTTCAGTAAGTTAAGCCTTGCAAATGTCCCGGTGGGACATTTGCAACGAAACCGAATAAAGAGAACAAAGGGAGACAATCCCGGATTTCAGGCGAAAGGACAGGTGTATTTATGGGCTTATTTGGTAAGAGAAATAAAGAGAAAAACGTACCGTTCTGGAAACGGGGCACGGGAAAGCCGGCTGAGGAACCGTTGGTACAGCCGGATGCTGCGGAACAGGATGAGGCGGAGGAAATCGCATCGGCGGCACTGGAAGCACTTGCCGTCAAGGAACAGGACGAGGTGGAAAGGGCACGTCAGGCTGCGGAAGAAGCTGTCCAGGAATCGGGACAGCGAAAAGAGGCAATTGCATTGGCACGTCAGGCGGCGCTTGAGGCTGCCGGAATCGTGACAAAGGAAGAAACCGACCATGCGCCGGAATCCGATATGTCGGAGGAAACGCCGGAAGAAACGGAAACGGCTCCCGAAGTACCGGAAACAGAACCGGAGGAAACAGAAACACCGGAGATCACAGAAGCGCCTGCGGCTGAACCGGAGGAAGAAGTACCGGCAGAAGAACCGGAGGAAATTCCGGAGACGGCAGTACCGGAGCAGCCGGAGAAAAAGGGCTTCTTTGCGAAGATACGGGATGGTCTGCGCAAGACAAAGGATGCCATGATGTCCCGTATGCAGCAGGTGCTGGGGAACTTCACGAAAATTGACGACGACCTGTTCGACGAACTGGAAGAGACTATGATCATGAGCGATCTGGGACCGGAAACTTCTGTGGAGATCTGCGAAACATTGCGCAAGCGTGTCAAGGAACGCGGCGTTACAGATCCCAAGGAGATTATGGGCATGATTCAGGAGATCATTACGGAAATGCTGGGCGAGGATCAAGCGCTGGAATATCCCACAAAGCCCACGATCATCATGGTTATCGGTGTCAACGGCGCAGGCAAGACCACTACTATCGGCAAGTTGTGCCATCAGTTGAAATCCGAAGGCAAAAAGGTTATTGTTGCAGCGGCGGATACATTCCGTGCAGCGGCGATTGATCAGCTGGAGGTCTGGACGCAGCGTGCCGGCGTAGATATTGTCAAACACGCTGAAGGCTCTGACCCGGCATCGGTGGTATATGATGCCATTGATGCGGCAAAGGCACGGGACTGCGATGTGCTCATCTGCGATACTGCTGGCCGTCTGCATAACAAGAAAAATCTTATGCAGGAACTGGCGAAGATCAATCGTATCATTGAGACAAGAGCCGAGGGATGCCACCGGGAGATTCTGCTGGTGCTGGATGCCACCACAGGACAGAATGCAGTCAATCAGGCACGGCTGTTCCAGGAAGTTGCCGATATCACAGGTATTGTCCTGACAAAGCTGGACGGCACTGCAAAGGGCGGCATTATTGTTTCTATCCGCAATGAACTGGGTATTCCGGTGAAGCTGGTGGGTGTCGGCGAAAAAATAGACGATCTTCAGCCGTTTCGTGGTGCAGATTTCGTACAGGCACTTTTTGAACCTACAGAGGAGGCATAAAGATGCAGAAAATTGTCATTGCTTCAAACAATGCCGGAAAGCTCCGGGAAATTTGTGCTATTCTGGCACCCTTCGGATTGGAGGCGGTTTCTCAGAAAGAAGCTGGATTTACTGCCGAGGTAGAGGAAACCGGTACGACATTTCAGGAAAATGCAGCGCTGAAAGCACGTGCTGTCTATGAAGCTCTGCGCTGTCCCGTGATCGCAGACGATAGCGGTCTTATGGTAGATGCACTGGACGGTGCACCGGGCGTATATTCCCATCGTTTTGCTGGAGAAAATGCCACAGATATCCAGCGGTATGAAAAGCTGTTGGAGCTGCTGGGCAATAAACCCCGGGAACAGCGGACGGCACGGTTTGTGTGCGTGTTGTGCTATGTGGACGAGGACGGAAAGGAACAGTTTTTCACAGGCACTTGCGAGGGCTATATCGGAACGGAACCTCTGGGCGAAAACGGCTTTGGCTATGACCCGGTATTCTGCTGCGGTGAAAAGACCATGGCACAGATGACAGATGCGGAAAAGAATGAGATCAGCCATCGGGGCAATGCTCTGAAACAGCTGAAACAGTATTTTGAAAGTGAGAGTGGATATGCTAACAAGTAAACAGCGTGCGGCACTGCGCGGCATTGCCAGCACATATGAGACAATTTTTCAGGTGGGAAAAGGCGGCATCAGCGATACACTGGTACAGCAGGTAAAGGATGCGCTTCATAAGCGTGAACTGATCAAACTGCATGTGCTGGACAACTGCCCGCTGGATGCCCGGGAAGCGGCAGATGAACTGGCGGAGAAAACAGAATCCGATGTGGTACAGGTCATCGGAAATCGGTTTGTGCTGTTCAAGCGTAATCCCAAAGAACCGGTCGTAAAATTCTGATGCGCCGGATCGGAATCTTCGGCGGCAGTTTCAATCCCATCCATAACGGACATCTGCACCTGATCCGGACGGCAAAAGCATGTCTGGGGCTGGATCAGGTGATCCTGGTGCCGGCACGAGTGTCGCCATTTAAGCAGCATCATACAGAAATGGCATCGGCGGCAGACCGTCTCGCCATGTGCCGGCTGGCGGCAGAGACGGTACCCGGCTGTTCCGTGGACAGCTGTGAGCTGGAACGGGAGGGCGTGAGCTATACCGTGGATACAGTGCGGTATTTCCGGCAGCAGTACCCGGATGCGGAACTGGTACTTCTGGTGGGCAGCGATATGTTCCTGTCCTTCTGCCGCTGGCACCGGTGGCAGGAAATTTTGCAGTATGCCGGGCTGGGTGTGGTCTCCCGTGAGGCAGATGACAGGGATGCACTGGAGGCGCAGCAGCAGTTTTTATTGCAATATGGCAAAATATTTTTGTGTAGTGCGGATGTTTACACCATATCTTCTACAAAAATTCGGGAAAGCTGCAAAAATCAAACAGATTTTTCTTGCTATTTGCCGGAAAAAGTAGTACAATATATAGTATCTCATGAGCTGTATCAACAGGAGTAGAAGGGAGACTGCGTTTGCATGGAAAATATCGAGGAATATCGGCAGTATCTGAAACGGCACCTTTCACCGAAACGCTTTGCACATTCGGTCAATGTCTCTGCGGCAAGCGCAGCCCTGGCAGAACACTTCGGGGGTGTGGATCCGGAAAAGGCACGCTTTGCGGGTCTGGTGCATGATATCTGCAAGGAGGAACCCCAGGATGTTCAGTATACCCTGATGATGCGCTCGTCCATGGATGTGTGTGAAGAGGAACGCAAGGCGTTTAAGGTGTGGCACGGCATTGCCGGGGCGGAAATGCTCCGGGATACCTTCGGTGTGACAGATCCGGATATTCTCTATGCAGTGCGGTATCATACCATTGGAAGAGCTGGTATGTCGGTTCTGGAGCAGATCGTCTATCTGGCAGATATGATCTCCGAGGAACGGGATTATCCCGATGTGGATGTCATGCGGCAGAAAACCTGGGAAAGTCTTGCGAAAGGTATGTGCTACGGGTTGGAGGTTTCTTTGCAGAAGCTGCTCCGGCGGGAGGCACTGATCCCACATCACACTGTGGAAGCGTATAATGAATATGTCACAAAGCTCCAGCAACAGAAAGGATGAATTTACCAGTATGAGAAAGCAAAAACGATCCCAGAATGAATATGGATATTATACGCCGAAACAGAAGAAAAACAGCGTAAAGGATATTGTGGTCATTGTTGCCAGCATTGCTGTCAGTCTTGCGCTGATCCTGGTGATGGTGCTCAATGTGCCTATTATCAACTACGAAAAAATCGAGGGCAATACCATTACGACCCAGCAGGTGTCCATTGTGAAATACTGGAAGCTGTGGCAGCCTCTTGTGGAGCGTGAAGGTACTCTTTCCAAGGTGGATTCCGCAGATGCCTCTGTCTTGAATCTCAAGAGCGACCTGGATTCGGATATGAATGACGGGTTGGATCTGGAGCAGACCATTGAGGGACAATATACTATCCTCTTCCTGGGCATGGACGAAAGCGGCGAACTTTCTGATGTAAACTGGATCTTCCAGTTTGATCTGATCACCGGGACCATGAATATCTTACAGGTACCTCGGGACTCTTACATGCCGGACTATGCGTCCTACTCCACTGCAAAATTCAACAGTATTTATCACAGCGGTCAGGAGACCGGCGTAACACCTATCCAGCGTGTGGTCAATGCCATTGAAGACAATTTTTGCATTTATGTAGACTGCTATGTCAAGCTCAACTGTGATGACATTGCCAATATTGTGGATTCCATCGGCGGTATCCCCATTACATTGCCGGAGAAGATCGTCTATGAGGCGGATAAGATTCTTCCAGAAGGAGAACAGGTGCTGGATGGTCAGCAGTCTGAGTGGTTTGTCCGGTTCCGCCATGGCTATACGGAAGGGGATATCGGTCGTGTGAAAGCACAGCGCATCTTCCTGGCGGCAGCTATGGAAAAAATGCTGAATATGAGCCAGACAGAACTGATGAGCGCCATGCAGAAGATCTACAAAAATCAGTGGATCGCAACGGATCTGTCTTTGGAACAGATCAGCATGGTGGCGGATTTCGCTTCCACACGGCTGACCATGGATTCTGTCAATGTCTTTATGGTGCCGGGTGAGGGGTCAACGTATTATCCAGGAGACGGAAGCAGCCAGTCGGTCTATTCCATCCACAAGTCTGCTACCATTGATCTCCTGAACGGCTATTTCCGCCCGTATCAGAACGAGATCTACCCGGAGGAGAGTGCCATTGTGGAACTTGTTCCCGAGGGCGAATATCAGGCGACGGTCTATGATGACACGCAGGAAAATCTGTCAGATATCCATGAGGGTGACACAGAAGACGGTGCGCAGTAAACCAATTGAACTTATTTCAATTTCACCTATATTCAATACAGAACAGAAAGGAAGTTATTATGACGCAGCAGGAAATGTTAGAAACCATCGTAAAAGCACTGGACAGCAAGCGTGCGGAGGATATCAAGGTGCTTCGTGTCAACGATCTGACCATTCTTGGCGACTATTTTATCATCGCTAATGGTACCAGCACGACCCACACCCGGACGCTGGCAGATGAAGTGGAATATCAGCTTTCCCTGAAGGGAAAGGAACCCACCCACCGGGAAGGTCGGGGCAACGGTTCCAACTGGGTGGTGCTGGATTATTCCGATATCATCGTGCATATTTTTTATAAAGAGACCCGTGATTTCTATCAGCTGGAACGTCTCTGGGCAGACGGCGAGCCGGTGGATATTTCGGCGTGGACGAAGCAGGAGGGCTGCTGAGGGCAGTTCTGTCTCTTTTTGAGAAAGGATGAGAACTATGGCAGAAACCGGGAAGAAATGGGTCTTTGGAATCGGCTTGTATCTGATCGTAAAATCGGTACTGAACCTGATTCTGGGATTCAGTGCGTCAAATCTGATCATGCTGATCGTGTCCGTTGTGGCACTGGTGCTGATGCTGAGCCGTGTACCGTATATTAACTATATTGTAGCAGTGTTCCTGGTAATCATGTTTTTGATGCACGTAGGAGATAATATCAGCAATTTCCGTGGTCAGTGGTTTTATTTGCTGGAAGGTCTGCTGGATTTAGGCGCTGCGGCTGTGCTGGCGTTTGAGAAAAATGTGAAAGCGTTCTTCAGAAAATAATTTTTTGGAGAAACGCATCAGAGGAATCAATTAAAAAAGAGGAATGATATACATGAGCAACAAATACGATTTTGCCGCTGTGGAACCCAAGTGGCAGAAATACTGGGAAGAACACGGTACATTCCGTGCCAGCGAGGATCATACCAAGCCGAAATTCTATGCGCTGGTAGAGTTTCCCTATCCGTCGGGACACGGTATGCACGTAGGACACATCAAGGCATACTCTGGTCTGGAGGTTGTCAGCCGGAAACGCCGGATGCAGGGCTATAATGTCCTGTTCCCCATCGGCTTCGATGCCTATGGTCTGCCCACGGAAAATACTGCCATCAAAACTGGCGTACATCCGAGAATCGTAACGGATAACAACATCAAGAAATTCACCGGTCAGCTGAAGCGAGTGGGCTTTTCCTTCGACTGGTCGCGTGTAATTGATACCACAGATGAGGATTATTACAAGTGGACCCAGTGGATTTTCCTGAAGATGTTCGAAAAGGGACTGGTGTTCCGGGATAAAACTATGGTAAACTACTGCCCCAGCTGTAAGGTCGTTCTCTCCAACGAGGACTCCCAGGGCGGCAAGTGCGATATCTGCCACAGTGATATTGTCCAGAAAACAAAGGAAGTCTGGTATCTGCGCATTACTGAATATGCAGACAAGCTCCTGGAGGGACTGAATGAGGTAGACTATCTGCCCAATGTAAAGCTCCAGCAGGAAAACTGGATCGGCAAATCCACCGGTGCTTTTGTGAATTTCTCTATCAAGGAGCATGACGAGACACTGCGTATTTACACCACCCGTCCGGATACCCTCTACGGCGTGACATTCATGGTTATTGCACCGGAGCATCCCATCATCCAGAAGTATCGTGACAGCATTGCCAATATCGATGCACTGGATGCTTATAAGGCAGAGTGTGCCAAGAAGAGTGAATTCGAGCGTACACAGCTGGTCAAGGACAAAACTGGTGTGAAAATCGAGGGTCTGACTGGTATCAATCCCATTACCGGCAAGGAAATTCCCATTTACATCTCGGACTATGTTATGATGGGTTATGGTACTGGCGCCATTATGGCAGTACCGGCACACGATACCCGTGACTATGATTTTGCCAAGAAGTTCGGCATTGATATCATCGAGGTCATCAAGGGCGGCGATATCTCCAAGGAAGCCTATACCGGTGACGGCGAAATGGTCAACTCCGGTGTGCTCAACGGCATTACCAACAAGAAGGATGCCATTGCAAAAATGCTGGAGATTCTGGAGGAAAAGGGCTGCGGCGAAAAGGGCGTTCAGTACAAGATGAAGGACTGGGCGTTCAACCGTCAGAGATACTGGGGTGAGCCGATTCCCATTGTACACTGCCCGACCTGCGGCATGGTGGCTGTGCCCTATGAGGAACTGCCTCTGCGTCTGCCGCCGGTGGAGAATTTTGAGCCGGGCACGGACGGTGAAAGTCCGCTGGCAAAGATCGACTCCTTTGTAAACTGCAAGTGCCCCAAGTGCGGCGGCGCTGCAAAGCGGGAGACTGACACCATGCCTCAGTGGGCAGGTTCGTCCTGGTACTTCCTGCGCTATTGTGACCCCAACAACAACAAGGAATTCGCCAGCCAGGAAGCGCTGCAATACTGGATGCCTGTGGATTGGTATAACGGCGGAATGGAACACGTGACACGCCACATGATCTATTCCCGTTTCTGGCACAAGTTCTTGTATGATCTGGGACTGGTTCCCACATCCGAGCCTTATGCCAAGAGAACGGCACAGGGTCTGATCCTGGGACCGGACGGGGAAAAGATGTCCAAATCCAGAGGCAATGTAGTTGACCCCAACGATGTTGTGGATGTCTATGGTGCCGATGTACTCCGGCTGTACGTCCTCTTCATGGGTGACTATGAAAAGGCTGCGCCATGGAGTGACAACAGCGTCAAGGGCTGCAAGCGTTTCGTTGACCGTATCTGGGCATTGCAGGACAAGCTGGTGGACAGCGACAGCTACAGCGATGCGCTGAGATCCAATATGCACAAGACCATCAAGAAGGTGTCTGAGGATATCGAAGCCATGAAGTTCAACACTGCCATTGCGGCAATGATGACGCTGCTCAATGACATCTATACAGTCGGTTCCATCACAAAGAAGGAATTCCGGGACTTCCTGGTGCTGCTGTATCCCTTTGCACCCCATATTTCGGAGGAGCTGTATCAGGTGATCGGCTGTGAGGGCATACTCAGCGAACAGGAATGGGTGACCTATGACGAGGCACTGTGCGTGGATGATACCATTGAGATCGTGGTACAGATCAACGGCAAGGTTCGTGCAAAGCTGGAGATTGCCGCAGATGCCGAGAAGGATGCTGTTCTGGCACAGGCAGCCGCAGAACCGAAAATTGCAGAAGCTGTCGAGGGCAAAACGATCATGAAACAAATTTATGTACCAAAGAAACTGGTCAATTTTGTGGTAAAATAACAAAAAGATAAGTTTTTCGAAAAAACTGCTTGACAAATTCTGTGAGACATGCTATAATAGATTACATTGCAAAAAATGTTTGCTGGTGACAGATGGAGCTAGTCCCCGATATCCTGTTTTATGCAGGATTCTGGTGATATAGATTGGAAGTCTGACCTTGGGTCAGATGGAAAATTAGCCTCTGCCGTAGTGGCAAAGGGAGGGAAATGTAAGTGGCAGAAGTTCGCGTTGGTAAGAACGAGTCTTTGGACACCGCTCTGAAGCGCTTTAAGAGATCTTGTGCGAAGGACGGCGTTATCGCTGAAGTTCGTAAGAGAGAGCATTACGAAAAGCCTTCGGTAAAGCGTAAGAAGAAGTCTGAAGCTGCTCGTAAGCGCAAGTATTAATAAAATCATTGCGATACACAGCATGCGGGCGCACTTGAGAAGAGTGCGCCCGTTTTTTGCAGTATGCGCATTTTCGACATTTCCGGCGCAGAAATGATAGTATAATGATAATAATAAGGGGACTTGCTGTCCCTCTATTCGGATATAAGGAGGGACAGCCATGCTGTTTCGGACAAAGATCGCACTGCGCAGCGTATGCGATATTACGCCCCGGCTGCTGGATACCCTGGGCGTAAAGGGGCTTTTGCTGGATATTGACAACACCCTCACAACCCACGACAACCCTACGCCGGCACCCGGTGTGGAAGCGTGGGTGGCAGGGATGCAGGCGGCAGGGATTTCTCTGTGTCTGGTGTCCAATAACCATCCCCCGAGAGTGGAGCCTTTTGCCAGACGGCTGGGGCTGGATTTTGTGTGCGAGGGAAAAAAACCCTTGTCCAAGGGATACCGGGAGGCAGTGCGGAAAATGGGACTGTCCCGGAAGGAAGTTGCCGCAGTGGGGGATCAGATCTTCACGGACGTGCTGGGGGCAAATCTGTTCCGGATTCCGTGTATATTTGTGTTCCCCATGGAAATGGAAAAGACAACGTTTTTTAAGGTGAAGCGGAAGTTGGAAATGCCGTTTTTGCCGCGGAAAATTTATGAGGAAAAAGAAGAAGGAGTCGATTGATATGATCAAAAAAGTATTGGTGATCCACGGACCGAATCTGAATCTGCTGGGCGAACGGGAACCGGGCGTATACGGCAATACCACTTTTGCCGATCTGAACCGCCAGATCCTGGATCGGGCAGAGGGACTGGGACTGGAATGCGAGATCTTTCAGTCCAATCACGAGGGTGCAATTATTGACAAGCTCCATGCGGCGCGGCATACTTTTGACGGCGTTGTAATCAATGCCGGTGCATATACCCATTACAGCTATGCCATTCACGATGCCATTCATGATATCCGCATTCCCTGTGTAGAGGTACATATCAGCAATATCTATGCCAGAGATGAGTTCCGTTCCCATTCGGTACTCAGCCCGGTCTGCGCCGGAACCATTGCCGGATTCGGCATCAACGGCTATTTTCTGGCACTTCAGGCACTTTCTGAAATGTGAGGTGAGTGGGCATGACCAGTCGAATTGCAGCGCTGATGCAGAAATTGCCTCCGGAAACAGACGCTGCACTGATCCAGTCAGATGTGAACCGGCGGTATTTCACGGGGATGCAGTCCTCTGCGGGAACAGTGCTCTGCTTCCGGGATGCAGTATATCTGCTCATTGATTTTCGATATATTGAAAAGGCGAAGCAGTGCGTGAAAGACTGTACTGTGATCGAACAGCATGATCTGCAAGAACAGATCCGGGAACTGCTCCAGAAGCACCATGCACATACCCTTTCTGTGGAATCCATGACCATGACGCTCAGCCAGTTTTCCAAGCTGAAAAAGCATATGGGCAGTCAGGTACAGCTGGATCACAGCGATACCCTGAGCCGCCTTATCTACGATTGCCGCACAGTGAAGTCTGATTCGGAAATAGAGAAAATCCGGGCGGCACAGCGTATTGCGGAAATTGCCTTTGAGGATATCCTGA
Organism: uncultured Ruminococcus sp.; assembly: GCF_937915125.1. GTDB lineage: Bacteria > Bacillota > Clostridia > Oscillospirales > Ruminococcaceae > Ruminococcus_C. Next base: position 16,942 of record NZ_CALDMP010000026.1, on the reverse strand, counting down.
CATTTCTGCGTCCGGGTGTGTCGGAACGGGATGTTATGCTACGTCTGAACCAGACCATGATGGAACATGGTTCGGATGGGGAATCTTTTCCTACCATTGCCCTGACTGGTACAGCGACGTCCATGCCCCATGGTGTGCCGTCGGCAGAACGGCTGGTGCAGGAAGGTGACTTTGTGCTCATGGATTACGGCGCAACGGTGGACGGCTATCACAGCGATATGACACGGACTGTCTGTGTGGGTCAGCCCAGTGAAAAAATGCAGATCGTGTATGAAACCGTTTATCTGGCACAGGCGGCGGCACTTCTTGGGGCAAAGGCAGGCATGACCGGCAGAGAACTGGACAAGTGCGCCCGGGATGTCATCGAAGAGGCAGGCTATGGCGTGAATTTCGGGCATTCTCTGGGACACGGTGTCGGTCTGGAGATCCATGAATATCCTAATGCTTCGCCGGGTTCGCAGGCAGTACTGGAGCCGGGAAATGTGGTGACGGTTGAACCGGGTATTTACCTGCCGGGTGAATTTGGCGTGCGCATTGAGGATTTTGTGGTGATCCGGGAGGATGGCTGCGAAAATCTGACAAAGGCACCGAAGCATTTGATGGTGTTGGACTGAGGCGGTTTTTTCAATGGAGAATGAGGAGTTAGGAGTGAGGAATGGTGCAAATCTGCACCACATCTGACGGATTTGAGGTTTTTTGAGATGCCCTATAGATAAACATCGGCATTGTGCAGTGATTTTCTCCTCAAATCCCATAAATAGCCCCAAAGTAAATTTTTTTCAGGAAAGGCTTGCAAAGTTTGCGATAATGTTGTATAATAGAGGTAAGCAATGCTTTTGGGTGGGGAAAAGACTGTAACATGTTGGACTGACAAGATGAACTGCCCCACATCGTTGCAACAAAGGATAAAAAACGGAGGTTTCAATTTATGATTTCAGCAGGCGATTTCAGAAACGGTATCACATTCGAACTGGACGGCAACGTGGTACAGGTAATCGAATTCCAGCACGTAAAGCCGGGTAAGGGCGCTGCATTCGTGCGTACCAAGTATAAGAACGTGATCACCGGTGCCGTGGTTGAGCGTTCCTTCAACCCGACAGATAAGTATCCGACTGCTTATATTGAGCGCAAGGACATGCAGTATCTGTACAGCGACGGCGATCTGTACTACTTTATGGATATGGAAACTTATGAGCAGCAGCCCATCGACAAGTCCAAGCTGGGTTCTGCGTTCCAGTTTGTGAAAGAAAATATGGAAGTCAAGGTTCTGTCCTACAAGGGCAATGTTTTTGGTGTTGAGCCGCCCAACTTTGTAGAGCTGGAAGTTACCGAGACAGACCCGGGCTTCAAGGGTGATACTGCTACTAATGCAACAAAGCCGGCAACGCTGGAGACCGGTGCAGAGATCAAGGTGCCGCTGTTCATTAACCAGGGTGATATGATCCGCATCGACACCAGAACTGGTGAGTATATGGAGCGTGCATAAGTTTAAATTATTTTTGCACAGAGCAGTACTGTCCGCAAAGGCGGCAGACTGCTGCACAGAACAGGAGGTATACTGTATGAATCTGACAGATAAGATGGCGTATTTGCGCGGTATGGTCGACGGCATGGAGCTTGATCTGACCAGTTCAAAAGAAGGCAAGGTATTGGGAAAGCTTCTGGATGTCATGCAGGAAATGACCGCCTATGTTGTGGATCTGCAGACCCAGGTGGACGAGCTGACTGAGGTCTGCGATCTGCTGGATCAGGATCTGGGCGACCTGGAGGATATCGTCTATGAAGAGGACGATGACGACGAGGATGCCTATGATTTCTGCTGCGATGAGGACGATTATGAGGATGATGACGAGGAAGAACTGTACGAGACAGTCTGCCCTTCCTGCAACAATGTTGTTGTCCTGGATGAATCTGTTCTGGAAGAAGGCGAAATGCCGTGTCCGTGCTGCGGCGAAATGTTGGAATTCGACTACAGCGATCTGACTATGGACGAATTTGAAGTGCCCATTGAGGAGCCGGACGCAGACGAATAATCAGGCATGATTTTGCACGAAACAGAGCTTGTATCGGGGTATTTTGGTGCAGCTCTGATAGGAAACAAGCCGGCGGGTCCGTCGGCTTGTTTCGTTAACCACTCAATTTATGAGGTGACAGAATTGTTTCAAATTGTAGAAAAGAAAAAACTGAACGATGCAGTGACCATGGTGCGTATTGCTGCACCGCTCATTGCAAAAAAAGTGCTGCCGGGTCAGTTTATCATCTTCCGGCTGGACGAATTCGGCGAGCGTGTGCCACTGACGGTTGCGGACTATGACCGCACGGAGGGTACTATTACCCTGATTTTCCAGGCGGCTGGTGAGAGTACACGTCGGTTTGCGGAGCTGGAGGCTGGAAATTCCATCCTGAATCTTGTAGGTCCTCTGGGCGTTCCCACGGAACTGCCGGAGGATGCGAAGTCCGTCTGCGTCATCGGCGGCGGCGTGGGCTGTGCCATTGCGTACCCCCAGGCAAAGCATCTCCATGCTATGGGTCTGGAGGTAGATACCATCGTGGGCTTCCGCAATAAGGATATTGTGATTCTGGAGGATGAATTCCGGGCGTGCAGCGATCATCTTTACCTGTGTACTGATGACGGCTCTTACGGTACAAAGGGTTTCGTGACCAATGTGCTCCAGGAACAGCTGGACAAGGGCAAAAAGTATGACGTTGTCATTGCCATCGGACCGGTTCCTATGATGAAGTTCGTCTGCAAGACCACAGAGCCGTATCATATCAAGACCATCGTATCCCTCAATCCCATTATGGTAGATGGTACAGGCATGTGCGGCGGATGCCGTGTCACTGTGGGCGGAAAGATTCGCTATGCCTGTGTGGATGGCCCCGATTTCGACGGACATCAGGTGGATTTTGACGAACTTATGCGCCGGAACGGCACGTATCGGGTACAGGAAGAACACGAGTGCAGACTCTATGGGAAGGGGGATCGGTGATCATGGCTGGAAATTTCAATATGGCACCGCAGAAAGTGCCCATGCCGGAACGGGATCCCAAGGAGCGTGCACGCTGTTTCCAGGAGGTTGCCATGGGCTATACCCCGGAACAGGCACAGGAAGAAGCAACTCGCTGTTTGCATTGTAAGGTAAAGCCCTGCGTTAGCGGGTGTCCGGTAGGCGTACCCATCCCGGAGTTCATCGCAGCAGTGGCTGCCGGTGATTTCTTGCAGGCGTATGATATCATCCGCACCACAAACAGTCTGCCGGCGATTTGCGGTCGTGTTTGTCCTCAGGAAAATCAGTGCGAGGGAAAATGTGTTCGCGGTAAGAAGGGCGAGCCGGTTGCCATCGGTCGTCTGGAACGCTTTGTAGCGGACTATGCAAGAGAACATGGTTATACCGGACAGAGCGAAATTGCTGAATCCAACGGCATGCGTGTTGCCATTGTGGGCGGTGGCCCGGCAGGTCTGACCTGTGCCGGCGATCTGGCACGGCTGGGCTATCAGGTGACCATTTTCGAGGCATTCCAGGTTGCCGGCGGCGTGCTTATGTACGGTATCCCGGAATTTCGCCTGCCTAAGGAAATCGTCCAGAAAGAGATCCATGCACTGGAAGAAATGGGCGTGGAGATCCAGCCGGATATGGTCATCGGCAAGATTCTCTCTGTGGATGAACTGATGGAATCCGGCTATGATGCCGTATTTATTGGCTCTGGTGCAGGTCTGCCTCGGTTCATGAATATCCCGGGAGAAGCATTGGTAGGTGTTTGCTCTGCAAATGAGTATCTGACCCGTATCAATCTCATGCACGGGTACGACCCCAAATATGCAACGCCGGTGATAAAATCCAAGGCAGTTGCTGTTGTGGGCGGCGGCAATGTGGCAATGGACGCCGCAAGAAGTGCACTGCGTATGGGTGCGGAGCATGTCTACATTGTCTATCGCCGTTCGGAGGCAGAAATGCCGGCACGTCTGGAAGAGGTGCACCATGCCAAGGAAGAGGGCGTGGAATTCAAGAATCTGTGCAATCCGGTGGAGATCCTGGGTGATGAAAATGGCCGTGTCAATGGTCTGAAGTGCATCCGCATGGAGTTGGGTGAGCCGGATGAAAGCGGCAGACGCCGTCCGGTTGCCGTTCCCGACAGCGAGTTTGTCCTGGACGTGGATACGGTCATTATGGCAATTGGTACTTCGCCGAATCCGCTGATCTCTGCGACAACAGAAGGACTTGACACAAATCGTTGGGGCTGTCTCGTGGTTAACGAAGAGATGGCAACGACAAAGGAAAAAGTCTATGCCGGCGGCGATGCAGTCACTGGCGCAGCAACAGTTATTCTTGCCATGGGTGCAGGAAAAACAGCTGCTGCATCCATTGATGAAGTGCTGAAAAGCGGAAAGGCTGCAAAGGTATAACAACGCTCGGTAAAACGTGAGGAAAGGGTTTTTGATCATGATGAAGAAATTTGCAAAACTGGGACTCGCTGCAAGTACAGCAGCACTGACAGGCTCGCTCTGCGCCGTAACAGCATTTGCGGAGGGTGGTTCGGCATCGTCTGGCAGCACCGCCGGAAGTGGCTTTGGTACAGTGGGCTATCTGATCTTTATGATACTGCTGTTTGCTGTCATGTATTTCATTCTGATTCGTCCCCAGAAGAAAAAGGACAAGGAAGCAAAAGCAATGCAGAGCAGTCTCCAGGTAGGTGATGAGATCGTTACCATCGGCGGTATTGTTGGTCTCGTTGTACAGGTGGGTGAAGATACTGTTGTGATTGAAACCACCGGCAACCGGAATAAGATCCGCCTGAAAAACTGGGCGATCCAGGAGAATCTGACCATGACCGAAAACACCAAGCGGGAACAGGAAGCAAAGCTTGCTGCGGCAAAGGCAAAGAAAGAAGAAAAGGCAAACAAGAAGAAAAAGGATGACTCTGACGGAGATCAGGGCATGCTGAAGGACTAAGTTTGCAGATATAATATGCCAGAAAACGGGTTGCAGAGATGCAGCCCGTTTTTGCATTTGTTCTAATCGTCTGCATGTCTGCATATGAATCAACAGAAGAGAACGGACAGGAGGAATGCGCCATGCAGACAAGACGGCCGCCGGCAAGGCGCAGTTTATGGGAATCTGGATTGTGGTATCTGCTGTTTTCGCTGCCGGTAGGTGCAGGGATGCTTCTGGCGTGTCTGCTTGTACTTGCGGGAATGATGATGCTGGCGGATGCGGCAGAGTGGATGCTCTCCCTCATGGCGGCAATTGCACTGTTGCTGTCGGGATATGCCATGGGTCGTTTCGCTGGGTTTCACCGGCGGCATCATGGACTGAAAACCGGATTGGTGTGCGGTCTGATGCTGTATCTGATACTGCTTTTGCTGGGATTGGTGTGGCAGGATACAGGCGGCGGATTGCTGCGTCCGGTTTGTCTGCTGACAGGCGGTGGCTGGGGCGGCGTTTCTGGTGTCAATGCACAACATAAAAAGCCACCTAGATGAAAGACAAAACCGCTGTGAAAACGATATATGTAAACTTTTTTCCGTTTTTGCATGGAAAGCTTGAAAATCGGACAAATTTGTGCTATAATGAGAGTAAACTTTTTTGGGGAGGGTTCTGAATGAAGCACATCAAGACCATCAATGCGGCTAACCTGAAGGCTTCTGCTGCAAAGGGCGGCTGTGGTAAGTGCCAGGCTTCCTGTCAGTCTGCTTGCAAGACTTCCTGCACAGTAGCTAACCAGAAGTGCGAGCACTAAGTGCATCTGCACCACAGCAGGCTTCGTGGTATGCCTGCAAACAAATAGGGAAAAGGGACAGCTTTTGTCCCTTTTTTCGCATCCTGGGAATATTTTACTGTCCGGAAAAACGGACGATTTGGAAAGAGGAATTTGTATATGATTCATAAATATAAACTGGGCGATTATAATGTTGTGCTGGATGTCAACAGCGGCGGCGTTCATGTGGTGGACGAGCTGACCTATGATATGCTGGACAATGTGGCACCGCCCCTTGCGCCGGAATGCCCGGCAGAAGTGGTAGAAAAGCTGTCCCGTTTTTACGACCCTGAGGAGATTCGTTCCTGCTATGCAGAGGTGCTGGAGGCGTATGAGGAGGGTATTCTCTTCTCGCCGGATGACTATGAGAAGTATGCCAACTTTGCTGTGGCATCTCCCATCAAGGCAATGTGTCTGCATATTGCCCATGACTGCAATCTGCGCTGCAAATATTGCTTTGCTTCCACCGGTGACTTTGGCGAAGGCCGAAAGCTCATGACCTATGAGACCGGAAAGCAGGCGATCGACTTTCTGCTGAAAAATTCTGGTGATCGTGTAAATCTGGAACTGGATTTCTTCGGCGGCGAACCGCTGATGAATTTCGATGTAGTAAAGCAGATCGTGGAATATGCCCGGAGCCAGGAACCAATTTACAAGAAAAAGTTCCGCTTTACCATTACCACAAACGGAATGCTCCTGACAGATGACAAGATCGACTTCATCAACAAGGAAATGTCCAACGTGGTGCTCTCCATTGACGGCAGAAAGGAAGTCAATGACAATATGCGTCCCCGTGCAGACGGAAAGGGTTCCTTTGACCGTATTGTTCCTCTGTATCAGAAGCTGGTGCAACAGCGTGGGGATAAGGAATACTATGTCCGTGGCACTTATACCAAGTATAATCTAGATTTCTCCGACGATGTATTTGCACTTCTGGATGCTGGATTCGACCAGATCTCCGTGGAGCCGGTAATGGCGGATCCGTCTGAACCCTATGCCATTACCGAGGCGGATCTGCCCCGTATTTTTGAGGAATACGAACGGCTCATGCAGCGGATCCTGGACTATGAGGCAACGGGAAAGAAGTTTAACTTCTTCCACTTTATGCTGGATCTGGATCAGGGTCCCTGCGCCATCAAGCGGCTCCGGGGCTGCGGCTGCGGTAATGAGTATGTGGCGATCACTCCCGATGGAGATATCTACCCCTGCCACCAGTTTGTGGGCGAGCCGGAATATAAAATGGGGAACCTGGCAGACGGTACCTTCAATCAGGAAATGAAGTCGGATTTCGCAAAAACTCATATTTACAGCAAGCCGGATTGCCGGACATGCTGGGCACGGTTTTATTGCAGCGGCGGATGTAATGCCAATAATTATCAGTATGCCGGTGATGTGCACAAGGCGCACAAGCTCTCCTGTGAGATCGAGAAAAAGCGCCTGGAATGCGCTATTGTGCTCAAGGCAATCCGCATGGATCGGGATGCTGCAAAGCAGGAACAGAATCAGTGAAGCACTTTAGAGAGTGCATTGCCCTCGTGGGTGGTGTACTTTTTTTGATAGTGGCTGTGGGTGCGGCATTGGTCTGGTTTGGTGTGATCCAACTGAACGGTCATGCTGCAAAGCAGTTTCCTGTGCATGGCGTGGATGTGTCCGAGTATCAGGGACAGATCGACTGGGAAGTGCTGGCGGCACAGGATATTTCCTTTGCATTTGTCAAAGCCACAGAGGGGAGCGGCTATGTGGATCCGCAGTTTTCGGATAACTGGAAGAATGCTGCGGAAACAGAATTGCGCATGGGGGCATATCACTTTTTCAGTTTTGACAGCAGCGGCGAGACCCAGGCGGTACGATTTACCCAGACAGTAGAGCCGATGGAAAATATGCTGCCGCCGGTGGTGGATGTGGAATATTACGGCGATTACAAGGAAACGCCCCCGGACAGGGAGATCGTGAAGCAGGAACTTTCCACAATGTTGAATGCACTGGAAGAGGCGTATGGCGTGAAGCCTATCCTCTATGTGACAAAAGACACCTTCTGGGTGACAGAGGCGTTTCCGGAATATGCCTATTGGGAACGCAGCGTTTACAGCGAACCGTCGGGCGGCGATGGGGACCGGACATGGACATTCTGGCAGTATTCCAATCGGCTCCGGTTGGAAGGGTACGATGGCGAAGAACGATATATTGATGGCAATGCGTTTGCAGGGTCGGAGGAAGATTTTGCGGCGTATGGGACATAATATCCGGGATTTTTCTGCGTTTCAAAAACTAGTGGGAACAGGTGTCACACCGGAATAGCTTATAACACCGCATACCTGACATTTTCGGGTATGCGGTGTTTACATTTTACAAAATATACATTAAATCCCCCTTCTTTCATGGTATAAGGTTCTTGTATATTCCAGTTCGTGGAATGTGACAAAATGAAAAAGGAGTATTAGGATATGAGGATTTGGAAGAGGCTGCTTGCCATGTTATCTGCTGGCGTGATTTTTGCAGTGAGTGCGCCCTTTGCCGTGAGTGCAGAGGAGACAGCGGCAGAGACGGGAACATATGGAGATCTGGCGTATAAGGTGCTGAATCACGGTACGATTCAGATCACTGGATTTGCAGAAGGTGTAGAGGGCGTAACTGCGTTGGAGATTCCTTCTGAAATTGATGGAATGGCTGTCACCAGAATTGACCAGTTTGCATTTGATTCTTCTTCTAGCATTGTATCTGTTACAATACCGGACAGCGTTACTATCATTGGCGCAGGGGCGTTTCAGAATTGTACCAGTCTGACAGAAATCGAAATCCCGGACAGTGTCAGTCTGATTCCGCAGTGGCTGTTTTACAACTGTACAAGCCTGGAAAAAATTACACTTCCGGAGACGATCCGGGATATGGGTGATCTGGTCTTTTATCAGACACCGTGGCTGGAACAGCAAAAAGCGGAAAATGATATGGTAATACTGGACACATTTCTGATAGATGCCTGTCAGTGTGAGGGAGATGTAGTTATTCCTGAGGGCGTGACCACGATTTGCGCATATTCATTTTATCAGAATGAAAATGAAAAAAGTGCAGTGACGTCTCTGACAATTCCGAAGAGCGTGACGAGAATTTCGGATGTTCCGAATTTTTTTACTGAAAATAGAGATTTATATGGGTATGAACTATCTCAGTGTAAAACTTTAGAGTCCATCTCAGTTGCAGCGGAAAATCCGAATTATCAGAGTAAGGACGGCGTTTTATTTTCCAAGGATGGAACACAGCTCTTGTGTTATCCAAGGGGTAAAAGCGGTGCTTATGAGATACCGGCTGGGGTGACTGAATTGGAAGATGGCATATTCTTCGGGTGCGAGTTACTGTCCAGTGTGACATTGCCCCAGGGAATGACCAAAATTGGACAACATGCTTTTTCCGGTTGCACCAATTTAGCTGAGGTATCCATACCAGACAGCGTAACTGAGGTGGGATATCAGGCGTTTTCTTTAACTGCGATTTCGGATGCACAGACAGGTGTGGCGAAATATGTGGATCACTGGCTGATAGACTTCGATAGCAGTGTATCAGAACTGGAAATTCTGCCGGGGACGGTTGGAATTGCAGATGGTGCGCTTCATAATGAGTATGTTAATGATGAAGAATCAACTGCAAAGTATCTGAGAAAACTGACCATTCCAGACAGTGTGAAGTATATTTGTGATGAAATGATTGACGATTTGTATACCGGTGAAGGTTATTCTTTCATCAATGTTTCAAAGCTGGAAGAGGTTTCGATGTCAGATACGTTAAAAGAACAGTATCTTCGGTTGTTTGTGGGTTCGCCCTGGGCGCAGGCACAGGCGAAAACACTGGACAATGGCATGAAAGTCATTGATGATATTCTGGTGGATGCATCCATGTGTGAGGGTGACGTTGTTGTGCCGGATGGGATTACTACTATTGCAGGCGGTGCTTTTAGTTGCTATAATCCTGATAACGCAGAAGAATTGTACAAAATTAAAAGTATCACGTTCCCGGATAGTGTAACTCGCATAGAGTCATATGCTTTTATTTATTGTATGGGATTGGAAAAGATCAATATTCCAAATCATTTACAATATCTTGGTTCTGTATGGGCGTATATGACCAATGGATTTTCAAATCCATATCAGGCAACACCACATTTGGAACTGCCGGATTCCCTTACAGAAATTGAATTGTTAGGTCTTGCAGGAGTAGAATCCGTAAAGTTTCCGGATACCATGACAGAACTGCCGTCCGGTATTGCATCTGGCGGTGGATATGTAGCATGCTCAACTTATAAGGCATCAGAAGTGATCCTTCCTAAAAATCTGAAAATCATAACTGCATTCTCATTGGCGGGGAATGATTTTGAAAGCATTACCATACCAAAGACTGTTACAAAGATCGAGTGTGGTGCCTTTGCAGATTGCACCAATTTGCAGGATGTTTATTTTGAGGGGACAGAAGAGGAATGGAATGCAATTGATATTTCCTGGTCGGGCTTTTGGTTCTTCCATAACGGACCGCTTTCTGCAGCTGAGATCCATTTTCAGGACAGTCCTGATACGCCGGATGTGACCACAACAAGCACAACGGCTGCTACCACTACGACCACCTCCGAAACAACGACAACTGCTAAAATCAGTACCACTGGTTCTCCCGTTGAAACAGAGAGCACCAGCACAACACAGAATACAGCAGATTCTACCGTTCTCTACGGCGATGTAAATCTGGACGGCAGAGTAGATATCACCGACTCTGTTCTCCTGAACAAAGCCGCTGCCGGTGCGGTGAAGCTCTCCGATCAGGCGGCAGACAATGCCGACTGCGATGCCAACGGCGAACTCGGCACAGACGATGCCATTCTGCTGCTGAAATTCCTGGTGCATCTCATTGGCACACTGCCGTATACACAGGCATAATTTCATTTTTCTATAACGCAACAACACCGCATACCTGACATTTTCGGGTATGCGGTGTTGTTGTCATATTATAGGCAACACCGCACAAAGAGCGCCTGACGGCTTTGCACGTCATATGCTTGCATCTTTTCCGTCATATTTCACAAAAATGCTCGTGAATACACAAAGTATTCACTGCGCTTTTTGTTTCATCTGACGAAAAATCTGACTGCGCATCTGACGCACAATCTTTGTGCGGTATTGCCTTATATTAAATCAAAATGCGCCAGCGCCTTTTCCAGCCCATCCTCTTTCAGATTCGCCGTGATGTAGTCCGCATAGGGGTGCAGCATAGGATTGTCTCCCATGGCGATTCCAGTGCCGGCATACTCCAGCATGGGACGGTCGTTGAGACTGTCGCCGATGGCGAAAACCTGTTCCCGTTCTGCGCCCAGGAGTTCCATTAGCTTTGCCATGCCCCTTGCTTTGGAACAGCCCCAGGGAACCATTTCAGCAAAATTGTTTCCACGGTCGATAAAGAAAAATTTTTTTCGGATGCCATTCCGAAATCCGGCAAGGTCACTTTTTTCGTCATACCAGATGACAAACTTGTCCGTGTACCAGTCCGGCGTTTCGGGCACTGTCGAGAATGCTGTGTGCTTTCTGGTGTACAGCTCCAGAAGTTCCTCCAGCCCCGGTAGCATCCGTGTCTGTGGGTCGTAGAACATGGCATCGCTGCGCTCGTACAGCACGGCAACGTTGGTACGGCGTACCAGTTCCACCATTTCCCGGCTGCGCTCCGGTGTCTGCGTCTCGTGAAATAAGATCTTGCCGTCATATTCCAGCTCCGTGCCGCAGCCGTAAATATAGCCGTCGAAGCCGATTTCTTTCAGATATGGATCCACGTTCATGGCAGTGCGCCCGGTGTTGATGAGGGTGGCATTGCCTCTGGCACGTGCGGCACGGATGGCACGGACTGCGGATTCCGGCAGAAAGCCGTCCTCGGAAATAATGGTGCCGTCAATGTCGAAGAAGATGAAGTTTTGCATGAGAATCCCTCTTTTGGATTTATTCCACGTTCTTGAACAGGCTCACCATCTCCAGTGCCGACATGGCACAATCATAGCCCTTGTTGCCTGCCTTTGTGCCGGCACGCTCGATTGCCTGTTCGATGGTATCCGTTGTCAGCACGCCGAACAGCACCGGCACACCGGATTCCAGTCCCACCTGTGCAATGCCCTTGGAAACCTCGGCGCATACATAATCATAGTGGCTGGTGGAACCACGGATGACTGCACCTACGCAGATGATCGCATCGTATTTGCCGGAATTTGCCAGTTTCTTCGCCGCCAGGGGAATCTCAAAAGCACCCGGCACCCATGCCAGGGTAATGTCATCTCCGTCTGTGCCGTGGCGCAGGAGACAATCCTCTGCACCGCCTATGAGCTTGCTGGTAATAAATTCGTTGAACCGGGATGCCACAATGGCGATTTTCAGTCCCTTGCCTTCGTACATGCCTTCTAATGTTTTCATAAGAATACCTCCAGATTGTTATTTTTCACCTTTTCGTTGGAATTGGTGGTAGGGTTTGCTGTAGGGGCGAACATTGTTCGCCCGCAGATATGTTGAAGCGGAACAACGCTGCTCAGAAGTGCAGATAATGTCCCATCTTAAACTGTTTTGTCTTGAGATACCGCAGATTTTCGGGCTTTTCGGGAATGTCGATGGGCACACGCTCTGCCACGGTCAATCCATATTCGGACAGATCTGCAATCTTGTCAGGATTGTTGGTCATGAGCCGCAGAGAAGTTGCCCCTAAGTGCTTCAGGATCTGCGCTCCCACACTGTAATCCCGGAGATCCGGTGCAAAGCCCAGCTGGATATTGGCTTCCACCGTATCCAGACCATCTTCCTGCAATTTGTACGCCCGAATCTTGTTGAGCAGTCCGATACCTCTGCCCTCCTGCCGGAGATAGACCAGAATGCCTCTGCCCTCTGCCTGAATCATATCCAGTGCACGATTCAGCTGTTCGCCGCAGTCACAGCGGCAGGAGCCGAACACATCTCCTGTCAGACACTCGGAGTGCACCCGGCACAGCACCGGCTTTCCATCGGCAACATCACCCATGACAAGCGCCACATGTTCATCGCCATTGATGGTGTTGCGGAACCCGAACATCTGAAATTCGCCGTGAGAGGTGGGCAGCTGGGCACGTGCCACTTCTTCCACGAAGTTGTCGTGATTCCGGCGGTAGCGCTGCAATTCCCGGATGGTGATAAAGGAGAGATCGTGCTGCTTGGCGAATTCTTCCAGACGTTCGCCCCGCATCATGGTGCCGTCATCCTCCATGATCTCGCAGCACAGCCCCACCTGGGTCAGTCCGGCTAAGCGCAGCAAATCCACAGTTGCTTCTGTATGGCCGTTGCGCTCCAGAACACCGCCGGGCTTTGCTTCCAGAGGGAACATGTGTCCCGGCCGGCGGAAATCGCCCGGATGCGCCGACGGGTCTGCTGCCATACGTGCTGTCAGTCCACGTTCCACAGCGGAAATGCCGGTGGTGGTGTCAATGTGGTCGATGGAAACGGTAAACGCCGTCTCATGGTTATCCGTATTATGGGAAACCATCTGGGTCAGTCCCAGCCGGACAACATTGTCACGGCTCATGGGCATACAGATCAGCCCCTTGGCATAGCTTGCCATGAGGTTGACATTTTCGGTAGTGGCAAACTGTCCGGCGCAGATGAGGTCACCCTCGTTTTCACGGTCGGGGTCGTCTGTCACCAGAATGCACTTTCCGGCACGCAGGTCTTGCAGTGCCTGTTCAATGGTTTGGTATTCCATTTATAAAACCTCCTTGCGGTTTGATTGTTTCACACAAAATAACAGATGCGGCATATCTATGCCCCTGTAATGCTTTGTCCAGGTATCCACGCTTTTCATGCCGTTTCGCAGTGCTACACGCTGTGAGGGAAGATTGGTGTCCCGGATAATGGAATACACCTCGTGGGCATGCAATGTTGTAAAGGCGTATTCTTTGCACGTTTTTGCAGCTTCGGTGGCATAGCCCTTGTGCCAGCAGTCTCTTCGGAACAAATAACCGACTTCAAGGACTTCCCGGTCTTTCCACGGCTGCATGGTCAGTCCGCACTGTCCGATCATGTCCCCGGTTTCTTTGCAGATCACTGCGTATAAACCGAATCTGTGCCCGTAGCTTTCATAGCGGGCAATCTGACGGTCGAGCCACTGCTGTACTTCTTCATTGCTGAATGCGCCTTCATAGGCGTACATGACTTTTTCGTCCTGTAAGATTTTGCACAGGGATGCAAAATCGTTTTGTGTCATCTCACGCAGAGACAATCGCTTCGTTTCTAATATCATGTGTGCACCTCGTGTTAACAAAACCCATTCTCCCGGAGCAGTTCCACCGTCACACCGCCCGATTTCGGCTGCATGAGCTTTTCCACATATTTCCCGATGATATCCGTCTCCAGATTGACGATCTCCCCGGGACGGTGTTTCAGCAGTGTGGTTTCCTCGCCGGTATGAGGAATGAGACTGACGGTGAAATCCGAATGGGTCACCTTTGCCACTGTCAGGCTGATGCCGTCGATGGCGATGGAACCTTTTTCCACCACATACCGCAGCAGTTCCGGTGCCGCACCAATGGTCACCAATACTGCGTTGCCCTCAGGCTGCATAGACTTGATTTTACCGGTACCGTCAATGTGTCCGGCAACAATATGTCCGCCGAAGCGTCCGTCTGCCGCCATGGCACGCTCCAGATTTACCATGGAGCCGGGTTTCAGCGCACCTAGGTTACTGCGCCGCAGGGTTTCCGGCATGACATCTGCCGTGAATCCATTTGCATCTATGGAGATCACCGTCAGGCAAACACCGTTCACGGCAATGCTGTCCCCGATTTTTGTGCCTTCCAGTACTTTGGATGCCGTCAGCTCCAGTTCGCAGCGGCCCGGTGTTTTGGTCAGCCGCCGGACTGTACCCATTTCTTCTACGATTCCTGTAAACATTTATGCGCCATCCTTTCTGGTGTACTCCAGCAGGAGATCTTCTCCCAGCTTTGTAATTGTCGGCGGTGAAAGCAATACTGCTTCTGCCGGAGTCAGGATACCTATGCTGCCAATGGGAGACAGACCATCACCGCCGAACAGCTTTGGTGCCAGATAGACCTGCACCAGATCGGCGCAGCCTGCCTGCAATGCCGCTGCATGTATGGATGCGCCTCCCTCAATGAGAACGCTGTCCAGCCCATGCTGTCCCAATATCGCCAGGCATTCCAGGATGGAAACGTGTGCACCTTCCAGCGGTGCTTCTAGTACCGTGACACCAGCGGTTTCCAAAGCGGCACATTTTTCTGGGTCGGGCTGATGGGTGAAAACGATTACGGGGATATCCTTTGCCGTCTGCACCAGCCGGGATGTCAGGGGAATGCGCAGGCGGGTATCCAGTACCACACGCACTGGCTGGCTGGGATTTTCGCAGCGGCAGTTCAACATGGGATCATCCGCCAGAACCGTGCCGATGCCCACGCAGATGGCGGCAACACGCTTCCGGGTCTGGTGTACATGGGCACGTGCAGTTTCTCCTGTGACCCATTGGGAAGCACCGCCGGCACAGGCGATCTTGCCGTCTGCAGTCATGGCATACTTGAGAATGGTATACGGCATTTTTGTGGTAATATACCGGAAAAAGACAGGGTTCAGAGCGTCACATTCCTCCCGGAGAAAATCCGTTATGACTTCCACGCCATGTTCCCGGAGAAAGGCGACGCCCTTTCCGGCAACCAGGGGATTGGGATCCCGGGAACCGATATACACACGCTGAATGCCGTTCTTCAGAATTGCTTCAGTGCAGGGCGGCTGCTTGCCGTGGTGGCAGCATGGCTCTAAAGTGACATACATAGTCGCTCCAGTGGGGTCGGCGGTGCAGTTTTTCAGCGCATTTCGTTCAGCATGAAGATCGCCGTATCTGGCGTGCCAGCCCTCGCTGATAATGCGCCCATCCTTGACGATCACCGCACCTACCAGGGGATTGGGGTTAACAAAACCGATGCCGCGCTTTGCCAGCTGAATGGCACGCTGCATATAAAATGTGTGTTGTGTCATAACAATACTGCCTTTCATTTCAATCAAAAAAGCCTGCCTTATGGAAATACCACAGGGCAGGCACAAAGCTGTACGGATTCCGTACAGGAATTTACAGAAGTTATGGGGGAAACACGTGATGTGCGCTGCTTCTCTCATCCGGACTATACCGTCGGTTTCGGAATTGCACCGAATCAGCCATATGGCTCGCAGACTGGGACAAGCTTGTCCATCACTGCCGGTCATGAATTACACAATGCCCTGAAGCATAAGATTATTTGATTATAGTATAGCACACATCATAGTTCCTGTCAAGACGAAGAAACAGTTTTTTTCAACGCAGAAAATACATTTTTTCGTTTTCTCCGCTGCTTGACTTATTTTTTTATCTTTGCTATAATACTATAAAAACACACCATTTCAACGATAACAAGGAGACCTGACATGACAGACGAAGAAATAAAACAAACCATTGCACAGAACATTGCGCAGTACCGCAAAAAGCTGGGGCTGACCCAGTTTGAACTTTCGGAGAAAATCAACTATTCTGACAAGAGCATTTCCAAATGGGAACGGGGCGAGGGAATTCCGGATGCCATGACGCTAATACGGCTTTCTGAGGTCTTTGGGGTGACAGTCAATGATTTGATCGCTCCACAGGCGGAAAAAGCTGAAATAGAGCCGAAAATCGTTGATTCTACTGCCAGTAGATTTAGCTGGAAGCACTATTTTATCACGCTGCTGTCTGTAGGCGGTGTGTGGCTGGTAGCATTTCTGACCATTTGCTTCTTTCGGTTTCTGGCACCGGAGATCGCAGCGGTATGGAATTCTCGTGTGCTCTGCTATGCCGCACCTGCCTGCTTTGTTGTCTGGCTGGTGCTTGCGATTCTCTGGTGGCCATATGTGTGGCGTTTTATCTGTATTACAGGGATCATCTGGTTTACGGCGGTGTCGCTTCATGTGACATTTCCCATATCGGGCATCGGCGTTGTCTATCTGGTGGCAGGCGTGCTCCAGATTTTACTAACTTTCTGTTATTTGTGGAAGTGTGCGGCAGAGCACAGGGTACTTCGATTATCGCTGTTTCCAAAAGGATAGAGGCAATACCGCACAAAGATTGTGCGTCAGATGTGCAGTCAGATTTTTCGTCAGATGAAACAAAAAGCGCAGTGAATACTTTGTGTATT
>NZ_CALDMP010000025.1 GCF_937915125.1 uncultured Ruminococcus sp. | reverse complement strand
TTCACTGCGCTTTTTGTTTCATCTGACGAAAAATCTGACTACGCATCTAACGTGCGATCTTTGTGCGGTATTGCCATAGAAGAAACGGAGGATATCATGGACGAACGAGAAGCGCGGATGCGGCAGATTCGTCAGCAGATACAGGCGCTGGAAATCGAACTTTCTCAACTGGAGCAAACACCGCCGCAAGTATCGCCTGTGCCGCCGCAGATACCACAGACACCGCCATATGTGCATCCGAACTCACAGGTGCCGCCATATGCACCTTATCCCTTTGCATCTCCGCCAAAGTCACCTGTTCCGCCGGTTCAGCAACCGAAACGGAAGGACTGGGAAGTGCATTTCGGCCGCAATATCCTGGGGATCCTGGCATCTGCGCTGGTGTTTATCGGCGTACTGCTGTTGACCTATGCGTCCGGTTCCAAGCTGGGACAGCTTCTGGGTATTTTTGCGGCAGGTATTTTTCTGACTGTCATGGGTATTGCAGGGGCGAAGAAAAGCAGTTCCTATCGGACATCATTTCTTTCTGTTTCCGGATGCGGTGCCGGAGTGCTGTATATTGGCATTCTGCTGGCGTACTGGTATTATCAGTTGATCCCGGCTCTGGTGATGTACCTCCTGTTTTTGTTCTGGGCAGGTTTGATGTATCTGCTCTCCCGGCATCAGCCCGCCGTTTTCCAGGTGATCGGTCATGTGGGTCTGGTGGTATCTGTTTTCTCCCAGCTTGGGGGAACTGTGGAATCTGTGACCAGTTCATCGGAGGCACTGGCATATTGCAGTCAGACATTGATCTTATGTCTGTATTTTCTGCTGGCTGCATTGTTCTATCTTTTCACTAACCGCAGTGATCTGCCCGGGAAACATGGCATAACCGTTGCTCTGAACAGCGTCTGTGTTCTGGCGTTGGAATGGAAACTGTTTCTGCTGTCCTCTGATCGCCATCTGCTACTGATGGACATGCCGGATGGTATGCGCCTCATGGGAAATGGATGCATATTGCTGCTGGCAGGCTTTTTGCTGTTCCAATATGCCTGGGAAATGCGCCGCTGGCTCCGATTGCAAAAAGCATCGGATCGGCTTTGGCTGTGGCATTATCTTCCCACATTGTTTCTACTGTTTCCTCTGGCTTTGCTGCTCCAGAACGGAGAAACCGCCTGGCTGCGGCAAACGGAGCTTCTGACATCTGCCGCTTTTCTATTTGGCTTGTGGATTCTTTCTCAGAGAAACCGAATGGCAACGCCGTCCTATTATCTGACATTGATATGCAGTGTGCTGCTGCCGCTGTTTCTCATTGGTATGTGTGATCCCCTGGTGCGTCTGATTGGCTGGTGCCTGTTTCTGTCGGTGTTGGCTTTGTTCGGCATATACAAGAAAAATGCTTTCTGCGTGCAGCTTTTTTATGGTGTATTTCTCTTTGCCACATGGCTGCTTCTGCCGGGATTGTTTTCAGATATACCCACAAAAACGGTGCTCTTCTACAGTTTCGTTTTCTTCGCACTCTGTAACTGCGGCGTCATCTTATTTTTCCGTTTCATTCGTCCTGGTACAAAGCTGCGTGTGCTGACACAGACAGGAAATGGTATTGCCATGGTGTGCAGCTGGATGCTCCTGGGAGAAACATGGACAATCCCGCAGAGCATATGGGCAGCCATGGCGGTGACTGTTGTGTTTACAGTGAACTCCGGCTGTTATTTCCGGAAAACTGATGCAGGAAACAACCGGTCAGCGGAACTCCTTTTCGGCATCAAGCATGTACTGCTGATTTTTCTGCTGATTCGTCTGCTTGATATTTCCTCTGTATTTCTCATTGCCGGCTGGTGTGCTCTTTCACTGTTGTACACGATTTTCGGTTTCCGGAAAGATACTCCGGGGATTCGGCTTTCCGGCTGGATTCTTCAACTTGGAACCATGCTGGCACTGATACTGGGAGGAGGCATTTTCCGTCTGTCCTATGGGGAAAAATGCGGCAGTTTTTTCCTCTGTGCTGCTTTTGGCTACGCAATTTTGTATTGCTATCATCGCTTTGGCATGCGGCTGTGCGGGACGCTTGTAAAACTGACCCGGAACTATCTGGTGTTCCCGTCGGCATGGCTTCTGCTCATGGGGATCAGCATGCTTCACCGAACCTATCTTCCCGTTCCGGAACAGATTCTGTTTGCACCGCTTCTGAGCGTAGGACTGCTTGTCTGCGGCTGGTTGGGAATGCGCAGCAAATACTACCGGCGTTTTTTCTGTGCAATATCCAGTACGGGTCTTGCTGTTTTATTTCTGTCTGTTGTACTGTATCAGCAGACATTTTCGGGCATTTCTCTGCTTACAGTCTGTCTTTTGTTCCTGGTGTGGATGGCTGTTTCCTGCTGCTTCGCATGGAAACGACCGGAGATCTTTCAGCCCATGGCTGCCGCAGGCTTGTTCTTGTCCGTCTGCGTGCTTGCTGCGAAGATACAGCATCTGACAGTGCCGCTGACGCTGCGGGATGTGGCGTATGTTACTGCTGGAGAGCGATTCCAGATCGGTTCGAATGGTCTTTTTGCAATTTTGTACTTTGTTCTCGCTGCCGCAGTGCTGCTGCTTTCTGTCCGTAGGGAGAAACTGCGCTTTCCAGTTGTTATGCTCGTTACCCACGGGCTGTCGATCATAGCATGTCTGTTTCTGCTTTCTGCGGAACTGCGGTTTAACAGAGGACAGCTTCTGACACAGAATCCATGGATAACAGCACAATTGGGTCTGCTGCTGGCATCTGTTCTGTTTCAGTACGGCATTATGATCCACGGAATGAAGAAACGGCAGTGTGCTTCAGATAGAATGTGGATGATCTGTTATTTGCCGACTCTGGCGCAACTGCTGGTATTGTTGCTTTTCTGGAGATTCCATAACCTGGATACGGCATCTTACTGGGATGCTGTTTCAGGAATCTTATTGTTTCACAGCTGCCTTCCTTTTTATGTCAGTGCAGTACTGCTTCTGGTGTTCTGGTTTTCTGCACAGAAAAGACGGATGCCCACGGCAGTCTGCCAGATGCATTTTTATCTTACGCTCCTTTCCGCTGCCATTGCATTGTGTTCAGCACCCCAGGAGACAAAGCTGATTCGTCTTTGTGCATGGGTACTGTTGCTGGCGATCCTGACGACAGTGGGACTTCGGAAACGGACGGCGTTTTATTATCAGACTGCATATGGACTGTTTGCTTTTGTATCCTGGATCATACTGCTGCCGTTTCTGGAAGAAATGGCATTCCGGCAGACCTTCGGCTGGCTGGTATCTGTTTTCACATTGATCAACTGTCTTGTTATGGTACTTTGCCGCCGCTTCACTCGTCAGGATCCTTTTTGCTGGGTGTGCCGGGTGTTCAACTGGAGCATGATGCCCATCGGAAGCATTTTGCTGATGCTGAACCTGGACTGGTGGATTTTCCGGGAGGCATTTCACCTTGCGCTTCCAGAGAAGATCCTGCTGGCAGTTTCAGTATCAGCGTCTTTCTTGGTGGGATCCGGACAGCTGATCCGTGTCCGAAAAAACCAGTCGGCAAACGGCAGAGAATTGCTGTTCGGTCTGAAGCATACGCTTCTGGTTCTGGTGTTGTTCTGCGGATTTGATGTGCCGGGTGTGCTGCTGAGTCTGGGATTTCTTCTTCTTGCAGTGGGATATATTGTCTTTGGTTTCTGGAAAGACAGAAGAACCATCCGCGTTTTCGGTCTGGTGCTGGTTCTGGTGAGTGTATGCAAACTGATCCTGCTGGATATCTCCTACGAACGGCTTGTGCTGCGGGCGTGCAGTTTCCTGCTGTGCGCTGCCCTTTGCTTCGGCATCAGTTTCATTTACAATCGCATGACACCACGTCTGAAACAACGGGAATCAAACGAATCCTCGAAACAGCAATAGACAATGACAAGACTTTTAGAGAATATGTGTGTTCTGTTTTTGTGCGAGCACGTTCTCGTTTTCCTTGCATTTATTTGTAAAATATGATATACTGAATGAGATAAGAATTTGGCAGTATGTTCTGCCGCCAGAGAAAGAGGACTGAATTTATGGCAAAGAAAAAGAAACCGTCTGAAAAACAGGCATTTCTTGCAAAACAACGAAAAGAACAGCGACAGGCTGTTTCCAGAGCAGCTAAGAAAAAGAAACATCGGAAAAAGATCATTATCACGACTGTCTCCTGCGCAGTGGCTGCGGGATTCATGATTGGCGGCACTGTATGGACAGTAAAAACCAAACCGCTGATTCATTTTATCCCGGTAGAAAAGACAGAGCATTATTCTCTCAATGCAGCGGAAATCTCCTTTTATTCCTGGCAGATCTACCAGAGCTACCTGGAAAACAGCGCAGGGAGCAGTTCTGCCGATCTGCCGGACACAGAAAAGCCCCTGTCAGAACAGTATTATGATGAGGAAACTACCTGGGAGGAATATTTCACCGATGCAGCCCAGGAATACGCCCAGAATATTCTGACATTCTGCGAGGCATCCTATGCAGAAAGCTATGAGCCGGCAGAGAATCTTTCTGTGATCGCAAAGTCCAGTCTGGATGAATTCGATTCTGAAACATTCCCGAAGGGCGTCACCGATGCAGATGTGACTCATGCCATGGAACTGTACCTGTTGGCGTTGGATTTTAGTACGGAAAAGCAGAACACTATGGCGCTGACGGATGAGGAAATGGATGCTTACTACGAAGAAAACGCCAGGACTATGCAGGTCTGCACCTATCTGAGCTTTTCTTTTTCTTTCGACAGCAGCGATGAAACGGCAATGCAGCGCAGTGAAGCTGACGAACTGGCAAGAGAACTTCGCCGATGTGACACAAAGGATGGGTTTGAATCCTGGGTATATGCTTACTATCAAGAAAATACCACGCTGACAGAGGAAGAGCTGCAAGCCCAGGTGAGCACTCTCTGCACAGAGGATGCTGCTTATACAGAGGGCGATGCACTGAGCGAATGGGCATTTTCCGGAGAAGCCAAGGCAGGGGATACCACCATTCTGACGGATGAGGAAAACGGAACGCTGACAGTATGTATGCTCTTGTCTGAGCCGGAACGGGATGAGACATATCCCGTGAATCTGCGTCAGATCCTTTTTACTACCGATACTTATGAATCTACCGAAGGTGCACACAGTGCAGCGGAAAGTGCTCTGAAGGAATGGGAATCCGGCGACCAGACAGAAGAACGTTTTGCCGAAATGGCAAATCAGTATTCGGAGGATGTTTCCGCAGAGGGTGGTCTGTATACGGAAGTTCCCGGGACGCAGATGCTTTCCAACTGGAAGGAATGGTGCTTTGATCCTGCACGCCAGGCAGGGGATGTAACGATTCTGGACAGTTCTTACGGTACTTGTCTTGTTTATTACGCAGGGACTTCTGATCAGCCCGGCTGGAAGCTGACAGCTACAGAAGCTCTGTCCGCAGAAAAATATAATGAACTGTGCGAGTCCTATGCGGATCAGGCAGATGTCAGCACACGGGACTGGATGATGCGGTTTGTCCATGTGAATGATAAACTATAGGCAACACCGCATAAAGAGCGCCTAGCGGCTTTGCACGTCATATGCTTGCATATTTTCCGTCATATTT
>NZ_CALDMP010000024.1 GCF_937915125.1 uncultured Ruminococcus sp. | reverse complement strand
TACACTTCTGGTTGCGTTGATGTTTTTTAGTGGTGAGTTTTACGGATTGAGGTATAAAACAAGATATAAAACAAGAATATTGCGCATGCGCATTCTTCGAATCCCTGTGGAATGAGTACCCGAACAAAAAAGGCAAAGCCAGAGTTTCCAAGAAATCCATGGAAGCTATGAACAAGATCGGCTATGAAGAGATGCATCGTGCACTGGAACGATACAAGGCAGATAAGCCGGAATGGCAGCAATGGCAGCATGGAAGCACGTTCTTCAACAGCGGATATCTGGATTATCTGGATGCGGCGTATCTGGCAGAAGCAGAACAAACGGAAAAGGAGGAGGAGAAGTGGCAAACATAGACGAAGCGGAGATACGAAAAGCGGTTGCAGTGCTGGAGGATGGCTACGAGACACACAAGGCGTGCAATTGTCTGAAAATACGGCAATGCCTGCAGAATATCCAAAAATCAGGGTTATCTGATGCGCTGGAGCGCATGACCTTTGACAGCTATCAATGCAGTGAACCGTGGCAGGAACAGGCAAAACAGACGGCACAGGAATATACAAGAGCGCTGGGCAGTCCATGGCTGTACCTGTCCGGGCAATCCGGTGCAGGAAAAACCCATCTATGCACGGCAGTCTGCGGCGTATTGCTAAAACGTGTGGTACAGGTACAGTACACCATGTGGCGTGACATCTGCCGGGAAATGCAGAGCTTTCAGAAACGGGAGGATTGTTTCCGGAAGCTCATGGGCTGGGAGGCGCTCTATATTGACGATTTTCTGAAAACCAGCAACCCTCGGAAAGAGCTGGACATTGCCTTTGAGATCATCAACGGCAGATATGCATCGGGAAAGCGCACCATTCTCTCCAGCGAGATTTTGTTGCAGGAACTGCTGCGCCTGGACGCTGCCCTTGCCGGGCGCATCCGGGAACGATGCGGAAACGGCACATTTGTGGTACAGATCAGCAAGAACACAGGAAGAAATCACCGATTGACAGCGAAATAATGCCGACCAGAAAGGCGAGATCATGACAAACGAACAACTTGCATCACTGGCACAAGACCCGGACAACGGCGAACTTGTCCCGGTGCTGTGGGACAAAGTGAAAGATATCCTCTATATGAAAGCACAGAGAGCCTACACGGCACGCACAGACGCTTTCAAACGCCATGGTGTAGAATTATCCGACATCCGGCAAGGCTGCTATATGGCGTTTCTGGACGCTCTCAGAGGGTACAAGCCGGAATCAGGCGTAAAGTTTTCCAGCCATCTGACTTATCCATTCAAGACCATGCTGGCAGAACTGACCCATACAAGAACCAGCAAGCGGGAACCACTGGACAGTGCTGTCAGTATGGACAAGCCCATTTTAGGCGAAGATGAGACCGCCACACTTGGGGACGTGCTGCCATGTGATACGGATATAGAAGCGGACGTACTTGACCAGCTTGAGCAGGATGAGGAACGCCGGTCGGTGTGGGATGCCGTGGCAAGACTGCCCCAGCGGGAGCGAGAAGCGGTGACGCTGTTCTACTTCGAGGGATTGACTTTGCAGGAGATCGCAAGCCGCTGGGGGTGCAGCTATCAGAATGTAGCCGGGTTCAAGTCGGCAGGGCTGCGGAATCTGCGGCGGTCTCCGGTACTCCAGCAGCTTTACAGGGAATACAAGGCACACAGCCAGTGGAACAGCGTGCAGCGTCTGGAGAGCCGTCCGGAATATTTCCAGCTGGTGCAGGAACTGCGGGAACGGCAGGCACATGGCGAGTATATCAGCTATGGCAAGTATCAGGCAACGCTTTACAGCGCCTATCTGGGCGAAAATCAATAGAAATAACCGGTTGCAGGCGTGTACTTGCAGCCGGTTTTCTGTGTGCTGACCTATAAAGGATCCTAAAGCTTTTTATATGACTATCTGCGGAATATGGCTGTTTTGCGTGGGATTCTGAAAAAATAATTCTGTCTGACTTTAGAGGCTGCTTGCATCTGAATAATTCCGAAGTTTTGGAAAAGGACCGCTCCAGGATTTCCAGAAAGCACGGTGTTTTTTCAGGTTCTGCGCCGTATGCGGTTCATATGCCATATAAGCACCGTAGAAGCCCAGCAGACAGCCGGAAAGATTGAGGGGTAAAACTATCCACATGAGCAGGAAAAACGGCTCAGGCGGGCGCGCAGGGGCGTTGTGGGCGAACAGAGAGCGAACAGAGAGAAATTCTTTGCTTTCATCATGAATGTTGAAAAATGTTGAGGCTTGAAAAATGATACAAAACGGCGCAGCACGTGAACAAAAGAAAAAACGGCAAGCCCGAAAGCCTGCCGCTTGTGGTATGTATTCAGTTTTGTGCTGCCCTTCTCCGGCGTTTCCGTTCTGCGCGTACTCCCATCATGTAACCGTAATAGCAGAACTGGCGGCAGTCGTTTGCTGTGAAGCCCTCTCGCTGCAATTCACGCAGTTTCAGAACCGGCGTTATTTGCGTGTCAAGTTCCTTGTTCCGGTGCATCCGCAGCACTGAAACACGTGTTTCTTCTGCCTGTGTTGCAGTATTGTCTATCTGCTCCAGATAAGCAGCAGCGCAAGCCCGCACACGCTGGAAATCTTCGTTTTCCGGGTCGGCATATTTGTGGTATCTTTCATCATAGCCCATTGATTTGCTGTATATCATCCTCCAGCACGCCGACCATTTACGCGGTATTCTATCACCGTATGCAATCCATCTCAGAATGTCCATGTCAATATGCTTGTAATACTTGCCGTTTACGTCCTCTTTTTCGCTAAATAAAATATTTCTGAATTCTTCCACCCTGAACAAGATACTATCAAGCAGTGTGTTTCTTTTTGGATTGTGGAACGTTGCAGAACGCCCCACGAAAACAGCAACCGACATATACTCTACATCTGACATTTTCAAAAACTTCCTTTCCAGATACTTGACAGCCCAGCCGCTCCGGTGCTATCATACAAGAGCATGGCGGCGTAAGCTGTCTATTTGTGTGTGCTCTCTCGCAAGCTTTGGTCGGCGTATTGTGAGAGGGCTTTTCTTTTGGGTGAAAGCTGGTAGGCGTTTTCGCCTGATCTGTGGCTTTCACTGTGTATATTATAGCATATCGTACCCGATATTTCAATAGACAGAGTGAACAAACTTGTACCCGATATATTGTTTATTTTGTATATTGACCCCGATAGAATTTTATTGTATAATAGTATGTAGAAAGGGGCGATACTATGGCACCAGCAAGCAAGGCGCAACAAAAAGCCGTTGCAAAGTATATGAAGAATAATTATGATGAAATAAAGGTTAGAGTGCCGAAAGGCAGCAAGGCAACCATAAAAGCCGCTGCAGACAAGCAGGCAGGCGGCAGCATCAACGGATATGTCAGTCAGGCAATCAATGCCCAGCTGAAAAGAGACGGCTTTGCGCCGATGCAGAAACAGGCAGAGCAGGAGGAAACGCCGGAATAATGGATATCATATATACCAAGAAAGCTGAAAAACATATATCTAAGCTTGATAAAGCAACCAAACACAGAATCAAAACCGGTATAGAAGCGATTCCGTGCGGAGATATCAAACGACTTCAAGGGGTTGTGCCGATTGCATTTCGTCTGCGTATCGGTGATTATCGCATTATATTTGAAATGACATCGGAAACAATTTTGATTCATGATGTTCTCCCTCGTGGGAACGCATATGATAAACTGTGAGGTGAAAAAGCTATGTCCACAAGAGAAATGATTTGTCATCTTGTCAATGACAGTGTACCAAATGATGAATTAGAACTGCTGTATAAGCTTGTTCTGAAATTCATTCCCGCAGAAGAACCAGAACCAGACGAATTAGAAGCATTGGCAAGTACAGCTGGGGAAACTGAGTTTGTTTCTCATGATGCGATCAACTGGGATTGATAGAACGCTGAGGGCGGAACAGGCAGCCGCCACCCGGGTAACACCGTAGGAGATGTGGGATACGTCACCCCACCTCGTTCCATCTATGTAACGCCCTGCTCTTTGGAGTTGTGCGTTTTCATGTATGACATAATAAAACAAACCGCCCCGGAGCGTGACAGCTTCGGCGGCGGTTCTTTTGTTGTATTCTGTTGTGCCTTTTCGTCTGTTTTTGAAACGTTGGCGCACAAACGGCGCACAAATTAAAATTATATTACAAAAACCAAAACCGCGCAATCCCGGAAAACATCCGAAATCACGCGGTTTTAACTGGTCTGAGTGACCCGACTTGAACGGGCGGCCTCTACCACCCCAAGGTAGCACGCTACCAACTGCGCCACACCCAGATCTATTTTTTGCAAGCGCTTCATGTGATCCATGTCACGCCTGTTCTTTAATTATAGCACAAGAGCATATGTTTGTCAAGAATTTTATTTGAAAAAAGATATTGGATAGAATATACCTTTTAACAAGAAAACACAAAAAGTTTTTTATAGGCATTTCCGGGTTCACTGGGATGCCGTATTTTTTTGCCGTTCCTCCCCTGGCAATTTTTCCAGTTTTGCTGTTTCGCTGAGAAGTTCACCCAATACTGGAAACTTTCTTCAGATTTTGTGTAAATTCTCGTTCATAGTTGCACGTGGGCGTGCAACTTTTGCCCTCTGCGGGGCTATTTATGAGAGGACTTTTTTCTTCTCCGAAGAAACCGCCCCGGACAGAAAGGAGAAACTCATGGCAAATCCCCAGAAGGAGAACGGGTTCACGGCAATTGCAAACGAATTGCTGGAGCAGTTAATTCATTTCAAGCCCACAAGTACACAGTATGGCATCATGCTGTTTATCATGCGCAGAACATATGGCTTTCAGCGGAATTATGCTCCCATGTCACTATCATATATTGCAAAGGCAATGAACACCTCGCCACAGGTCGTATACAAAGGACTGCGGCAATTAAAAGAAATGAATATGGTGGAGATTATTCCAGCAAAGCGAAATAATCCGCAGCAAATCAAGGTACAAAAAGATTGGCAGCGATGGGTATCTCCCCATGGTGTATCTCCTGTACAGTGTATTTCCCATACGGTAGATACAGGTGTATCCCATACAGGAGATATCAGTATCTCCCATACAGTTGACCAAGAAAGAAACAATAGAAAGAAACATAAGAAAGAAACATACTGCACATGCACATTCTTCGAACGTCTGTGGGCGGAATATCCCAACAAAAAAGGCAAAGCCAGAGTAACCGCAAAATCTCTGGATGCCATCAGCAAGATCGGTTATGCAGAGATGCACCGGGCACTGGAACGCTATAAGAAAAGCAAGCCGGACTGGCAGCACTGGCAGAACGGCAGCACGTTCTTCAACAGCGGCTATGTGGATTATCTGGACGCATCCTATGCAGCGGAAGTGGAAATGGAGGAACACAATGGAACATATCAAAATGCCGATAAGCAGCAATGGTGCACTGACGGTCTCATCTGAGCCGGTTGACCCGGAGGACAGCCTGCGCCAGTGGGTAGCACGGTACAACGAAACAGAGGGAAATCTCAAGGGCTATGACTGCCGCATATGCAGGAACAAGGGCTATATCTCCGTGCTGGAGGATGGCTATGAGATACACAGGGAGTGCAAATGTCTGAAAATACGGCGATGCCTGCGGAATATCGAACAGTCCGGCTTGTCGGGTGCACTGGAGCGCATGACCTTTGAGCGCTATCGCTGTGAAACGCCCTGGCAGGAACAGGCGAAGCAGACGGCACAGGAATATACCAGAACGCCGGACAGTCCATGGCTGTACATCTCCGGGCAGTCCGGCGCAGGAAAGACCCATCTCTGCACAGCAGTCTGCGGTGTCTTGCTGAAGCGTGGGGTGCAGATACAGTACACCATGTGGCGTGACATCTGCCGGGAAATGCAGAGCTTTCAGAAACGGGAGGATTGTTTCCGGAAGCTCATGGGCTGGGAGGCGCTCTATATTGACGATTTTCTGAAAACCAGCAACCCTCGGAAAGAGCTGGACATTGCCTTTGAGATCATCAACGGCAGATATGCATCGGGAAAGCGCACCATTCTCTCCAGCGAGATTTTGTTGCAGGAACTGCTGCGCCTGGACGCTGCCCTTGCCGGGCGCATCCGGGAACGGTGCGGAAACGGCACATTTGTGGTACAGATCAGCCCGGATACCGGACGGAATTATCGTCTGACGGCAAGATGATGGCACACTTCGCTCCCCTTTCACATATGCTGACAGAGGGAGGTGTCTGCATGAAGGGCAGTGCATTCTGTGAGGATCTGCGGTTTTCTGCGGCGATCAACGCCATTGCAACAGCCATCGCCGCCCAGTTCGAAACGCCGGAGGCACAGGCGGCAGCGGCAGCGATCCTGACCCAGATCGCCGATACCATCGCAGCCATTGCCGCAAAAAACGTGTTATGCAGGCTGGAATCCGAGGAAGAAGAGACCGAATCCGCAAAGCAGCAATAAAAAAACGGCGGCACCAATGAGATGGTATCGCCGTTTTGTGATTCTGAAATACAACGCAGCCCCATTGTAGGGGCGGATATCATCCGCCCGCCGAGGTATGTACCGATTTTCGGACAAACACAACGGGCGACCAATGGTCGCCCCTACAAAATGTATCCGTTCCATATGGGTAACAGGTAAAACCAACGGTAACATTGCAATGTAGGGGCGAACATTGTTCGCCCGCAAATTATTCGTCTGCAAATTGTTCATCCGCATACATCCATCGGATATCCACCGGGAATTTACGGGCGGATAATATCCGCCCCTACATACCCCGACAAATGGAAACCTCAACCCCGTGTATTCTTCCGATACGCCAGAAAGCTCTCCAGAATAATGGTCGCCGCCACGGCATCCACCACGGCTTTCCGCTTTTTTCCACGGGTATTGGTCACATTGAGGCAGGCATGGGCAGAGACTGTGGTACAGCGTTCGTCCCAAAGCTGTACAGGAATGCCTGTCATCTCCCCCAGTCCCAGGGCGAACTGCTGGCACAGTTCCCCACGTGCACCGATGGTATTGTTCATATTCTTGGGATATCCCACCACAATCAGCTCCGCACGGTGTTCCTTTGCGGCGGCGGCGACCTTTCTCATGCACTGGTCAAAATCCCGTTCCGTAATGACTCCTGCCGGCGATGCCAGAAATTCTCCCCGGTCGCATACCGCAAGACCGGTTCTCGTATCGCCGAAATCCACGCCTAAAATAATCATTGCGCCGTCCTCATGACCAGGGCTGGACAGTGCCGATGATCTGCCGCACATCGTCCACCCCGTGGGCATCCAGCCAGGCGTCCATTTCCTCGATGATATGCACCGGTGCCAGAGGGTCGGTGAATATGGCAGCGCCGACCTGTACAGCACTTGCACCAGCCATCATCATTTCAATGGCATCTGCGCCGCTTGCCACGCCGCCCATGCCAATGACGGGAATGGAGACCGCCTGGGCTGTCTGCCATACCATACGCACTGCCAGAGGGAACACAGCAGGACCGGACATACCGCCCACATTGTTCCGGAGAATGGGACGCTTTGTCTCGATATTGATACGCATGCCCAGTACTGTGTTAATGAGGGAAACGGCATCTGCTCCGGCGGATTCCACAGCCTTTGCAATGTCCGTAATGCTTGTCACATTGGGGGACAGCTTTACGATAAGGGGCTTTGTGGTAGCCTTGCGCACGGCTGCCGTAATGGCTTCCGCACTGTCGCAGTGGACACCGAATGCCGCACCGCCCTGCTTCACATTGGGGCAGGAAATATTCAGCTCGATCATATGCACATCCGTTGCATCCAACTTCTGGGCAATGGACACGCACTCCTCAATGGTAGAGCCGGCGATATTCGCCAGAATCACCGTATCCTTTGTCAACAGATTGGGCAGTTCTTTCTCCAGAAAGGCATCAATGCCGGGATTCTGCAATCCCACGGAATTGAGCATGCCGCTGGGTGTTTCTGCAATACGAGGGGCAGGATTTCCCGGACGGGGCTGACCTGTGGTACCCTTTGTTGCAATACCGCCCAGTTTGGACAGCGGAAACAGCTCTTCGTATTCCCTGCCGTAGCCGAACACGCCGGACGCCGGAATAATGGGGTTTTTCAGCGTGACCCCAGCCACGTCTACCGATAATTTTGCCATTACCACACAACCTCCTCTGCAGGAAATACCGGGCCGTCCTTGCAGACATGCCCCATGACAGACTTGCCCTCACGTTCCAGCTGACAGGCACAGACCAGACATGCACCAATGCCGCAGCCCATGCGTTCCTCCATGGATACCTCACAGGCTACGCCCGCATCCTTTGCCGCAGCTGCCACGAATTTCAGCATAGGTCTGGGGCCGCAGGCATAGACCATGTCTGCACCGCCATCGGCGAGAAGTTCTTTCAACGGTTCTGTCACAAGGGCATGACGTCCCGCAGTGCCGTCGTCTGTACAGAGAATGGTCTGCGCCCCTGTCCTCTGGAATGCCTGTTGCAGTGTCACCACCGATGCGCTGCGGAATCCGCAGATCGCCGCTGCACGTGCACCATAAACCTGGGCAAGGGACAGCATGGGCGGATTGCCGATACCGCCGCCCACCAGGATCACACGCTTTGCCTCAGGCAGAATGGTGAAACCGTGTCCCAGAGGTCCCAGGACGTCCAGATTTTCCCCGGTGCGTACATTGGCGAGGGCATCCGTTCCGGCGCCCTTGACTTCAAATACAATGGTAAGCGTTCCCTTTTCCCGGTTGATCTCACAAATGGAAATGGGACGGCGCAGGGTACATCCAACAGGCAGCAGATGGACAAATTGTCCCGGCACTGCCCCTTCTGCAATGGCAGGACACAGGAGCACCATGCGATAAATATTGCCAGCAAGCGCCTGTTTTTCCAGAACCGGCGCAAGCATCTGGGTATATGCCATAACCATACAACTCCCTTCATCTATTAAAATGACGGGCGGGAAATCTTCCCGTCCGCCACGGTAATTTTGATTTCAATTCAGATACAGCCTCCCCTGAAAGGGGAGGGGGACCATTGCGCAGCAATGGTGGAGGGATTCACAACGATTTCATATACAGCCTCCCCTGAAAGGGGAGGGGGACCATTGCGCAGCAATGGTGGAGGGGTTTTCCTTATATCTTTGTAATATCCACCATTTCCACATCATCGATACTTCTGCCGGATTCCAGCACATTTGCCAGAGCCGAAGCCGTATCAATGGCAGTGAGACAGCAGATGGAGCGTTCCACGGACTTCCGGCGCATCTTTACGCTGTCACGTGCCGGGAGACGTCCTTTTGCCGAGGTGGAGATCATATAGTGAATCTTGCCGCTTTCCAGCAGTGAGATGGTATTGGGTTCGCCGTCGGAGATCTTCTTCACCAGGTTGGTGGCGATCATATTGTGATTCAGCACAGCCGCTGTACCGCTTGTACCATACAGCTCAAAGCCCATACGTGCGAACTTATCCGCAATGGCAATGATCTCCTGCTTGTCGCTGTCACGGACGGACAGGAGCACGCCGCCCTCCTTTTTCAGGTCGTAGCCGGCAGCGATCAGCCCCTTGAGCAGCGCATCCTCCAGATTGGTGGCAATACCCAGGCACTCACCAGTGGACTTCATTTCCGGCCCCAGCATAGTATCCACATCCTGAAGCTTCTCGAAGCTGAATACAGGCACCTTTACGGCAACATACTTGCCCTTGGGGTGCAGTCCCGGCTTGTAGCCCAGGCTCTCCAGTGTCTCGCCCAGCATGATCTTTGTGGCGATATCCACCATGGGGATACCTGTCACCTTGCTGATATAGGGCACAGTTCGGGACGAACGTGGGTTCACCTCAATGACATAGACCTCGTTGTTGTATACCACATACTGGATGTTGATGAGACCCACTGCATGGAGTTCCTTTGCCAGAAGTCCGGTATAGCGGACGATGGTGTCGGTGATGGACTCGCTCAGGTTTTGTGCCGGATAGATGGAAATGGAGTCACCAGAGTGGACGCCTGCACGCTCTACGTGTTCCATAATCCCCGGAATCAGGAAGTCCTTGCCGTCACAAATGGCATCCACCTCAACCTCTGTACCCATCATATACTTGTCAATGAGCACAGGGTTTTCGATCATGTGGCTGGTAATAATCGCCATATATTCCACGATATCCTTGTCCGAGTGGGCAATGATCATATTCTGACCGCCCAGCACGTAGGACGGACGCATGAGCACGGGATATCCCAGGGTATTGGCAGCCTGGAGTGCTTCTTCTGTCGTCATGACCGTCAGACCGGCAGGTCTCGGAATGCCGCACTTCTCCAGTACTTCATCAAAGCGTTCTCTGTCCTCAGCGGCATCGATATCATCTGCGGAAGTACCCAGAATATTGACGCCCATATCAGCCAGATAGCGTGTCAGCTTAATGGCAGTCTGACCGCCGAACTGTACCACAACGCCATAGGGCTTTTCGGTGTTGATAATATTGGCAACGTCCTCCTTGGTGAGGGGGTCGAAATACAGGCGGTCGCCGGTGTCGAAGTCCGTGGAAACTGTCTCCGGGTTATTGTTGCAAATGACTGCCTCGCAGCCCATTTCTTTCAGCGTCCATACGCAGTGTACGGAGCAGTAGTCGAACTCGATGCCCTGACCGATACGGATGGGACCGGAGCCAAATACAATGACCTTTTTCTTGCCGCTGTTCTGACGTTCAATGAATTCCTCTGCCTCGTTTTCATCGTCATAGGTGGAGTAGAAATAGGGTGTTTCCGCCTTGAATTCCCCAGCACAGGTGTCAACCATTTTGTATACCGCATGGCGGTGCATGGGGCATTTCTTGCCGGAAATACGCTCGATGGTGGCATCCAGATAGCCATACTGCTTCGCCAGAAGATACAGCTCCTCAGTGAGCGGCTTCTCTGCCATTTCCCGTTCCAGTTCCACCAGATTCAGCAGCTTGTTCAGGAACCAGCAGTCCACCATGGTCAGCTCGTGGAGCTTTTCTACGGGTACACCACGCTTCAATGCCTCGTACAGCTGGAAAGCACGCTCATCGTCCACTACATTCAGACGCTCCATGATCTCTTCCAGGGGCATCTCCTCGTACTTCTTCATATTCATGGAATCCACGCCCAGCTCTGTGGAACGGACAGCCTTCATGATTGCCTGTTCGAAGCTGGTACCGATTGCCATGACCTCACCGGTTGCCTTCATCTGAGTACCCAGGGTACGCTTTGCATAGACGAACTTATCGAACGCCCACTTGGGATACTTGACCACCACATAGTCCAGTGCCGGCTCAAAGCAGGCATAGGTTTTTCCGGTGACCTGATTGATGATCTCGTCCAGGGTATAGCCGATGGCGATTCTTGCGGCAACCTTTGCAATGGGATAGCCTGTCGCCTTGGAAGCCAGTGCGGAAGAACGGGACACACGGGGATTTACTTCAATGACAGCATAGTCCATACTGGTGGGATGCAGTGCAAACTGACAGTTGCAGCCGCCCTCGACTTTCAGCTCGGAAATAATATCCAGCGCCGCAGTACGGAGCATCTGGTATTCCCGGTCTGTCAGTGTCACAGCCGGCGCAATAACAATGCTGTCGCCGGTGTGTACGCCAACGGGGTCAAAGTTCTCCATGGAGCAGACGGTGATCACATTGCCCTTGCGGTCACGGATGACCTCGAACTCAATCTCCTTCCAGCCGCTGATGCACTTCTCAATGAGTACCTGGGTAATGGGCGAAAGACGCAGACCGTTCTTTGTAATATCCCGGAGCATTTCCTCATTGTCCGCAATACCGCCGCCAGTACCGCCCAGTGTGAATGCAGGACGGACAATCACCGGATAGCCGATGGTCTCAGCAAATGCCACAGCGTCCTCAATGGTCTCCACGACTTTCGAGGGAATGCAGGGCTGGTTGATTTTTTCCATGGTATCCTTGAATGCCTGGCGATCCTCTGCCTTGTGGATGGTCAGGGGGTCAGCACCCAGAAGCTTTACGCCGTTTGCCTCCAGGAATCCCTCCTCTGCCAGCTGCATGGACAAGGTCAGACCAGTCTGACCGCCCATGGTGGAGAGAAGGCTGTCGGGCTTTTCGATCTGGATGATACGCTTCACCACATCCAGTGTCAACGGCTCGATATACACCTTATCCGCCATGGCCTTGTCGGTCATGATGGTTGCCGGATTGGAGTTAATGAGGACGACCTCCAGCCCCTCCTGTTTCAGGGCACGGCACGCCTGAGTGCCTGCATAGTCAAACTCAGCCGCCTGTCCGATGATGATCGGGCCGGAGCCGATGACGAGAACCTTTTTGATATCATTTCTCAATGGCATAACTTACTTCTTCTCCTTTTCCATCACAGAGGTGAATTCATCAAACAAATAAGCGGTATCCAGCGGTCCGCCGTGTGCCTCGGGATGGAACTGGACGGTGAACGCATTGATCTTATGATACCGGATGCCCTCGCAGGTCTGGTCGTTTGCATTGATATGGGAAACCGTGCCCACAGCCGGGTCGAGACTCTCTCCTACAACGGCATAGCCGTGATTCTGGCTGGTGACATAGGTACGGTGGCTATTGAGGTCAATGACAGGCTGATTTGCCCCACGGTGACCATATTTCAGCTTTTCCGTCCTACATCCCTGAGACAGTGCCAGAAGCTGGTGTCCCAGACAGATGCCGAAGATGGGGATACCCAGTGCGGCGATCTCACGGACATTGTCAATGACCGCCTGATTTTCCGAAGGGTCTCCCGGGCCGTTGGACAGCATAATGCCATCGGGTTTCAGTTCCAGCAATTCCTTTGCAGTCGTAGTTGCCGGGAGTACGATGACCTCGCATCCACGCTTCACCAGTTCGTTGCGGATATTGCGCTTATAGCCGAAATCGTAGAGTGCCACTCTGTATTTCGGTGTCCCCTCGCTGTAGGTTCTCGGCTCTGTACTAGTAACGGTCTTGATGGCATCCCGGATCACATAGCTGCGTACCTGTTCCAGGAGTTCGTCTTTCTTGGCGTAGACATCTTCTGTGGTAATAACGCCGTTCATCACGCCCACTTCCCGGATGATACGTGTCAGCTTCCGGGTATCAATATTGTAGATACCCACGATATTCTGTTCTTTCAGAAATGCGTCAATATCGCCCTCCATGCGGAAATTAGACGGTGTATTGCACCATTCCCGCACAATATAGCCCCCGATATAGGAACGTGCAGACTCATTGTCTGCCTGATTGACTCCATAATTTCCGATCAGCGGAAATGTCTGTGTGACCAGCTGTCCAAAATAGCTGGGATCCGTCAGTGTTTCCTGATAGGCAGTCATACCCGTCGTAAACACGACCTCACCGATCACGGTTCCCTTTACACCGAAATGCAGGCCCTCAAAAATTGTTCCGTCTGCCAGAAGCAGATAGGCCTTGTCGCCTCGCTCCAATAATGACATGACACCAGTCCTTTCCTATCAATTAAAGATACGCCGTAATATCGTCACGCATCCGAATGGCTTCTCTTCTTGCCGCCTGTGCGAAATCTGTTTCGGGACAGTCCGGCTCTTTCTTCCAGGCGCACATAATGGCACGGGAAGAATTTACAACAGCTCCTCTGCCGTCTGCATCAAATGCCCCGGCAACACCCTGTGCACCGCCGCCCTGTGCGCCATAGCCCGGCACCAGGAACATGGTATGGGGCAGCTTTTTCCGCAGTGCAGCCAGCTGTTCCGGATAGGTCGCACCTACCACTGCACCTACGGAAGAATAGCCATAGGCACCGATCTGATCTGCACCCCAGTTCTCGCACATTTCGCCCATGATCTCATAGACAGGCTTTCCATCGATCTCTCTGTCCTGGAGTTCTCCGCTGGAGGGGTTCGATGTCTTTGCCAGTACAAAGATACCCTTGTCATACTGTGCACACATATCCAGCAGGGGCTGAATACCGTCCGTACCCAGATAGCCGTTTACGGTGAGTGCGTCTGCGCCGAAGGCATCCAGGGATATGCCGTCCACATCGGTTTTTCCCAGATGTGCCGTGGCATAAGCGGTCATGGTAGCGCCGATATCATTGCGCTTGCCGTCTGTCATAACGAACATGCCCTTTTCCTGGGCATAGCGGATGGTCTCCGCCAGCGTGCGCACGCCCTGCCAGCCGTACATTTCATAGTACGCCGCCTGTGGCTTGATGGCAGGCACCACATCGTACAGTGCGTCAATGAGCGCCTTGTTGAATTCCAGGAGTGCAGCAGCAGCGCCCTCCAGGGTGCGGCCATATTTCACAAAGCAGGCATCCTGTATAAACCGGGGGACATATTCCAGACGAGGATCCAGCCCGGCGACAGAGGGATTTTTCAGTTCATCGATCCGCTTGATCAATCTATCCAATGACATAGCATGATTCCTTTCAATTCTTTATTTTATTGATACGTTGTTACACGTGATACTCCATATCCTGATAGCGCACAACGCCGTCGGTGATGGTATACACAGGCTTTCCCACGAGTGTCTTACCCTTCCAGATCACATTCCGTGCCTTGGAGTGCATTTTTTCCGGTTCCACCGTCCATGCATACTCCGTATCCACCAGCGTCAGGTCAGCCCGTGCGCCCACAGCGATCTGCACCTGAGGCAGTCCCAGAATCTGTCTCGGACGAATTGCCATACGTTCCACCAACTGAGGCAGTGTCATGTATCCGGCATGCACCAGCTTCAGGGATGCCGCCAGGGACGTTTCCATACCGATCACACCATTGGGTGCATGTGTAAAGTCTGCCTTTTCCTCCGGCGCATGAGGTGCGTGGTCTGTGACGATACAATCAATGGTGCCGTCCAGCACGCCCTCCAGCACTGCCCTGCGGTCGGCTTCGGTACGCAGGGGCGGATTCATACGATAATCCGCATCCCGTCCCAGCACAGCCTCCTCCGTCATGAGGAAGTAGTGGGGGCA
Source organism: uncultured Ruminococcus sp. (assembly GCF_937915125.1). GTDB lineage: Bacteria > Bacillota > Clostridia > Oscillospirales > Ruminococcaceae > Ruminococcus_C. The sequence continues at coordinate 2,848 of NZ_CALDMP010000024.1, read as the reverse complement.
GGTCTCACAGGTAACTTTAACGCCGTGTGCCTTTGCCTGACGGATGATCTCCACGCTGCCCTTTGTGCTCACGTGGGCAATGTGAATGGGAGTATCGGTGGATGCCGCAAGGATGATCTCCCGTGCGGTGATATAGTCCTCCGAAGCCCTGTCCATGCCCTTGACGCCCAGGGTTTCCGAAGCCAGTCCCCGGTTCACGATACCGCCGGCAATAATGGACAAATCCTCACAGTGGGAGATCACCGGGATACCCAGTTCATGTGCCCGAATCAGCGCCGTCCGCATGGTCTCAGCGCATTCCACCGGTCTGCCGTCATCGGAGACAGCGCAGATGCCGGCATCTTTCAGTGCGGCATAATCGCACATAGTCTCGCCTTGCAAGCCCTTGGTAATGCATCCCACCGGGTGTACATCCACGCCGGTCTGTGCAGCTTTTTCACGGATATAGCGTACTGTTTCCACACTGTCGATGGCAGGGGAAGTATTGGGCATACAGGCAACGCCGGTGATACCGCCGGCAAGGGCTGCGGCTGCACCAGTGAGGATATCCTCCTTGTGGGTCTGTCCGGGGTCACGGAGATGCACGTGCATATCAAACAGTCCCGGCAGTGCCGTAAGGCGTGAGCCGTCAATGACCAGATCTGCGGCATCCGTCAGCGCCTGTCCCAGCTTTGCGATCTTTCCGTCCCGGATGAGCATATCGCACCTTGGCAGCACGGTATTCTGCACGATCCGGATATTCTCAATGCGTATGGTCTGCTTCATGGTGTATCCTCCTCCGGTGTATTCTGATAGATTTCCACGCAGTCGATACCGTCGATCTCCGTCACGGAGACACGAACCATTTCCGTCTGCGCCGTGGGTACGTTCTTGCCGATATAATCGGGACGGATGGGAAGCTCCCGGTGTCCCCTGTCCACCAGTACCGCAAGCTGCATACACTGGGGTCTGCCGATGGCAAGAATGGCATCTATGGCAGCACGGCAGCTGCGTCCGGTGTAGAGAACATCGTCCACAATGACCACACGCTTGTCCTGCACCGGGAAGTCAATGGTACTTCTGGCGCAGTGGGACGGATCGGCAGTCCGATCGTCCCGGTAGGGTGTAATATCCAGCGCACCGAACTCCACCTGTACCTTTTCCAGTTCATAGATTTTCCGGGCGATCCGTTCCGCAAGCACCACGCCCCGGGACAGGATTCCCACAATGCAAAGTCCCTCTGCACCGCGGTTGCGTTCCAGGATCTCATAGGTGATCCGGGCAACCGCACGTCTCATGGCATTTTCATCCATGATCATTGCTTTTTTCTCCATGTGCACCTCCTAAAAGAGCCTTATGCCGGCTCAAAAAGGTTCAAAAAAAGCACTTACCCACTTGTGACAGGTAAGCGCTTACAATAACTGCATTCAAATTGCATAAAAAGGACATGCCTTATTTTCGAAACGCCTTGTCAACCTCACGGGATCAACTTAAAGGATTCATTTCTAGATATTATACCACATTTCAAAGATTTTGTCCAGTGCTTTTTTGCAATTTCTGAAAATTTTATGGTTTTTCTGTCGAAGTGTACCCCTCCACCGCCTGACGGCGGTTCCCCTCCCCTTTCAGGGGAGGCTTCTGCGTCTGTATCCCTGCCTCCTCACAATCACGTAAATCCGGTGCAATTGTAGGGGCGACCATTGGTCGCCCGCCGGACATTCTCCGGTTATTTACGGGCGAACAAAGTTCGCCCCAACATATACCACACGATGCATCCTCAATTGGATTCCCCGGCATCCACCTGACAAAGGCGGTTACTCAGGGCGATGAGCTGTTCCATGGTAAGATTCTCCATACGCACCGTCTCGGGCAGTTCCAGCTCCCGGAGTACCCCAATCAGGCGTGATTTCTCATAGTGCATGGTCGCCGAAAGGGCATTCACCAGGGTCTTGCGCCGCTGGGAGAAGCCCTGCTTTACCATGGCGAAGAAGTGGGTGGGATTATCTGTCAAGTGGGCATAACGCTGTTCCACTCGAATCTGGAGCACAGCGGAATCCACATTGGGCGGCGGCAAAAAGCTGTCCCGCTGTACAGGAAACAACAGTTCCGCTGTGCCGTAATAATTCACTGCCACCGTAATGGCGCCGGAATCTCTGGTGCCCACTTTCGCCTGTAGCTTTTCCGCCACTTCCTTTTGCACCATGACGGTAATGGTATCCACAGGTGCACCGCTTTCCAGAAGATGCATGAGGATGGGGGTGGTGATATAATAGGGCAGGTTGGCGCAGACTGCCACACGCAGTCCGGGGAATTCCTGTGCCAGAAGCTTCGGAATATCAAAATCCAGGATATCCCCGTGGAGCACGTGGAGATTGTCAAACTCCCCCACCGTCTCCTGCAGAATCGGCAGCAGCCGCTGATCCAGTTCCACCGAGGTCACCCGTTCTGCGTGAAGTGCCAGCTGCTGTGTCAGAGTACCAATGCCGGGGCCGATCTCCAATACCCCATATCCCGGCGCAGCATTTCCCAGCTCAGCAATCCGTGGGCAGACAGATGGGTCGATGAGGAAATTCTGTCCCAGCTTCTTGGAAAAATGAAAGCCGTGCTTTGCCAGCAGTGATTTTACGGTTTTCATGTCAGTCAGATTCATCATAGGCGTGATTCTCCCTTAATTCAACATACGGTAATTTGCCTCCTCTGAAAGTGGAGGGGAACCAGCGAAGCTGGTGGAGGGGTTGACAGATACCGTTTCACCCCTCAGTCAGTGCTGCGCACTGCCAGCTCCCCTTTCAGGGGAGCCTGATCGAATATCAAGGTAATACCGCACAAAGATTGTGCGTCAGATGCGCCGTCAGATTTTTCGTCAGAT
>NZ_CALDMP010000023.1 GCF_937915125.1 uncultured Ruminococcus sp. | reverse complement strand
ATGCAAGCATATGACGTGCAAAGCCGTCAGGCGCTCTTTGTGCGGTGTTGCCTTATGTGTTATCCCTCCCCTTTCAAAGGGAGACTCTATTCTGGCTCCCCTGAAAGGGGAGCTGGCAGTGCGAAGCACTGACTGAGGGGTTTTTGGTGTTATCGTAATGGAATGGTGTTTACAGCGGGCGGATAATATCCGCCCCTACAGATCCATCGCCCCAGGCGATACCATCATTCCTCATTCCGCATAAGGTGCAACCTTATATCTGGGGTTGTCGGGATGCATGGAAAAGACCACCATGCCGTTTTCCACATCCAGTCCCCGGGCATCCGTCAGTTCGCTCAGGGTCACAAGCTGATAGCCCTGCTGCACCAGAGACGGCACGATCTGTGCCGCTGCCGCTGCGGTTTCCGGGTAAATATCGTGCATGAGGATCACATCCCCGTCCTCCACTGTCTGCAAAACGGCTGTGACTGTGGCAGCCGTATCCCGTGTTTTCCAGTCCTTGGTATCCACAGACCAGTATGCCAGACCCATGCCCACATGGCGCTGTACATTGTCATCAAAAGCGCCGTAGGGCGGTCGGAGCCAGCGAGGATAATACCCCACAGCGGCATAAATGCGGTCATTCCCCTGCTGCACCGCTGTCTGGAACTGTTCCGGCGTATCCTTTGTCAGATCGGAATGGTCATAGGTATGATTCCCGATCTCACAGCCCATGGAGACTGCACGCTCCATGACCAGAGCAGTTTCGTCGCTGATGTTCCTGCCGATGACAAAAAACGTGGCACGGGCGCTGTTGGCTTCCAAGGCATCCAGGATGTCGTTGGTATAACCGCCGGGGCCGTCATCGAAGGTCAGGGCGACCATGGGCAGAGACGGGTCAATGTCCGCACTCCCGGCAGGAACTGACGGAGCTGGCATGGTCACCGGGACAGTCGTTGTGGTAGTTGTGGTTGTTGTGGTAATCGTGGTCGTTGCGGATGTTGTTGTGGTCGTGGGTATGGTTGTGGTTGTGAGGGCTGGGGTAAATGCAGCTGTGCCGGTTTCCGCCGGAGCTGCCGCCATCACTGCCGCTTCCGTCTGTCTGGAAATGGCATGTTTCGGCGTCTCGATTTTAGAGCACGCACCGCCCAGCACAAAAACCGCAGCCATGACACATGCTCTCATGATACGCTGTCGATTCTTCATAACGTTTTCCCTTCTGTCGGTATTGATACGTTTTGGGTTTATGATGCCCCTCCCCTTTCAGAGGAGGCTTTATTCTGGCTCCCCTGAAAGGGGAGCTGGCAGTGCGAAGCACTGACTGAGGGGTTTTTGGTGTTATCGTAATGGAATGTTGTTTACAGCGGGCGGATAATATCCGCCCCTACAGACACATCCTCATTCCTCATTCATAGAAACTTCCTCGAAGAATGTACGCACGGCGGCGTTGATCTGGTGGAACCCATACCCTTGGCGCACCAGTGCCGCCTTGCCCTTTTCCACTGTCCTGCGGTCGTCGGGGTCGAGAAAATATTTCCGGTATTTCCGGCAGATCAGTTCCATGAGGATTTCCTCTGTCCGTTCCCCATAGGGTTCCAGTGCCTCGTCGATCTGGGCATCCAGAAGCCCCCGGCGGCGCATTTCCTGTCGGGCACGGTAGAATCCGAAATGTTTTACTTCGATATAATGATGGGCTGTCTGTTCCGCATAGACCCGGTCATTGATCTGACCGTATTTCGCCAGACGGTTCACCGTGGCATAACAGACGGCTTCGGGATATTTGGGCTCCAGCTTATGGAACATTTCCTGATAGCTATAGCCCCGGCTGTCCAGCAGATAGCAGGCGTACTGATAGGCTTTCCGGGCAAGCTCTGCCTGCTGCACCTTCTCCCATTCTGCCTGCGTCAGCTCCATATCCTGCCGCAGCTGAAACCGCTGGACAATGGACACGTGCAGAAAATACAGTTCCCCGGAATCGTCCAGTTCCAGTTTCCAGGTGTTCCCCTTATGGGAACCCAGGGTAGTGATACGCATGGCAGATTAGGTGGGATCGAATTCCTCGAAGTCATCCTCTGCGCTGACTTCCAGGTTTTCGCTGGTGTCCACTGTCTCGAATGCGCCCTCTGTTTCCGGTGCGCCATCCTCGGCAGTACCATCGAAATCGCCGTCTGCTTCGGCAGCCTTTGCCGCTGCTTCTTCCAGCTTGGACTTCTTCTTTTTCTTCTTGGCAGCTTCTGCGAGGGCTTCTTTCTGTTCCATGATCTTGCCCTCGATTTCCTTCATCAGCTCGGGATTTTCCTCAAAGAGCTTCTTGACATTTTCTCTGCCCTGCCCCAGCTTCTGATCGCCGTAGCTGTACCAGGAGCCGCCTTTTTTGATAACGCCCAGTTCTGTTGCCACGTCCACCACTTCGCCGGTGCGGGAGATACCCTTGCCGTACAGGATGTCAAATTCACATTCCCGGAAAGGCGGCGCTACTTTGTTTTTGCTGATCTTCACCTTGGTGCGGTTGCCGATCTGGTTTGCGCCTTCTTTGATGGGTTCACCCCGGCGCACTTCCATGCGGACAGAGGCATAGAATTTCAGAGCACGGCCACCGGGTGTGGTCTCCGGGTTGCCATACATGGTACCGATTTTTTCACGTACCTGGTTAATGAAGATCGCCACGCAGTGGGATTTGGAGATCACGGCAGTGAGTTTGCGCATGGCCTGGGACATCAGGCGTGCCAGCTGTCCCACGTGGCTGTCGCCCATTTCGCCGTCAATTTCCGCCTTGGTGGTCAATGCGGCAACGGAGTCCACGACCAGCACATCAATGGCACCGGAGCGCACCAGTGCTTCGGCAATTTCCAGCGCCTGTTCGCCGCTGTCCGGCTGGGATACCAGCAGGTTGTCGATATTGACACCCAGTGCTTCGGCATACAGAGGATCCAGGGCATGTTCTACGTCAATAAAGGCAACTTCGCCGCCCAGTTTCTGTGCTTCGGCAATAATATGCAGTGCCACGGTGGTTTTACCGGAGCTTTCCGGGCCATAGAGTTCAACGATACGGCCTCTGGGCACGCCGCCGATCCCCAGCGCCAGATCCAGCATCATGGAACCGGTGGGAATGGCTTCTACATTTAGGTTGGTCTTGTTTTCGCCCAGCCGCATGATGGCACCGGTGCCGTAGGTTTTGGTGATATGGGCAATGGCACTCTGGAGGGCTTTTTTCTTTTCCTCCTCAGTTTCCGGCATGTTAATGACAACTTTTTTCTTCAGATCTGCTTTTGCCATAATGGTTCCTTTCTATTTTGTAATATTTTAACTGGCTTTTTCATACGCCATATCATAAAGAATATTTCTTACCCACCTTCAAAAAGGTTGCTTGGCAATGAAGTTTTTTGATCCAGCAATTTTTCAAAAATGCTGGCGAGGTCCAGGGCGAGGAGCCCTGGTCGCCGCCCGCAGGCGGCGAAATACCCCGGCGCATCCTTTTGCGCCGCGGAGAAAAGGGGTGAGAAAAGCGACAGCTTTTCGAGGGGGAAGCGTACAAGACCGCTTCCCCCTTGTAAACCCTTTTCATAAAGCGGAATTTTGAAAACGTTCCGGTGGAACGTTTTCAACGAAATTAACTTTTCATTGTTGCAGTATGGACTGTATTCTTGACTGCGTTGCAAACGTCCCACCGGGACGTTTGCAAAATTTTACTGAATCAGATGGTTTCACAAGGAGGGGCGGTCTTGTTCGCCCCTCCTCGAAAAAGCTGTCGCTTTTTCTCACCACCCTCTCCGTGCGCCAAAGCGTGGCGCAGGGTGTTTCGCCGTCTGCGGACGGCGACCAGGGACGCCTTCCCTGGACCCTGCCAGGGCTACTCGCCCTGGACCTCGCCAGCTGTGCTCAGCTGGACCAGCAGTTCGGGCTGCCTTTTTGTGGGCGGCAGCGTATGTATCGGGGTTTTTGGTTACTGCTTTTTTCCGATGACTACCCTGTCAATGCCTGCCAGATCGGAAATGATCCGGCACTGGCAGAATCCTGCCTGTTCTAACATCTCTTGCACTGCTTGCCCCTGTCCCATGCCAGTCTCATAGACCAGCCAGCCGTCTTTTTTCAGATATGCCTTCCAGATCGGGGTCAGGTTCCGGTAAAATGCCAGCCCATCCTTACCGCCCAGCAATGCCGTCTCCGGCTCAAAGGTCACTTCCGGCTGGATCTGTGCCATGTCCTCCTCCGTCAGATAAGGCGGATTACAGGTAATAACATCATATTGCTCCCCTGCCAGTATCGCCGGAGGCTGCAATGCATCCCCGGCATGGATACGAATCTGGGGCGCATGACGGCGCAGATTCTGCCGCAAATAGGGCAGTGCCTGCTCCGACAGTTCCACGGCATCTCCCGTGACATGTTCCAGATGGGCTGCGATGGCTGCCGGAATACAGCCCGAACCGCTGCACAAGTCCAGCAAATGCGTTCCTTCCGCACTGCGGCGCAGTTCCAGCACGGTTTCCACCAGAGTCTCCGTATCCTGCCGTGGAATCAGTACACCCTCTCCCACAGCGAATTCCAGCCCGAAAAATTCCCAGTTGCCGCAGAGATATTGCAGCGGCTCATGAGCACAGCGGCGTTTTGTCAGCTGCGCCAGATGTTCCGCCTGGGCTTCGGTCAGGGGCGTTTCCGGGAGAAGCCCGGCGCTGCCGGATATGCCAAGCACGGTTTCTACTAACACCCGGCTCTCGAATCGTGCGGATTCCAGACCAGCCTCTTCCAGCTGCTGCTGGGTGAACCGCCGTGCCTGTGCAGGGGTCATTACCACTTGTCGTCCTCCATATCATCAGGAATGCAAGGCTTCAATGCGGCAATGGCGCATTCGATCTGGGATGCGTCCGGTTCTCTTGTAGTGATGCGCTGGATCTGCAGTCCCGGCCAGGAAAGGGCACGGGTCAGCCAATTATTGCTCCGTCCGGCAATGCGGATGAATTCATAGGAAATGCCTACCACCAAAGGCAGCAGCAGGATGCTGATAATCACACGGGGCAGGGTCTGGTACACAGGCACAATACACATGACCAGAATACTGACGATCAGGGTAATAAAGATAAAGCTTGTGCCGCAGCGAGGGTGGAATCGGGTGTGTTTCTTGACGTTTTCCACCGTCAGCTCTTCCCCGGCTTCATAGCAGGCAATGGTCTTATGCTCTGCGCCGTGGTATTCATAGGTGCGGCGGATATCTTTCATAAGCCCGGTGCACGCCATGTATGCCAGGAAGATGGCGATCTTGATGATGCCCTCCAGCAGAGAGCGCACAAAGCGGCTGTCATCGGGAATGGGCGTATGGGCAATGAGCTGACCGATGAGGAATTTCGGCAGAAAGACAAAGAGACCCACAGCAAGGGCAATGCCGATGATCATGCCGATGGTCATGATGATGCCGAAGAGCTTGTCCCCCAGCTTGTCCTCCAGCCACTGTTCAAAGCGGCTCATTTCTTCCTCTTCTTCCTCGCCGTCCTCGGGCATCTGCTTTTCCGCCGACTTTGTGAGACAGCGATAGCCGTCCTTCATGGACAGCACAAAGTTAAAGCTGCCACGCACAAGGGGACACTTCCGGTACCAGGGCATATGTTTGCCGTTGTTCTCCTCCCATGTCTCCACGTCGATCTCGCCGTTGGGCAGACGGCACGCCATAGCGCCTGTATCCGCGCCTTTCATCATGATCCCCTCGATCAGCGCCTGTCCGCCGATCTTTGTCATATGCTTGGGGTTTTCTCTGGGTTGTTTTGCCATTTGGTATTCCTTTCTGATTTTACAATGTGACCATATGCAGTATGTATTGATGTAGGGGCGACCATTGGTCGCCCTGAACCTCGCCAGCTGTGCTCAGATGGACCAGCAGCCTGGGCTGCCTTGACCAGTTGCATTAAGCCTCCCCTGAAAGGGGAGGGGAACCATTGCACAGCAATGGTGGAGGGGTTTTTATGCATTCTTCCTATGATTCTCGATGGGTAGCGTGATGGTCACGTTTGTGCCTACGTTCAGTTCGCTGGTGATATCCAGTCTGCCGCCGTGCATGGTGATGATCTCATCTGCCACCGCAAGTCCGATGCCCGATCCCCGGCGGGTGTGATTCGCCTTGAAAAACTTCGTCTTGACACGGGGCAAATCGGCTGCGCTGATGCCCACACCGTTGTCTGTAATGGTCACCTGTATCATATTCCCCACCTCCTCGGCGCTCACCGTAATGGTGCTGCCGGGATTGGAGTATTTGATGGCGTTGTCTATGACATTGATGAACACCTGGCGGATGCGATTCTTGTCCCCATAGACAAAGGGGAGCATTTCCGGCTCCTGGTAGATAATGCGGATGTTCTCCCGGTTCGCCTTTTCCGTGTAGATCAGCACAGCGTCTCCCAGTTCCGCCAGCACATCCATGGTGGCGCACTGGAGCGAAAACCGTCCGCTCTGCATCCGGGAAAAGTCCAGCAGTTCCTCTACCATTTCCGATAGACGCTCAGTCTCGTTGACAATGACATGCACTCCACGCTGCACCGTATCCGGGTCGGCTTCCATACACATGGTCTCCGCCCATCCCTTGATGGCAGTCAGAGGCGTCCGCAGCTCGTGGGAAACGGAGGAGATAAACTCGTTTTTCATGTTCTCCGTATTGGAAAGCTCATCCGCCATCTGGTTGATGGACACGCAGAGATCCCCGATCTCATCGTTGCTGCTGCTGTCGATGCGCACAGAGAAATCGCCCTTTGCGAATTTCCTTGTGGTGGCGTTGATCTGTTTGATAGGACGCACAATGGAGCGGATGAAATACACACCCGTCACCACCAGCAGCAGGAGCACACCCATACAGATGACCGTAACGCCGATGATATAGGTGCGCAGGGTCGCCTGCACCTGCTCCAGAGAAGTCACCACACGGATGGCGTTGTATTCCGTGCTCAGGTCGGAAATATCCACGGAAACTGCCATAATGGTTTCGTCCCCCAGCTTTCCGATCCAGTAGCCGTCGCCGCCTTCCATGGCATCCTCATAGTCGGGCATTGCCGCCCCGTCTGCCGGGGTGAAGCCCGATGAGGTGAGCACCACTCTTCCACGGGCGTTGATCGCCATGAGTTCCATCTTGTCCTTATCGGAAAAGTTCTCGATGGTGCTGCGCATTTCCGTGGAGAAATTCATGTCCGCATCCTGGGAATAACGGCTCAGCACGCCGGTGACAGAGCTGATCTTGGTGTTCAGATACTGCTGGGATGCGCCGTAGTAATAGCTCTGGATGGCATAGATAAATGCGAATTCCAGCACCAGCAGCACCAGGGTGATCAGCCCCAGGTTATTCATGACCCACCGGCGTGTGATCGTCCCCCGCACCGGTGTGGTTTTTCGTTTTCTGCGTTTATTTGTCATTCCATTTATATCCATATCCCCAGATGGTAGTGATGTAGTGGGGCTTGCTGGGTTCTTCTTCGATCTTCATGCGGATGCGGCGGATGTTTACGTCCACGATCTTGTCGTCTCCGAAATAGCCGTCGCCCCAGATGTGGTTCAGGATGCTGGCACGATCCAATGCCGTGTTCTGATTGTTCAGGAAATACTCCATGATCTGATATTCCACCTGGGTCAGGTCAATGAGTTCTCCGTTTTTGGTGACGGTACGGCTTTTCAGATTCAGGGTAAAGGGGCCGCTTTCGATAATGGGAGATTGTTCGTCCTTGATGAAGCTCATGCAGACACGGCGGTAAATGGCGTCCACACGGGCGGTCAGCTCCGAGGGCGAAAAGGGCTTTGTGATATAGTCGTCTGCCCCGAACATGAGGCCGCTGACCTTGTCCATTTCCTGGGTGCGGGCAGTGAGCATGATAATGCCGATGGTAGAGCTTTTTTCCCGGAGCTTTTTGCAGACGGTAAATCCGTCGATGCCGGGCATCATAATATCCAGCAGGACAATATCAAAATTGCCGTGCTCCTCTTCAAATACACGCAGTGCATCCTCGCCGCAGCCGACATCGCAGACGTCATAGCCGGCACGCTTCAGATTGATCACCACAAAGTCACGAATGACATCCTCGTCTTCGCAAACCAGAATCCGTTTCATGACGTAATGTCTCCTTTCTTTTTGTTGTCCGGATCGTCTGGATCCGGGATTGATTGGGGGTATTTCACGTACAACCCCTCCACCATTGCTGTGCAATGGTCTCCCTCCCCTTTCAGGGGAGGCAATTTCAGGCTCCCCTGAAAGGGAATCTGGCAGTGCGAAGCACTGACTGAGGGGTAATATGCTACATCTAACTTAAAAATAGAAACTGCACCATCAGTTCCTGCCAGGACAGTGCCAGAGCATCCCCGGTCTCAGCAGTGCGCATATAATAGGCAGCCTTGCCCCGGGTGTGGAGCAGCTGGTAGCCGTCCGACTCCCGTTCTTCCTGTTCCTCCTCTGACTGTGCGACGCCATAGCGCAGCAGTTCGGTCATATGATCGTTGATCTCGCCGTCATAGCAGCAGAACACGATGTCTCCTGTGAGTGCGTCTGTGACTGCCGTCACGGTGCCGTACCATTCCAGCGGCAGAAAGAACATACAACCGTCATTGAGACTGAAATAGCCCCTCGCCTGTTCCGTCAGGGATGTGCCGGAGACACCCAGCCACCGTGTCATGCGCACCTGCTCGGAGGAATCGCTGCTATAGCCGGGAAATGGCTCCTGCACGGGAATTTCCACAGTGCCGTTTCCGTCCACATCCATGGAAAGATAGCCCACAGAGCGTGCCGTCTGTGCCGCAGTATCAGCATCGGGCAGCACATAGGAGAGAGTACCCTCTCCCATGGTGAGTATCTCCGTCTGAAGAGAGGACGGACTTGTGGCACCGTCAATATAAATGCCCGTCTGTCCATCCGGCAGCATGCCGTAGATAACCTGGCTGAAATCCGTGAAGCCGGCACGCAGCTCCAGCTTTCCGCTGTCGGCAATGGCATCTTTTTGCAGACGGTACACCGCTGCGGAAGATGTCGAACTATCCGATGCTTTCCCCAGCACCAGCAGTTCCTGGCAGCTGTCGCTGTCCAGATCTGCCACATCGAACATGGTATATGCCGTGGTGAACATCTGTTCCAGGGCATTCTCGCTGTAGTGATAGACCGTGAGAGACTTATCCGACTGATCCACGCCGCTATAGCCGATGAAGATCTGGTTCTGGGCGTTGTCTCCCATGGGAGAGATCACAATGCGTTCCACCTCTGCCCCGTCTGCGGGACGGTCACAGACGGACATCCACGCCTCTTCCACCTGGTCGAGGATACTCAGGCGCAGTCCGTTTTCCGCCGCAGCAAGACTGGTTTTCTTATAGAACACCAGCGCCTCGTCCTCGCCGTCTGCATCCAGATCGGCTACGGTAAAGGCAGAGAGATTTGTGCCGGCTCTGGGATATTGCAGGGTAATGGCACTCCCCACGGCATTCTGCAATGCCACATAGATCTGCTGCTGTTCCTCGCTGAGGCTGGGCGGTTTCAGAAGAGAATCCACCGATCCTCCCAGGGTACAGCCTGTCATGGTCAGACAGCAGAACAGGCAAAATGCGGCTGGCAGCATCAGCCGCCGCCGCATTCCGACGTTTTGAACTTTTCCGCCCGGGAAATGCGGACGCAATCTTACTTGTCCCGATCGCATAAGGGTACATACTCCTTTGGTTTCGCAATCGCCTTGTATGCCGGACGAATGATACGCTTTCCGGTGAGGATCTCCTCCATCCGGTGGGCAGCCCAGCCCACCATACGTGCTGTGGCAAACAAGGGCGTGAACAGTTCGTCCGGGATCCCCAGCATCCGGTACACCAGACCGGAATACATATCCACATTGGCACAGACTGCCTTGTCGATACCGCGCACGGACTTCATGAGTTCCGGCGTCAGGGTCTCGATGAGATCCAGCAGCTGGAATTCCCGTTCGATCTCCTTCCCTGCCGCAAGTGCCATTGCCTTGCGCTTCAGAATTACCGCACGGGGATCGGACAGGGTGTATACGGCATGACCCATACCATAGACGAGACCGGAGCCGTCGTTTGCCTCCTTGCGGAGGATCTTGGTGAGATAGTCTGCCACTTCGCCCTCGTTATCCCAGTGCTTTACATGGGCTTTGATATCGTCCAGCATCTGGATCACCTTGATATTGGCGCCGCCGTGACGAGGACCCTTCAGGGAATTGATCGCCGAAGTGTACGCAGCAAAGGGATCGGTGCCGGAAGAAGTTGCCACACGGCAGGCAAAGGTGGAGTTATTACCGCCGCCGTGGTCAGCGTGCAGTGCCAGCAGGGTATCCAGCAGTTGTGCCTCTGCCTTGGTGTAGGAACGGTCATTCCGGATCAGGGACAGAATGGATTGGGCTGTATTTTCCTCCGGCCGCAGGGGATGCATAATGAGGCTTGCATTGTCGTATTTATGCCGCTTCGCCTGATATGCGCCGTCCATAAGAATGGGCATCTTTGCGATCAGATCCAGGGCAATGGTCATCTCGTCCTCCAGCGTAGTATTCTCTGTGATATCCGAGTAGGAATAGAGGGAGAGAATGCTCCGGGCGAGCTTATTCATGATATTGTTAGAAGGAGATTGCATGATCGAATCCACCAGAAATCCCGGCGGCAGCTCACGGCGCATCCCCAGAGAACGTGTCATGCGCTCCAGATCGGCACCGTCCGGCAGCCTGCCGAACAACAGCAGATAGGCAACTTCTTCGAATACATAGCGATCCTCCCGCTCTGCATTTTCGATCAGGTCGTTGATATCATAGCCCCGGTAGATCAGCTGGCCGGGAATGGGCTGGCGTTCGCCCTCATTCATCACATAACCGTGTACATTACAGATCCGGGTGATCCCGGCAATTACGCCGGAACCGTCTGCGTTTCGCAGACCGCGCTTGACATCGAATCGTTCATAATAGTTGGAGCCGATCTGGGAATACTCCACCAGATCCTTGCATAAATTTTGAATATCCGAATCTTCAATGCTTTGGTTGTATATCAGCTGCGGTGTCATAACGATTACCTCCTTGTTTTGGTTTCTCAATTGCTTTTCTGTGTGTTTGGATGGGGGTGGGTGTTTTGTTGTAAACGTCCCACTGGGACGTTTACAAGGGTTATGTCGTTGGAATGGTTTCACAAGGCGGGGCGGTCTTGTTCGCCCCGCCTCGAAAAAGCTGTCGCTTTTTCTCACCACCCTCGACCCGCGCCGGAATACGGCGCAGGGTGTTTCGCCGCCTGCGGGCGGCGACCAGGGCTCCTCGCCCTGGACCTCGCCAGCATTTTTGAAAAATTGCTGGACCAAAAAACTTCATTGCCGCCTGCGGCGATAAAGTGCAGCAGGAATGCCCCTCCCCTCTCAAACTATACCTTTTATTATACACGAAAAGGACGCATCTGTCAATCATTTTGAAGCAACTGCAAAAGAAAAGAAAGAGCGTGGCGAAAATGAAAAAATATCTGATGATCTTAGGCGGTTTTACCGGATTTTTATTCCTCATTACGGCGATTCCCACCCAGCTTCTGGGACAGACACCCCGGGCGGCAAATCTGGGCACTGCCACGGAGACAACCCAGATCTCCACAGAGGAATCGGAAACGGATCTCCCCACAGCGGAAACAGAACTTTGCAGCAGCTATGCCATGCTGGACATTACCAGCGGCAAGGTGGAGGAAATTTCTGTGCGGGAATATCTCATCGGCGCAGTCTGTGCGGAAATGCCGGCAACCTTTGAGTCAGAAGCCCTCAAAGCCCAGGCAGTGGCTGCACACACCTATGCAGAACGGCAGCATCTGCTGGAGCAGAACGATCCCACACCGGCGCTGTACGGTGCGGATTTCTCCAACGACAGCAGTCAGTATCAGGCATATTTTACGGAAAATCAGGCGAAGCAGTACTACGGCGAGAACTTCGACTCCTGCTACAGCAAGATCAGTGATGCAGTGGACGAGGTGCTCCCCTATCTCCTGGAATATGAAGGAACGCCCATTATTGCGGCATTCTGTTCCATTTCCTCGGGTACTACGGAAAGTGCAGAAACGGTCTGGGGCAGCCGGGTGGATTATCTGGTCTCGGTGGAAAGTAGTGCGGATACCACGGCGCCCCGATACCTGGAGACAAAGGAAATGGCGGCGGACGAGTTCCGGGAGATCGTGTCGAAGATCCTGCCGGATGCCGTATGGGACGATGACCCGGCAAAGTGGGTTCAGCTGGGGGATACTTCCGAAGCCGGTACGGTGCTGACGGTGACAGTGGGCAGACAGGAGCTGACGGGGCAGGAGTTCCGGGAACTGCTGGATCTGCGGTCGGCGGCGTTCACGGTGGAATATGCTGACGAGAAACTGACCTTTACCACACGAGGGTATGGGCACGGCGTGGGCATGAGCCAGTACGGGGCAAATGCTATGGCAAAGGATGGTGCCGGCTGGCAGGAGATTCTGGCGCATTATTATCCGGGCACAGAGATCACAGAGGGAACATTTCAGTGATTTTTTACCCCTCCACCATTGCTGCGCAATGGTTCCCCTCCCCTTTCAGGGGAGGCTTTTTGTACAGTATCAAGGCAGCCCAGGCTGCTGGTTCAGGGACAGCGTCCCGGTGGGACGTTTTCAACGAGATTCTCTTACTTATCAGAATGGGTTTACCAACGGGCGAACAGTGGTCGCCCCTACATTTTTTGCTGTTCTTGTGTGACACTGTACATGGTTTTCCACAGAGTTTTCAACTTCTTGACAGATGTTATAAACATTCCAACACTGATTTTTAGAAATTCGATAGAAAACTGTCGGGAAAAGGCTTGAAATCATACGAAACCTATGGTATAATTAGAATACAACCAGTTATCTTGAATTGCAATTACCATGGAAAGGATGATTTTATGAAAATATCTACCCGGGGAAGATATGCGCTGCGGTTTATGCTGGATCTGGCGCAGCATGAGGGAGACAGCGGATATGTTTCTCTTCAGGACGTGGCGGAACGGCAGGGCGTTTCGAAAAAATACCTGGAACAGATCGTCCCGACCCTCAACAAGGCAGGGATGCTGAAAGCCAACCGGGGATATCAGGGCGGCTATCGCCTCACAAAAACGCCGGCGGAGTACACCGTTGGTGATATTCTCCGGGTCACAGAGGGAAACCTCGCTTGTGTCGCTTGCGTTCTGCCTGGTGCGGACGAGTGTCCCAGGTTGACAGATTGTCTCACCAGAAATGTCTGGAAGGGGCTTTATGAGACAGTGACAAATTATCTGGACAGCATGACATTGCAGGATATTCTGGATCAGAAAACTGCGTAAAATAAGAGCAAAAAACGGGTGAACCCATGAAAAAAGTTCACCCGTTTCTTTTATTCTTGCGAGGAGCCGCCTTTCAGTTCTTCGCTGTCCTCAGACATGAGATACCACTTCTCCCCGATCTTGCCCAGGGTAGGATATACCACATCGCTGCCGGTCTTTGCACTGCCGGTAAAGGTCAGCTGTACTTCCAGGGTCACTGCCTCTGAGACAGCGGCGCCGTCATTGCCCAGAATTTCTTTCATATCGGAATTCCATTCGTCCAGACCCTCCTGCCCCTGCTGGGACATGCCGGCGATCTGGTAGGATACCTTGACATCGGTGCCGTATTCCGACTGCCACTCTGACATGGTGTTATTGCAGCCCTCGGCAAAATTCTCGATGACTTCCTCTTCCGTTTTGTCATAGGTCTCCAGATAATACGTCCAGTATTCCGGGGGTGCCATGATCTGGGACATGGTTTTTCCGTCACTGGAGACAATTGCGCTGTAATAGGCAGACAGGGTCTTTTCATAGCCGGAGGTATCCGGTGCAGCTGCATCCTTCTCCTTTTCCTTTTGAAAATACAGGATGCCCCCCAGAACAAGGGCTGCTGCTGCGAGAATCAGAAGGATTCCCGCCAGGAGACGGATAATGCTGCTTTTTTTCTGCTGCTTCTCCGCCTGATGCTGATCTCTGGTCACTTTTTTTGCCATACTTCTCCTCCATCCCTGCTGTTACCAGGCATTATAGCCGTCATACTGGCAGACATAGTCGATATCCTCCATTGCCTCCATACAGCACCAGCGGCTGCCGATCTTTACAAAGGTGGCGTTTTCCGATGCCTTTGTTCCCCCGTCATTGATGAAGATCTCTGCTTTGACTGCCGATTTGATTTCCACGGAAATACCATAGGACGTTTTCAATTCCTGCTCCAGTTCAGACAGTGCATCGGCGTCAGTGATCTCCTTTGCAGAAAGAATCTCATAGGACATCCTGCCCTCTGTGCCGTAATTTTTATTCCAGCTGATAAAATAATCCCGCATCATTTCTTTTACATCACGGCGTGTTGTCTCATAGCTGTTTTCCAGATGGTCCATGAATGCATCGGGCACCAGCGCCACATACATGCTGCCGCTTGCACGATCCACGCCTTTGACATAGCGATATGCCGCCAGCTTATAGCCGCCCAGAAAGACCTGGTACAGAACGATGCCCAGGATCAGCACTGCCAGCACACAAAGGCTGACAATGCGTCGCACCAGGCGGATGTGTTTTTCCTGCGCCAGGCGTTCTCGTTCCCTGGGATCCTGGGTGGCAATGCCATCAGTCTTTTCCTCACCACCGGAGGAGGAGAGAAAGGGCATGGAGAAAGTCGCCGGTTCCTGGCTTGCAGTTTTTTCCGGAGCCGTTTCGTCCTGTTGTTTCCGGGGCAGGATCTCGCCGCATTCAGGGCAGATCACTGCACGCTCCGGGGCTTCATAGCCGCAATGTTCACATTTCATGGTTTTTGAATCTTCCTTTCACGGGGTGGATGGCAATTAAGAATAAGCTCTCAGCATACTTCTACTTTCAATCGCTATGACAATTACTGTAATAATACAGAACCAGATATAGAAGCAAAATCCGTTGTAAACGTCCCACCGGGACGTTTACAAAATTTCACTGGATCAGATGGTCTTACAAGGCGGGGCGGTCTTGTTCGCCCCGCCTCGAAAAAGCTGTCGCTTTTTCTCACCACCCTCGACCCGCGCCGGAATACGGCGCAGGGTGTTTCGCCGCCTGCGGGCGGCGACCAGGGCTCCTCGCCCTGGACCTCGCCAGCATTTTTGAAAAATTGCTGGACCAAAAAACTTCATTGCCGCCTTCGGCGAGGTCATGTTTTCTGTCATATTGGCATAGCACACAGCGTCATAGAAATGTCACTTTCCTTTTGCCCTGTCCTTATTCCGCATAGTAATAGCAGGCGTTTGCATAGTAGTACATGACGTCATAGACATACCAGCTGTCCCCGATGTGGGTCATGGTCACATAGCTGGACTCTTCACTGTCTGTACCAGCATTTGTAATGGTCAGATCCAGATAAATGTCTTTTGCTGCATCGCCGGCAAGACCGTATTCCTCCAGTCCATCGTTCAGATCAGACAGGTCGCTTTCTTCATAATCCTCTGTATCTGTCACGACAACCTTTGCGCTCAGCTCCGAAGTAGTGTCATATTCCGACAAAATCATTTCATTCAGATACTGCTCCAGATATCCCTCTGCTTCACTTTGGGAGAAGCCGTACTGATCTTCCATGAAGTCCCACCAGGTATCCGGTACAAAAGTGGACATTGTCGCTGCATCAGACTGGAGCAGTGCATTCCAGTATGTTTCCATGGTCTCGCCGTATTCTGCCTGGTATTTTGCAGCAGCGGCATAATCGCCATCACAGACGATCTCGAAATCGGACATTGCAGAAACATTGTACCACTCGCCGTCAATTTTTACTATCCACATTGCAAAGCTGTGATCCTCAGAATCCGTTGCACCGCTAACAGTTGCATCCATGCCAATGCCGATACCGCTGGAAATCTTCAGACCGTACTGATCTGTCACTTCACGGACATCATCCAGGGAATCTGTGTCACCCATACCGTACTGTACCCCGGTCTGAGACCATTCATAGGACAGACCGCCGCCCAGCAATTCTGCATTTTCTTCCAGATAGAGATTCATGCCGGCAATTGCCTCTTCCTTGGTGATATCATAGGTGTCGGCAATGTAATCCCAGTACTCATCCGGCACCATTTCTGCAAATGCCTCGCCGTCGCTGTTCACATAGGCATCCCAGTATGCGTTCACAGACTCAGCGCCCCGTTTTCCCATGGAAAAACCAATGCCGAACAGACAGGCAACAACGATGACGATCAGCAGGATGGGAATGCAGATCAGCAGGATAATGGGCCAGATCTTCTTCTTTTTCTTCGGCGGCTGATTCATGGGCGGTATGGGGTTCATGGTGGGGTCATAAGTACCGGCGTTGGGGATTGCACCGGGAATGGGATTGGATGCGCCGCCGGGCATTGCGCCGAAGGGTGCACCTGTGTCGCTGCCCGGTACTGCGCCGGGATTGGGAATGGGTGCGCCGGTGGGAATATTCCCCGGCATGGGAGACGGCGCAGCTTCCGGTGTCGGTGCAGCTGTATCTACGGAAACAGATTCGGGCACAACGTCCGGCATTGCTTCCGGCACAGCCTCAGGCACTGCCGCCTCCGGTACAGCTGCCGCAGCCTCCATAGGATTGCCGCAATTGGGGCAGAACTTCTTTCCTTCTTCTACTTCAAAACCACATTGTTTACAATTCATATGCATTCTCCTTTATCATTTGTCAGTCAGCCACTTTTGTGCCGCAACTGGTACAGAATTTATTCTGGGCAGGTACTGTCTTTCCGCAGACAGGGCAGACTTTTTCCGGTGCAGCAGCAGGTTCAGCCGGTACAGCGGTTTCGTCCATCTTTGTGCCGCAGCTGGTGCAGAATTTATACTGCGCCGGCACTTCTTTTCCACAGACAGGACAGGTTCTGGCAGATACAGCTGCAGCTGCCGGAATTTCCGGTTCAGCTGTGGGTGTGGCTGTTTCCTCTGCCGGAACAGCTGTCGGAACTTCCGGCTCAGCTGTGGGTGCAGCTGTTTCCTCTGCCGGGGCAGGTGTCGGAATTACCGGCTCAGCTGTGGGTGCAGTTGTTTCTTCTGCCGGAACAGCTGTCGGAATTACCGGCTCAGATGTAGGTGCAGCTGTTTCCTCTGCCGGGGCAGGTGCAGGAATCACTGCTGCCGGTGCGGGAATGGGATTTGCTGCTGTTTCTGTCTGTGCCGGTACAAATCGTGTGCCGCATCCGGTACAGAACATAGCACCCGGTGTTCTGGGCTTTCCGCAGTTCTGGCAAAGCTCCACGCCCCCGGCAGACTGCTGTGCCGCTGCCTGCTGGGCTGCCTGTTGTGCTTGTTGTGCCGCCTGCTGAGCTGCCTGCTGTGCTGCACGCTCTGCGGCTTCTTTTGCAGCACGTTCTTCTGCAAGCTGCTTTCCCACCGGATTTTCTGCGCCGCACTTGGTACAGAACAGCACAGTCTCCGGAATCTCTGCACCGCAGCCCTGGCAGATCAGCAGGTGCTTGTTTTTCCGGATCTGCTCCCGGTATTCCTCAATTTTCTCCTGGCTTGCTGCAATGGCGTCCAGGTATTCCTGAAATTCCGGTTCTGCATCCTTTTCATGAAGCTCCGCATATTTTTTTCCGATGTTCAGATATGCGGCATTCATATTGCGCTCCTCATCGTTGATGAGACCGTTCAGGCGGATGGTGTCTGTGGAAGATTTTGTCTTTTCCACAACGGTGTGGGTCGTATCTGTGATGGTTTTTCCCAGCTTATCAAAAAATGACATATGTTCCTCGCTTTCTCTGGTCTGCCCGGGCGTATTCTTCTGACAGTCTGTGCAGACCGTTGCCTGTGCGGCAGGATCCTGCCGCAGCCTATGGGAGTGTCTCTCTGGATACTGCGGAAATATGCCCCGGCTTTTCCGGGTTATTTCTGCTGTTTGCAGACAGACGTGCTATTTTATATTATACTATATTTCATGATATCTTGCAAGCTTTTTTTCCATTCTTTCACACATTTTTCCTATTGTAATCACGCAGAAGGGATGGGAGGGATTTTTGGGGAGGAAATTGCTTTGAGGTTCTTCTCCCGTTGATTGACCATGTAAATCGACTTTTGGTTTAAGGCAACACCGCACAAAGAGCGCCTGACGGCTTTGCACGTCATATGCTTGCATATTTTCCGTCATATTTCGCAAAAATGCTCGTGAATACACAAAGTATTCACTGCGCTTTTTGCTTCATCTGACGAAAAATCTGACATAGTTTATGCTCGTAGAGTACATCTGACGCACAATCTTTGTGCGGTATTGCCTTAACATTATGAGCATCCTTTTTAAAAGCAAATTGTGCCAATTGCCTTGATTTTTCCAGAAATATGTGGTATACTGTACGAAATTGCATTGCCTTAAGATTATTTCAATTTATATGCAGTACAATGATGATGGGATATTTTCACTTCATTATAGAAAGGATGATGATCTTGAATATTCTTGTAGTAGAGGACGAGGTGCAGCTTGCTGATACCCTCGCAGAAATTCTCAGGCGAAACAAATACAATGTAGACGCCGTTTTTGACGGCGAAGATGGTCTGGAATATGCCCGTACCGGCATCTACGATTGCATTTTGCTGGACATTATGCTGCCGGTGCGCAGCGGCATTGAGGTGGTTCAGATCCTCCGGAAGGAGAAAAACTCCACGCCTATTATGCTGCTGACGGCAAAATCCGAGGTGGAAGATAAGATCCAGGGGCTGGACTGCGGTGCAGATGATTATCTCACAAAGCCCTTTTCCACCGGCGAACTCCTGGCACGTATCCGTGCTCTCACCCGGCGCAAGGGCGAAGTTGAGGTGGATTATCTCCACTTCGACGAGCTTCGGCTCAGCCGTCAGACATATGCGCTGACCCAGGGAGAAAACAGCATGAAGCTCAGTCTCAAGGAATATCAGATCATGGAGATCCTCATGTCCAATCCCGGACAGATCATGCCGAAAGAACGTTTCATCGAAAAAATCTGGGGGTATGAAAGCGATGTGGAATATAACAACATCGAGGTCTATATCTCCTTCTTGCGGAAAAAGCTGGCTGCCATTCAGTCCACAGTACAGATCAGGACGGCACGGGGCATTGGCTATTTCCTGGAGAAAAAGGCATGATCCGGCGTGTGCGGCGGCAGTTTATTCTCATCACCATGGCCATGCTGACGGCACTGCTTATGGTTCCTCTGGTGGCACTCAATGTGATCACAGAAGCCATGAGCTATAACCAGACAAAGGATCTCCTGGAGCAGATCGCCGTCAGTGAAGCTGCCATCCAGGAAAACGAACTGGCTCCTCCTGAAGATATGCCGCCGGAATTCCAGGAGCCCCAATCCAGCGATACCCAGGATGCCGCAGTCACTTCGTCTGCGGAAACCTCTGGCAGCACAGAGACAGAAACGGTGACGACAGCAGCAGTTACCGAAGCGCCCCAGGCAGTCCAGACCGGACTCCATTCTTCTGCCCCAGGGACACAGCCGGTACAGACAAAACCGGCAGCAACAACCACACGGCCTGTTTCACGTGAAACAACGCCCCAAGCCACAGCGCCGCCTCCTCAAACCAGACCGGAGCAGACCATTCCGCCCAGACCCTGGCCGGAGGAGCCGGATGTACCGGATGAGCCAGACGATCCCTATGAAGATTGGGAACCCCATGAGCCCCACGACCCGGAATATCCATGGTACGGCGCTGTCCAGGATACATTAAACATTGCACCCATGGCAATGCTCCGTCTCACCAACGGAACCGGTGCCGTCCGCCTTTCCTCCGGCACGGAAGCGTCCATGCCCATGGATGAAAAAAACGACGAACGACTGCCCATGCGTAAAAGGGAGAAATCTGTCACCATCGACCACTTTCTCTGTTTTGCCGACGAAAGCGGAAATCTCACCCGCATGGATGGCACCAATGACTATTCCCGTGAGGACGGACAGATGCTTCTGAATTATGTGGTGGAAAACAATGCGATCGACGGAAAATATGAAAGTCTGCAATTTTTTCGCAAGGACTTCACCGGTGGTTTTGTCGTGGTTTTTTCCGATCGGAGTGCAGATCAATTGCTGCTGAAAAAGCTGCTCTCCGTGAGTATTCTGGTTTTTATCCTGATGGAATGCGTGGTGTTCTTTCTCACCATGATTCTGACAAAACGTGCCATGCGCCCTATGCAGGAAACCTTTGAGCGCCAGCGGGAATTCATCTCCGATGCTGGTCATGAGCTGAAAACACCGCTGACCATTATTTCTGCAAATGCAGAAATTTTGCAGGACGAGATCGGGCCGAACAAATGGCTCAGTTACATCCAGTCACAGACGGAACGCATGCGCACCCTTGTCAGCGATATGATGAATCTGACCAAACTGGAAATGGGTGATCCACGGAAGGAGTTTGCAGCATTCTCCCTTAGTGCGGCTATCTCCAGTGCCGCGCTCCCCTTTGAGAGCCAGGCATTTGAACAGGAGAAAAAGCTGGTGATGGATATCCAGGAGGACTTGCAGTATACGGGAAATATGGAGCAGATTGTTCAGCTTGCGGCGATTTTCATTGACAATGCCATCAAGTACAGTGACGAGCACGGCGAGATCCGGGTGACGCTCCAGCAGGTTCGGGATAAGAAGATTCTGAAGATTTTCAATACGGGAAAAGGTGTTACGGAAGCGGAAAAGGAGAAGATTTTTGAACGTTTTTACCGGAGCGATTCCTCCCGGGCACGCCAGACAGGCGGCTATGGGCTGGGGCTTTCCATTGCAAAGAGCATTGCGGATACCCATCGGATCAAGATCCAGGTGGAATCTGAGTATGAGCATTGGATCTGCTTCATTCTGACGTTTTAAGATGATTTTCGACAAAGCATCTTTCCACACTTTTCAACAGTCAAAAAATTCAAAGAAAATAAAACCGCCGAAATCCACGTGATTTCGGCGGTTTTTGTATATTTTTAATCCAGCAGATTTTCCACAGCGGAAGTTTAAAATGTGGAAAACTATGTTTATACAAGGCTGCAGCTCCTCACGCCGCAGGCGGCAATGAAGTTTTTTGATCCAGCAATTTTTCAAAAATGCTGGTGGGGTCAAGGGGCAAAGCCCCTTGTCGCCGCCGCAGCCCTGGACCTGCGCCAGCCCGATGCCCAGCGGAAATGGCATCGGCAAACTCGCCCTAAAGATGGCGAGCCAGCTGGGCTCAGCTGGACCAGCTTGCCATGCAATCTTTTTGCAGATGGGAGAGAATGTATTCTTGTGTTACAAATACTGATTTTTATTCCGGGCGAATGCAGTCGGTGAACATGTAGCGCTGGAGCGGCTCGGGAATACGGATAGAACCGTCCTCGTTCAGGTTGTTCTCCAGAAATGCAATGAGCATACGCGGCGGTGCCACAACAGTATTATTCAGGGTATGTGCAAAGTACTTATTGCCGTCCTTATCCTTGACACGAATGCCCAGACGTCTTGCCTGTGCATCTCCCAGGTTGGAGCAGCTGCCCACTTCGAAATACTTCTTCTGACGAGGAGACCATGCTTCTACGTCAATGCTCTTGACCTTCAGATCAGCCAGATCGCCGGAGCAGCACTCCAGTGTGCGCACCGGAACATCCATGCTGCGGAAAAATTCTACGGTGTAACCATACATCTTATGGAACCAATCCATACTCTCCTCCGGCTTGCAGACAACGATCATCTCCTGCTTTTCGAACTGGTGAATCCGATATACGCCACGCTCCTCAATGCCATGTGCGCCCACTTCTTTCCGGAAACAAGGAGAATAGCTGGTCAGGGTCTTGGGCAGTTCCTCCTCCGGCACAATGGTATCGATGAACTTGCCGATCATGGAGTGCTCGCTGGTTCCGATGAGATAGAGATCCTCGCCCTCGATCTTGTACATCATGCCTTCCATTTCCGCAAAGCTCATTACACCGGTAACCACGTTGCTGCGAATCATAAAGGGCGGAATATAGTAAGTAAAGCCCTTGCTGATCATGAAATCACGGGCATATGCCAGAATGGAAGAATGCAGGCGTGCAATGTCACCGCAGAGATAATAGAAGCCGTTGCCGCTGGTTTTCCGGGCAGCATCAATATCAATGCCGTGGAGCTTTTCCATAATGTCCACATGATAGGGCACTTCGAATTCCGGCACAAAAGGTTCGCCGAAGCGCTGTACTTCCACATTCTCAGAATCGTCCTTGCCGATGGGTACGGAATCGTCAATAAAGTTCGGGATCACCAGCATGATTTCCCGGATACGTGCGGACAGCTCTGTTTCCAGCTTTTCCAGTTCCTCCAGCTTTTCGCCGATGGCACCCACTTCTGCCTTGACAGCTTCTGCCTCATCCTTTTTGCCCTGTCCCATAAGTGCGCCGATTTTCTTGCTGATGGTTTTCCGCTGGCTGCGCAGTTCGTCGCCCTGTACCTTTGCCTCACGGAATTTCTTGTCCAGTTCTGCCACTTCATCGACCAAGGGCAGCTTGTCGTCCTGGAACTTTTTGCGAATGTTTTCCTTCACTTTTTCCGGATCATTCCGGATCCATTTGATATCGATCATGGTTGCTTTTCCTTCCTATTTTCAGGGAGAATCCTCCCATTTTATATTTGTTTCACGTGAAACATAACTGTAAAACACACATCGCCGCAGGCGGCAATGAAGTTTTTTGATCCAACAGCTTTTCAAAAATGCGGGCGAGGTCAAGGGCGAGGAGCCCTGAACCTGCGCCAGCCGGGCTCAGCTGAACCAGCTTGCCTGGGCCGCCTTGATTGGAAAGTGAAACACTGATTCTTTTGGTGAAACACTCATTCTTTCGTTAGCCGCTGCGCCAGTGCTGCAAGGTCTTCCTTATCGTAAAATTCCAGATTCAGTGTGCCCTTATTTTTTCCATAGGACACGGAGACACGCCGTCCCAGACGTGCTTCCAGGCTGATCTCGATTTCCGTAAAGAAGCTATCCTCCTTGATAAGCGGCTGAGGTGCAGTCATTTTCGCCTCATTGGCGGCGATCTTCTCCACCGCACGCACCGTTAGCTTACCCTGAGAAGCTTTCACTGCCGTATCCAGCAGCAGATCATCATCATGGATTCCCAGCAATGCACGAGCATGTCCGGCGCTCAGATCGCCCTGTTCTACCATCTTCTTGATGCCAAAGGGCAGCTTCAGCAGACGCAGGGAATTTGCCACTGCGCTCCGGGATTTTCCCACATGCTTCGCCACTTCATCCTGGGTCATATTGAACTTTTTCATAAGCTGGTCATAGCCATTTGCCTCTTCCATGGGGTTGAGGTTTTCCCGCTGCAAATTCTCGATCAGGGCGATCGCCATAGTCTCTTCATCGGACAGCTCCCGGATCACCACAGGCACTTCATCCAGCCCCAGCATCCGGGCTGCACGCCAGCGGCGTTCTCCGGCAACGATCTGATAATTCAACCCCAGAGGGCGCACCAGAATGGGCTGGATCATGCCATACTGCTGAATGGAATCCGCCAGAGTCTGGATAGATTCTTCACTGAACTGCTTTCTGGGCTGATCCCGGTTCGGCTCCAGTTCCGAAAGGCGCAGTGTTTTTTTTACCTGCACATCGGCAGCATTTTCGTCATAGAGAAAATCCAGACCGCTGCCCAATCCGCCAATTGTCATTCGCTTTCACGCTCCCTTTTCTTTCCGAATACCAGCATCCGCCGCTTTTTCTCCGGCGGCTTCTCTCCCAGAAGTTCCATGCCAAGCTGCATATACGCCTCCGCACCCTTGGAAAGACGATCGTAATACATGACCGGTTTGCCGTGGCTGGGGGCCTCTGAAAGACGCACGTTCCGGGGAATTTTCGTCTGGAACACCTTTCCCGGAAAATACTTTTCCACTTCCTCTTCCACCTGTCGTGATACATTCAGCCGGGGGTCAAACATCACGAACAGAATGCCGCCGATGTCCAGCGTAGGATTATAATTGCTCCGCACCACCTTAATGGTATTGGTCAGCTGGGACAAGCCCTCCAGAGCATAGAACTCCGCAAGCATGGGGATCAGCAGCTTATCCGCCGCCACCAATCCATTAATGGTGAGCAAGCCCAGCGCCGGCGGACAGTCAATGAGAATGTAGTCATAATCCAGCTTACAGGTCAGAAGCTGCATTTTCAGGCGGTTCATGCGGTTGTCCATATTGGACAGCTCCAGCTCTGCACCCGCAAGGGTATTCCGTGCCGGCAGGATGCTGACATTTTCAAAGGCAGTTCGCACGATTGCCTCCTGGATGCTGTTTTTTCCGATGAGCACCTCATAGGCTGAAGCTTTCAGATGCTTTTTCTTGATGCCGAATCCCGTGGTAGTGTTGCCCTGAGGGTCAATATCCACGCAGAGCACTCGTTTTCCCCGGGAGCCGAGATATGCGCCCAGGTTGACAACTGTTGTGGATTTTCCCACGCCGCCCTTCTGATTGGCTACTGCATACACCATACTCACGCTGTTTCTTCCTTTCTGCGCATAAATTTTAAGGAAGCACTGATTAAATCTGGTGCGCAGATTGTACTCTGCAAGCATAAACTGCATCAGATTTTTCGTCAGATGAAACAAAAAGCGCAGTGAATACTTTGTGTATTCACGAGCATTTTTGTGAAATATGACGCAAAAGATGCAAGCAAGATGCGTGCCAAGCCGCAAGGCGTGATTGAATCAGTGATTCCTAGAGAATGTTATCTTTATTATAGCATGATTTCTGCCGGTTGTAAAGGCTTTGGGGAAATTTTTTGGGAAAAAGAGCGAGAAAATGTTTCACGTGAAACAAAAAAAGCAGGGCAGCGTTTCACGTGAAACATTGCCCTTGCTGAACATTATTTCTTCTCCCCGATAGGGATCCGCACCCGGTATTCGATATAATCCTCCCGCTGGATCTTCTGGGAATCCGCCTTGATGCCGGCAGCCTGCATGGTCTCTACGGCTTTGGTGATGGTATTCACGAAGATCCGCACGTTCTGGAACACCTTGCTGCGCTTTTTATAGCTTTCCCGGCTCTTTTTCTGACCGATCATTTCCTCTACGGCGGCTTCGGTTTTCTCCACGTTCAGATTCTGCTTGACGACTTTTTCCAGAACCGTCAGACGTTCGCTGGGAGATGCCAGCCGCAGCAGTGCCCGGGCGTGGCGTTCGGTGAGGTTGTATTTCATGATTACCTCCCGTTCCTCCCCTGTCAGGCGCAGCAGGCGCAGTTTATTGGCAATGGTACTCTGCGCCTTTCCCAGTTTTGCAGCAGCATCCTCCTGGGTCATGCCGTAGTATGTAATGAGTTTTTCAATGGCGCTGGCTTCGTCGAAAAAAGAAAGATCCTGCCGCTGGATATTCTCTACCAGTGCCATAATGGCGGAATTTCGGGAACTGATATCCAGAATAATGCAGGGCACGGCGTGCATTCCTGCCAGCTTTGCCGCACGGAGACGGCGTTCTCCGGCAATCAGTTCATAGCGGTCATTTCCCCGGCGGACGGTCAGGGGCTGTAGGATGCCGTTCTGCATAATACTCTCTGCCAGCGACTGGATATCTGCCAGATCGAATTCTGTCCGGGGCTGGTGGGGATTGGGGACGATCTCGCTGATTTCCACTTCGACAATACGGTTGATGGGTTTCTCACGGGTGAAGGTTAAAAATCCTGCCATAGTAACTTCCTTTCGCAATGGGCGTTTCCCTCTGTAGTTTTATTGTAGCAGATTCGGGAAATGATTGCCAGAGAAAAAAAGTTGGGTTTTCACGGAAAAAGCCAGGATTTTCGGGATATTTTCGCATAAACATCCACGATTCGGGAGATTCCTGCAAATTATGCAAGGGCATCCTGTCAAAATCTGCGATAATTTCTTTGCATAACCACCACGCCGCAGGCGGCAATGAAGTTTTTTGATCCAGCAATTTTTCAAAAATGCTGGCGAGGTCCAGGGCGAGGAGCCCTGGTCGCCGTCCGCAGACGGCGAAACACCCTGCGCCGTACTTTCGGCGCACGGAGAGGGTGGTGAGAAAAAGCGACAGCTTTTTCGAGGAGGGGCGAACAAGACCGCCCCTCCTTGTAAAGCCATTTCATCAAGTTAAATTTTTCAAACGTTCCGGTGGAACGTTTGAAACGAGATTTGTTTTACTCAGAAAATATAAGGCAATACCGCACAAAGATTGTGCGTCAGATGCGCCGTCAGATTTTTCGTCAA
>NZ_CALDMP010000022.1 GCF_937915125.1 uncultured Ruminococcus sp. | reverse complement strand
GTGAATACACAAAGTATTCACTGCGCTTTTTGTTTCATCTGATGAAAAATCTGACTGCGCAATCTGCGCACCAGATTTAATCAGTGCTTCCCTAAATCAATGGTTACCCTCCCGAAAAACTGCGTAAAAATGATTTGCAGAAACAAACACGGCACTGCCCGGGAGCAATGCCGTGTTTGCTTTAGAAGAAATCAAATGAGTATCAAGAAAGCAAAATTAGTCTGTCGACGGAAGCGACTTAATGATAGATACCAGGAACTTCAGCAGAACAATGGCATCATCCGTTCCCATCTCACCGTTTGCATTACAGTCGGCATTGAGCTGTGCGGCTTCGCTCAGCTTTACGGAACCAGCGGCAGCTTTGCTGAGAAGAACAGAGTCTGAAATGTCGATTCGTCCGTCCAGGTTCACGTCACCATAAACCAGCTTTGTGGGACCGTTCGTACCAGATGCAGTCGTCTCAGTTGTCTCAGTCGTATCAGTACCTTCTGTTGTAGCAGTTGTCGTATCTGTTGTCGGTGAATCCAGTGCAATGAACGGAATATCGTTGGCAGTTGCAAAATCCTGCGCAGCAGTACCGGTATAACCAGTAATGGTGATCACATCATTTTTCACCAGACTATCCTCTACAGCATCGTAGCCAAAAGCACCTGTATCGATCAGATAAACATTCTTCGGAACAGTGATGTCTTCCAGAACACTACAGCTGACAAAAGCATTTTTTCCGATGGTTTCCAGAGTTTCCGGCAGGATTACTTCCTTCAGAGAAGTACAGCCGCCGAATGCGAACTGTCCGATGTCATGCACTGTATCCGGAATCTGAATGGATTCCAGTCCTGTGCAGCGATAAAACATATAGTTATCCAGCTTCGACATGCCAGAACCAATGGTAATGTTTTTGAGATCAGAATCGTTATAGAACACCCATTTTCCAAGGGATGTTACAGAATCACTGACATGCAGAGAAGTCACGCCGGTGCATTCTGCAAAAGCACTTTCACCAATGGTAGTTACTGTATCCGGAATGGTAATATCAGTCAAAGCTGTACAGCCATAGAACGAAGAGTTTCCGATCTTCGTCATATTGGCGCCGTAATTCACCTCAGAAAGGCTGGTGCAGCGATAGAACAAGCTGTCGCTGATGGAAGTCAGGCTGTCCGGGAGTGTGATGCTCTCCAGTGAAGTACAGCCATAAAAAGCGATATCTGCCAGTTCTGTCAGTGTTTCCGGCAGTGTAACAGATTTCAGCTGTGTGCAATATGCAAATACACCGGATTTGATTGCAGTGATATTCGCCGGGATCTCTACGCTTTCCAGTCCACAGTAAGAGAATGTGTCTTTTCGGATAGAAGTAATGCCGGCAGGAAGCCGTACAGATTTCATATTCTGACAATGGCTGAATGCGCCGCTTGCAATGCTGTTGACACTATCCGGCAAATCAATAGAAGTAAGACCAGAATAGCTGAACGCATTTGCAAGAATTCTTTTCAAAGAAGATTCCGGGAACTGGATATTCGTCAAATTGGTGCAGCCATAGAACGTATTTGCACCGACTGCTTCTACGCCCTCTTCCATCACAACTGTAGTCAGATTGCTGCAATTAGAGAACATAGTCGTACCCATGGACGTCAGTGCGCCAGGAATGGTAACAGATTCCAGGGAAGTGCAATATGCAAATACATCATCGCCAACAAAATACAAGCTTGCCGGCAGCTTCACAGATTTCAAAGAAGAGCACATGCAAAATGCGCTGGCGTTAATAGAGGAAACACTGTCCGGAATGACTACCTCGGTCAAGCCTGTGCAGGCACAGAAAGCGCTGGCACCGATGCCCACCAGAGATTCCGGCAAGCTCACAGATGTAATTTCCTGATTGCCATAAAACGCCTCAGCTGCAATGAATGTAACCGGATATTCTGTTGTTTCGCCGTCCTCGTCTGTTTCAACGATCGTATCGGGAATCACAAGATCTGTCACACCTTCTACACAGCCGGTGATATGGGCTTTCTGTGCGACTATTTTGTAATAAAAAGTACCGTCTTCTGACAAATCGCCTGCCTGTACGACAGCTTCATTGGATGCACCGTCCACGATCGGCATTTCCGCCTGAGGCGCAGCCGCAGCAATGGAAGCGTCGATCTGTGCATCAACAACATCACCCGGCAGCGGCTCGTCCAGAACCGGCATCTCCACAGTCAAGTCTGCGTCAGTCACAGCAATCGGTTCAGCATAAGCAGTACTGATACAGCTGGGAATGAGCAAAGCAGCAGCCGTCAGCCCGGCAATGGTTTTTCTCCATGTTGATCTCATAAGATAACCCCTTTCAGTGATTGAAAACACATAATATTTCTTACATTATAATCTATTTTATTCCTTTTGTCAATACCTTTTTGTAAAAAATCACCGAAAGGCGCTTTCTGTCAAATGCATCCATTTTTGAGGAAGCAGAGCCATTTATTCCTCATTCTGTTCATTTTGAAAGTATTTATGATCAGGAAAAAAGTGACATCTTCGCAGAGAAACCATGACATCAGACAGAACAACGCCGGAAAATCATGATATGTACACGCAAACCATTAAAAAAATGGAAAATCTCTGGAAAATATCAATTGACTTTTTTTGTGGAACATGATATAATCAAAGTGTATAAATCTTTTGTGTAAAGCTGTGCTTTTCCTGGCAAAACGCCGAAAGCAAATAAAGGAGTTTACTATGAAACAACGAAAATACGTTTTGCGGCGTATCATCAGCCTGGTTCTGGCGTCACTGCTATTGATGGGTACCATCCCGATTTCTGCTGCCGCAGAGACAGACGGCGGAATTGCGATCAACGCCGACAATTTTCCGGATGATAATTTCCGAAATTACATCGCCGAAGAAATCGACAAAGCAGATGCAATGGGAGAAAAAGATCAGGTCTTGTCACAGTCTGAGATAGCCGATGTGACGACAATGAATATCAGCGGTATGGAGATCGCCGATCTGACGGGTATTTCTGTATTCACTTCTCTGACTACACTGAATTGTTCCTATAACACGCTGGATACGCTGGATGTATCTGGTCTGCCACGGCTGATGCTCCTGACCTGTTCCGGGAACCAGCTGACAAGCCTGGATCTGTCCGGGCTCTCCATGCTCATGTCGATCATGTGTGATGAGAACCCATTTCTGGAAACGCTGATCCTGCCCAGCCAGCTCATTCCCTTTTTCATGATCCTGAGCTGTCAGGATTGCGGACTGTCATCCCTGGACTTGTCCGGTCAGACTGCGCTGAAAACACTGAACTGTGCCGGAAACCAGCTGTCCTCGCTGACGCTGACCAGCTGTACTGCATTGGAAACACTGGATTGCAGTTCCAATACACTTTCTTCTCTGGATATCACAGAACTGACAGCACTCTCCTCCTTGAACTGTGCTGAAAACCAACTGACAGCACTGACGTTTCCTGACAACTCTGCACTGAAAACCCTGAACTGCGCAACCAATCAGATAGAAGAACTGGATCTAAGTTCCGCATCCGGTCTGACATCGCTGGATTGTTCCGGCAATCTGCTGGAAACACTGACGACTGACGTACTTTCCGGACTATCAACATTGAACTGTTCAAACAATCAGCTGAAATCTCTGGACGTTTCGGTTCTGACTGATCTGACTTCTTTGAACTGCGCCGGAAATCAACTAGACGACCTACAGCTGACCGAACTCGCCCAGCTGGCTTCTCTGGATTGCGCCTCCAACCAGCTGACCGAACTGAATACCGATGGACTGACAGCATTGTCTGAGCTGAACTGTTCCGCCAATCAGCTGACAGATCTGAATCTCACGGCACTGTCTGCACTGAAAACACTGCACTGCGACAACAACCAGTTGACAGCATTGGATGTAAGCGGACTCTCTTTGCTGGAAACGCTGACCTGCGACAACAACCAGTTGACAGCATTGGATATAAGCGGACTCTCTTTGCTGGAAACGCTTACCTGCAACAACAACCAACGAACCATCTCTCCCGTCCCTGGAAACGGCGGCTTGTATACTTATGATTTGACACAGATCCCGGAACTGGATACCGGACGGATTGATCAGACAACGCTGCTGAACGGCGTCATTCTGGACGAAGAACCGGACACGCTGTATATTCTGGATGCCGCTTCTCCGGTAACCTACGCTTACCGGATCGACACGGCAGATGACACCCGACTGGTACGGTTCACCCTGGTGCTGGATGCTGACACAACAAAATATCTGGAAATCAGCGAGACGAACTTTCCGGACGCCGCTTTGCGAAGCGCACTCTCGGACTATGATTCAGACGGAAACGGCTATTTTTCCCTGGAAGAAATCAAGGCAGTGACATCCCTCTCCCTGAACAATAAGGGAATTACGGAGCTCACAGGTATTTCCGCCTTCACATACCTGGATACTCTGGATTGCAGCGGAAACCAGCTGTCATCTCTGGATATTTCCGGTATGGGCTATTTGAAATCCCTCACCTGTGACGGCAATGCCATGACTTCTTTGACATTGCCTCAGCCTTCATCCCTGACATATCTCAGCTGTCAGAACAACCGTTTGACTGCACTGGATCTCTCCGGGCAAACACAGCTGGAAACACTGCTGTGCGGTCAGAATCTTCTGTCTGCCCTGGATGTTTCTGATACAAAGATTAGCAGCGGCAGTTTGTCCGCAGAGAATAATGTGACGGAAATTTCTGTCTATGTCAACGGAATATTTGATCTCGGCACCATGCCCGAAGAATTTGATATGAACCAGGTCGTGCCGGACAGCTGGACAAACGCTGTTCTTTCCGGTACACAGCTTTTTGTAGAAGATCCCAGCAGCCCGGTGACATATGCATATTATGTCAACCAAACTCAGACGATGCAAGCACAGTTTATCCTGTCACCTTCTGAGATTCCTCTAGCGATCGACAGCGAAAACTTTCCGGATGATGTATTCCGGCAGGAGCTCGCTGCGTACGACACCAACAATGACGGATATTTCAGTCGGCAGGAGATCCAGGCAATTATCACATTACCGCTTGCCTCCAAAAATATATGGAATCTCACAGGTATCCGCTATTGCACAGAGCTGACCGAACTGGACTGTTCCAACAACAATCTGACAGAGTTGGATCTGACAGGGCTGACAAAGCTGAAAACGCTGAACTGCTCCTGGAATGCACTGAAAACACTGACCTTGACAGACCTTACTTCCCTGGAAACACTGAATTGCAATTCCAACAGTCTCACGGAATTGGATATTACTTCCCTATCTGCACTTCTGGAACTGCAATGCAGCCAGAACAAGCTGACAGCACTGGATTTTTCTGCTTCGCCTTTGCTGACACGGCTGATCTGCACCATGAATTCTCTGGAGTCACTGGAGCTGAATGGTCTCTTCGATCTGACAGAGATCAACTGTTCTCAGAATCGGCTGACGGCACTGGATATCTCCTCCCTTTCTTCACTGAAAAAGCTGGTCTGTGCCAGCAATCAGCTGACCGATCTGGATGTCTCACAAAATCCCCTTCTAACGTATCTGCAATGTGCCACCAACAAACTAACTGCGCTGGATCTTTCGGCACTGCCGGAATTGCAGACGCTGTATTGTTCCGGCAACCAGCTCACTTCTCTGAACCTGGACGAAACCCATGCCGGTATGATGATTTCTGCAAAATCCAATAAGTATGCGGTTTATCCGGATTCACTGAACCGCATCCGCTTTTCGGAACTGCCGGGACAATTTGATGTGGATCGTGTTATGGAAGGCAGTTGGACAAATGCATATGCTGATCACGACAATCTGTATATCACCGGCTCTGGGAATGTGACATACTCTTACCTTGCTGTTGCAGGCGATCCGGAAAGTGCAGTCACCTTTACGCTGATCCCTCAGAGTATCACAGAGGAAACAAGCATTCCTATTGATGAAGCCCACTTTCCTGACCCCGTATTCCGTGCCTATATACAGAAAAAATACGATATCGAAAACGACTGGTATTTCTCCCAGACAGAACTGAACAACATAAACGTCATCGATGCAGCAGGCATGGGCATTTTCGACCTGACTGGTGTTGAATATTTGACTGCACTGGAACGGCTGGACTGTTCCTCCAATCAGCTGACCACACTGTCTGTCGTAAATCTGCCCCGTCTGAAAGAACTGAACTGTTCCGAAAATGCCCTGGAGAGACTGTATCTTCCCCAATCGGACAACCTACAGAAGGTGTTCTGCGCTTATAACAATCTGACTGCTCTGAACGTCTCAGCGTTGCCTTCCCTGACCTATCTTTCCTGTGAGGCAAATCTGCTGAAGGAACTGCATGTTTCCGGACTGGGATCCCTGCAATATCTGTACTGCTATGACAACATGCTGTCTGAATTGCAGCTGACAGGACTTTCTGCGCTGGAATATCTGGAATGCGGGAGCAATATGCTGACTTCTCTGGATGTGTCCGATCTCTCCAGTCTGCAAAAACTACAGTGTCAGAACAATCAGCTGATCGCTCTGGATGTCACTGGTTTAACATCTCTCACTTCTCTGAATGCCAGCGGAAACATCTGTTTCATTCCGGTAAAGGCAATTTCACAATTTGATCTCACGGCGCTCCCGGATTTCTTTGATCCGAAACGTGTGGCACCGGATTCCTGGAGCAATGCTGTCTGTGACGGCACAGTATTGTCTATTCAGAACATGGGCACAGCAGTGACCTATCAGTATCAGGTCGATACTGACGATCCCGAACGGACAGTGACCTTCACTCTGCTGGCACAGCTGGTAGAAGAGGATACCATTTCCATTGATGTATCAACATTTCCGGATGCACAGTTCCGCAGTTACGTTTCATCTCATCTGGATATCAACGGAGATGGGCTTCTGGCAGTTTCTGAAATAGACGCCGTGACTACGCTGGATGTGTCCGGATTGGGAATTGCCGATCTCACAGGTGTCACATATTTTACACAGCTGACAGAACTGAATTGTGCCGATAATCTATTGACCAGTCTGGACGGCATGCTGCTCTCTCAGCTTACTTCTCTCAATTGCAGCGGCAATCAGCTGAGTGCACTGAACCTGTCTGATCTGACTGCTTTGACCGAACTGGACTGCTCCTCCAACCAGCTGACTCAGTTGGATGTTTCTGCTCAGACCATGCTCACAAAACTGTGGTGCAATGATAACCTGCTGACATACCTGAATACCACTGCATTGCAGGAACTGGAAATACTGGATTGCAGTGCAAATCAGCTGACAGAATTACAGCTGTCAAATCCGATCCTGACCGAACTGTCCTGCGGCAGGAATGGACTGACAAGCCTGGATCTCTCTCGTACACCCGGATTATTGCTGCTGGATTGCAGTGACAACGTACTGGAATCTTTGACGGTGAGAGCAGAAGCTCTGACCCAGCTGAACTGTAAAAACAATCTGTTAAAAACACTGGACATTTCCAGACTGACCGCACTGAGTGTGCTGGACTGCTCGGAAAACCGATTGGCGTCCCTGGAACTTTCGTCACTGCACCAGCTGACAGAACTGAACGCAGGGAACAATCCGCTTCTGGCACTGCGGCTGTCCCCCTATGCACAGCTGAGCACCTGCCAACTGGACAATTGTCATGCACTTGTCACACCGGAGTTGGGGGAAAACCACAGCCTGCACATCTCTGTTTCGGACTGGGAGAACTTCGATCCGGCGCTTGCTTCAGGCTGGAAAAATGCCGAATGGAATGGAACGGATCTGACTGTGAGCAATCCTCTGGAGGATATCACTTACTCCTATGATACAGGCAATGCAAATGTAACGCCAATTTTCTCCGTGGGCATGGAAACTGTGCCTATGGATGCAGCAATTGTTCGTGTAGAAACCGGAAACACGCCTTTGTATTACACCGGTTCTCCTCTGACCCCCAACGTCACAGTGACACTCTGCGGTATGCGACTCCGTCTGGGTCAGGATTATACCATTTCCTATCAGAATAACATCAATGCCGGGACAGCTACTGTTCTCATAACAGCCTCCGGTTCCCAGGTCTGGAGCGGCACCTGTGAAGCTGCATTTCAGATTGAGCGTGCTACGCCAAAAATCATAGTTCGTTTTGACGAAGATGCAGTTTATACGGAAGGCGATCCTCTGCCGGAACTGAAAGCAGCAGACGGATGCACACCCGGGACGCTAACCTGGGCAGAAGGTACATCTGAGACCCTGTCAGCCGGCGACAATACGCTGACATGGATATTCACTCCTGAAGACACTGCAAATTATCACGGTGCCAGAAGTTCTGTTACATTCCATGCAAACCCAAAAGAAACTACCGCCACAACACAGCTAACTACCACTACTACAACAACCACAACTTCAACGACAACTTCGACAACAACGACAACGGAAACGACCACAACCTC
Source organism: uncultured Ruminococcus sp. (assembly GCF_937915125.1). GTDB lineage: Bacteria > Bacillota > Clostridia > Oscillospirales > Ruminococcaceae > Ruminococcus_C. The sequence continues at coordinate 28,088 of NZ_CALDMP010000022.1, read as the reverse complement.
CACAACAACGACAACTGCCACAACAACCACCACAACCATTCCCACAACATCAGAAACAACATCATCTACGACAACCTCTACAACAACTCAAACTACCACAACCTCAACAGAAGCAACGACACTGACGACTACGACCGAAACCACCACCTCGTCTTCTTCCGCCACAACAACGACTACCACAACTTCTTCCACTACCACTACTACAACAACTTCAACAGAAACTACAACCACAACCACCACAACAGAAACAACGACAACAACAAGTACTACCTCTGCAACAACAATGACAACTACCACAACGACACGCCGCACCAAACAGACCATGACTTTCACACAAAGTACAACAACAACCGAAGCCACTACAACAAGCCGCACAAGAGCTTCATTGACGCTGACAACAACGACAATTACCACTACCACTTCTGACACCGATCCCACAACCAGTTCCGAAACCAGTACTGAAACCACTTCTGAAACAACGTTCACCGAAACAGTCACAACCACAGAAACCACGACAGTCACCACAGAAACCACAACTACAACTACAACCACAACCTCGACCACGACACAATCTTCTACAACCAGCACAACTTCCAACACAACAACCGCTACTAGTACAACGTCCACTTCCAGTACGACAACAACAGGAAATGTGTTGCCAAAGATGCGGGGTGATGCAAATCTGGATAATGTTGTAAACGGCGATGACGCCTTTCTGGTGCTCCAGTACTATGCGAAAAAATCTGTCGGTGCCACAGACTGTAAGTTCCACGAGAATCCTTCTGTAAACCGGTGGCTTCTGCTGCTGCTGGATATCAACGGTGACAGCGAGATTACCGGAGATGACGCCTTCTACATTCTGCTGTACTATGCAAACCATTCTGTTGGAAAAGACGTTTCCTGGGAAGAATTGCTGAAATAACAGTAGGGCACCTCTAAAAAACCGCTCACCCATCATCTGCGGCGCATCTTTGTGCGGTGTTATCTTCAGATAAAATAGGGCTGCTGCACCAATGAAAAGGTGCAGCAGCCCTATACTTATGGCAACACCGCACAAAGAGCGTCTAGCGGCTTTGCACGGTATCGCCTTATTTCTTCACACACATAATTTCTATGTAAATACGCTCTATCAACTTCCTATTCAGGCGTTCACTGTTATTTCTGGTTCAACTGGCAATTCTGTGATCAGACGCACCAGGAACTTGAGCAGAACTGTACTATCCTTTGCATCTACAATACCGTCATGGTAACAATCCATCGCCGCTAACTGAGAAGGCGAAACTTCCATATCCTGAACCAGATATAAATTCAGAAACACCAGATCATTTATTGCACAATTTCCGTCCTGGTTGATATCAGCCGCCAAAACAGGCAGTACAGGCTGACTTTCTGTTGTTGTATCCGTTTCTTCCACGCTGTCCGGTACAACGGATGGTACAGTTTTCTCCGTTGTTGTCAGCACAGAAACAACAGATGCGGCAGTTGTCATGCTTTGCGTACTCTGCTGCATTGTCACCGTAGTTGTCGTCGCAATAGTTGTCGCTGATGGTGACATGGTTGTCGTGACAGCTATCGTAGTTGCAGTGGTTGTTGTCGTAGTTGTCAACGTTGCAGCAGTTGTTGTTGTCATAGTCGTCGGTGTTGTAGAAGCAGTTGTTGTTGTCATAGTCGTCGGTGTTGTAGAAGCAGTTGTTGTTGTAGTTGTCGGTGTTGTAGAAGCAGTTGTTGTCGTTGTAACTGACTGTGTCGCTGTTGTAACAGCACTTGTGGTTGTGCTGCTGGAGCTTGTACTCAAGCTTGTACTGGAGCTTGTGCTGGAACTGATGTCAGAAACTGTAGTTTCTGAGGTCACAGAAGTATCTGTTGTTTCAGTAGCGGCTGCCTCTAGTTCCAGAAAGTTGCGGCTATACTTTTCCGCATAAGACTTCGCCGTAGAATCCGTATATCCATATATGATCGTATCTGTATAAACAGATGACGAAGAGACCAGTTTACATGCCGGAGCATAAATGAGAAGCTGTCTCAAGCTATAACAACCATAAAAAGCCCGGGCACCGATCTGAGAGGCAGATGCCGGAAGCGTTACAACTTCCAGAGCCGTACAAGCGGCAAAGGCGTTCCATTCCACCCGTTCCAGCTGTGATGATATAGTCAGATATTTCAGCGAAGCACAATTCTCAAAAGCACCAACGCCCTGCGCACCATAGGAGATCACAGTAACAGAGGATGGTAACTGTACTTCCTGCAAATTGGAGTGCTCTGCAAAGGCACCTTTGATCTGCGTTACCGGAAGTCCATTTACAGTTTCCGGCACTAAAACCGATTCCGCAGACCCAGTATACTCTGTCACAGCTGCATATGTATCAAACAATGCATACACAAAATCTCCCTCTGTGTATACTGTTCCCACTGCACCGGTATATGCATTTTCCGGGACATCCGGCAGATCATACAGAAACTGCCAGGAAGTCTGATCTATGGTGAATGCTGTGTGTTCTTTCGAAAAAGAAGTCTCACCGGCAGCAAAGTATGCATTCGTCTTAGCAGAATCATCCCAGGTAACATCAAAATAATAGAAAAATCCATCATCCATCCGTGCCATATTCCATGCGTGACCGCCGCCATTTCCCAGACCAACGACGTAATAATTCTCCACACCCACTGCATTAAGCAGCAGCTGAAACGCCTTAGCGTAGCCCTCGCATACAGCACGGTCATAGGCAGGATCAAATACACCGATAATACTATGCGCCGTCATGGATTCCTCTGGATTTCCGCTTTCATCGTAGGCATATGTAATGGTATCTGAGATCCAGTCATGCGCCGCTGTTGCATATTCCAGAGCGGTAGTACAGTCTGTCATGCTGTCCTGCACCGCAGAAATCGTATTTTCCAGCACTGCCCGTTCTTCCTGACGCACTGTGCCGTCTGTATATTCTTCCATGCAGGAAACGTAAACTTTATTGATATAAGTCGTGCCCGAAAAACTTGTTGTCGTGCTGTAAAGCATATAACTGCCCACGAAAAAGTAAATCGGATTGTCGCTTCGGAACATAGAAACGACTTCCGCAATATCCTCCGCAGTCAGTGCGGAGGACGAATTAGAAGCGGCGGCAAAATATGCCATACTGCCACCGCTATAGGTGATAGACTGGGCATCGTCTGTTCCTGTATAAAAGGTATGTGCCGCTTCTTTTAGTTTGTTGTAGATCTTCTGCTGATCGCTGTCCAGTGCATGATATCCCGCATATGAAGCATAACAATCCTCCTCATATGTGGTTTTGTCCGCACTTACGGCAGAGGATGCACCGTAAATGGGAATCGGTGATTCTGCCAGTTCAGACGATTCGATTTCGATCATCTGCGTGTCGGCTAAGTCATCGGTTGCTTTTTCCGGTAAAGTTCCGGCAGCCAAAATGCTTGAACTGCTAAGTGTCTGCGCAAAAAGCATACATGCAGCCGTGAGCAGTCCGGTGAGTTTTTGTATTGCTTTCCGTTTCATCAAAAACGCCTCCTAATCTGCCCAATTCCCATATTTTTCTTTTTCTATCTTTTTTTATTATAGCATATTGCACCTGGATTGTCAATATTGAACTAAGAATTTATTAATCTTGCACAATATCAGGCATAATAATACAGAACGTGTTACGGCATAAACCCTTTCATTCCTTCTGAGAGAGAAAACGATATGCGTCTCCTTCTTCTCCTATGCTTTTTGTCACTTTTCCCTTGAAAAGCCTCGTAAACATGGGGATTTCTATCATTTTTATACATTCTTGAGAAAAGCCCTCTTACATCATTGACAAAAAAAGAAGAATCATGTATAATGGTATAGTTAAGGAGACCGCAGATGCAATTTGGCACAAATCTGCGTTGTTTTATTGCATCTGCGATTTCCGCCTCGATGTGCAGAGTTTTGAGAGCCCTCTGCATATTGGTTTATTATTTCAATGAGGAGAGAGGTTTTCATGAGTTTCCATTTTCTCGAAGTCCTTGGCGTGAACCTGTTTAACATGAAGACAATGGCACTCGTCATTTTCATGATTTTCGGCATCATCGCCATCGGCTATCTGATCGGTAAAATTTCCATCAAGGGTGTCACACTGGGCAGTGCAGCAATTTTCATTGTTGCTCTGGTCGCAGGACATTTCCTCCAGCTGGGTCTGGACAACATCACAGAATGGAGTGAAGCTGGCGGCTGGACCAGCATCAAGCCCTATTTCAGCATGACGCAAAATCTCGGTCTGATCTTGTTTGTGACATCTGTCGGACTGATCGCTGGTCCCACATTCTTTAAGAATCTGGTGAAGAACTTCAAGTCCTATGTTCTGCTGGGACTGATCATCATCCTGTCCGGCGCAGGTACATGTGCTTTGGTCACCATTCTGGTACCGGATATGAATTCCGCAATGAGTGTTGGTCTGCTGTCTGGTTCGCTGACTAGTACACCGGCATTTGCCGCTGCACAGGAAGCACTGCAAGGCACAGAATTCTACGACCAGATCGCAGTTGGTCACGGCGTTGCATATCCTTTCGGCGTTATCGGCGTTGTACTGTTCGTACAGATCATGCCTCGTCTGCTCCATGCGGATATGGACAAGGAACGTGCAATGCTCATGAGCGGTGATCAAGACAGTAAAAAAGAAGTAAAGGGCAAGCTGTTCGAGATGGATAAATTTGGTCTGGGAGCATTTGCACTGACTGTTGTGACTGGTCTGATCCTGGGCTGCATCAACATCCCCCTGGGTAACAACCAGTCCTTCAATCTGGGTACTACCGGTGGTCCGCTGATCATGGGTCTGATCTTTGGTCACTTCGGCAGAATCGGCAAGCTGAGCCTGAAGGTGAACGAGCATGTAGTTTCCATCTTCCAGGAGCTGGGTCTGATCCTGTTCCTGGTAGGTGCCGGCGTTGACGGCGGTCGTGAGTTCGTCTCCACCCTTTCCGAATTCGGTCCGATGCTGTTCGTATACGGCGCACTGATGACACTGGTTCCGCTGATCCTGGGCTTCATCATTGCAAAGTTTGTTCTGAAGATGAGCCTGTTCAACAACCTGGGTTCTCTCTGCGGCGGTATGACGAGTACACCGGCGCTGGGTGCTCTGATCAACGTAACTGGTACTTCCAACGTTGCTTCTGCCTATGCAGCAACTTATCCCATTGCGCTGATTGCCGTGGTTCTGGCTTCTCAGTTCCTGACATATCTCTAAAATAATTCACCACTCCGGTGAATCACATAGCAAAAAAAACGCCTGCACCTCGGCTCTCCGATGCAGGCGGTTTTTTTATCTATTACAGTCCGGCTTCCCAGTCCCAGTTATAGACCTCTAAGGAAGTCAGATCGTAAGGCGTCAGCTGGTATACGCAGTGGTTCAGCCAGTTGGAAAACAGCAGATTGGCACTGCATCCCCAGCTGAAATGAGGTTCCTTTGTGGGGGCGTCATCCGGGAAATAATTGTAGGGCACAGCAATATCCAATCCCTTTTCCGCATCCCGGAAATACTCCCCTTTCAGGGTATCCCGGTCATATTCCGAATGTCCCGTGATGAAATACTGCCTGCCGTTATTGTTCGCCACAATATGCACGCCGGACAACTCCGATTCCGTCAGGATACGCAGCTGGGGCACCTTTTCAATATCCTCCCGGTGCACCTCTGCATGACGGGAATGGGGTGCGTTGAACACGTCATTGAATCCACGCAGCAGCTGACATCTTGGTTCCAGCACATGCTGGGGAAATACACCAAACATTTTCTGGGGCAGGTTGTACTTCGGGATGCCGAAGTGATAATGCAGCCCGGCAAGTGCCGCCCAGCAGATATGCATGGTGGAAAATACATGGTGCTTTGTCCACTCCATAATGGTGCAGATCTCCTGCCAATAGTCCACATCCTCGAATTCCAGATGTTCTACCGGCGCACCAGTAATGATGCAACCGTCATAATACTGATCCTGGATCTCGGAAAATGTACGATAAAACGTTGCCAGATGATTCTGGGATGTGTTTTTACTGATATGGCTGGATACATGCAGAAACTCAATGTCTACCTGAAGCGGCGTGTTGCTCAGCAAGCGCAGGAACTGGCACTCCGTTTCGATTTTTTTCGGCATGAGATTGAGCACCAGCACACGCAGCGGACGGATATCCTGATGTGCTGCACGATCAATATCCATCACAAATATATTTTCTTCTGCCAGAATACGATACGCCGGCAAATCCGGCGAAATACAAATCGGCATCTGCTTGTCCTCCTCTCAAGACCTGTATTTGGCTTATTTATTTTCTTCTAGATTTTTGCGGTGCAACGGTCTCGCCCTTGCCCATGGCATTGCGCAGGACACGAAGCTCGTCCGCTGTCAGATCCCGGTATGTACCGGGCTTCAGCATGCCCAGCTTCACGGGACCGATGCTGATACGGCGCAGACGTGCTACTTCCAGTCCCACCGATTCGCACATACGGCGGATCTGGCGGTTCTTGCCCTCGTGAATGGTCATGAGCAATACCACGCGCCCCGGCTCCTTGCTTTTTACTACAACATTTGCCGGCTGGGTCATTTTGCCGTCCAATTCCATACTGCTGGACAGGGCAATGAGCTGTTCCTCTGTCACATCCGGACGCACCGTAACACGATAGGTTTTACTGATATGACGGCTGGGGTGCATAATGCCATTGGCAAATGTGCCGTCGTTAGTCAGCAGCAGCAGACCTTCTGAGTCCTTATCCAGCCGTCCTATCGGATAAACACGTTCTTCCACGTCTTCCAGCAGATCCATAACACAGCGGCGATCCAGTTCATCTGAAGTGGTCGTCACGTAACCCCGTGGCTTATACAGCATCAGATAGCGATACTGTTTCTTCCGGGGCAGGTACACACGCTCACCGCTTACTGTGATCAGATCGGCAAGCGTGGCTTTATCACCCAATTTCACCGGATGTCCATTGACTTTTACTTTTCCAGCAGAGATCAGCGCTTCCGCCTTGCGCCGGGAACAATATCCGGCATCTGCCAGTAATTTTTGAATTCGAATCTTTTCCACATCTTTCTCCTGTTATGTTAAGCTATAAAGCATTTTTTGATTTTCTTCCAAATCTGCAGCGGCAGAGACGGCTTTTCCTCCGCTTCGGGCGCAGCAGTACGATACGCCGCATCCTGCACTGCGCAGAGAGAACCATTTGCCACTTCCCTGCCATTCAGCAGAGCAGTCCAGGTTCCCACACGCTGTCCGGCTGTCACCGGTGCATACAGAAACGGCTCTGTCTCCAGCTGATATTCCAGCTCCGGCGCAGCACCGTCCCGTGTCCCTACCGTCAGAGTCCCCTCTGCCTGAACAGAGACGCTCTGCGTTTCGCCGCCAGCCACAGACAGCTGCCAGTCCTGGGGCATAGTCACCTCTGTGGGCTGTACCTGCGAAAAGCCATAATCGTACAGTGACAGGTGGTCGTCCCAGTCGTTTTTGTCGTTCAGCGTCACGCAGATCAGCGTGATCCCATTGCGTTCACATGCGGAAACCAGACAGCGTCCGGCTTCATCCGTAAATCCGGTTTTCACGCCGATCACAGTTTCATCCATGGTCAGCAGCTTATTGGAATTGGTGAGCCACCGCTCATAGGGCGGATTGCCGAAGCAAACCTGCGCCTGTGGCTGTCCGCATATTTCCCGGAAAATCTCATTTTGCAATGCCGCTGCGGTCAGGATTGCCATATCATATGCCGTGGAATAGTGGTCGTCATCGTGCAATCCCGACGGCGTGACAAAGTGGGTCTGGGTCATGCCCAATTCCTGTGCCTTTGCGTTCATGAGATCGGCAAAAGCTTCGTAACTGCCAGCAATTTTCACCGCAGCCGCACCGGCGGCATCGTTCCCCGATGGCAGAAGCATCCCATAACAGAGGGCACGCTTTGTCACAATGTCACCCTCCACCAGACCCATAGACGAACCTTCCACGTGGATGGCATCGGTATCCACTACAAATTCCGTGTCCAGATCTCCGCTTTCAATACAAAGCAATGTGGACATGATCTTCGTGGTACTTGCCATGGGACGCTGTTCATACGCCTGCTTTTCGTACAGGATCTCCCCCGTCACTGCCTCCATCAGGATACAGGACTGTGCCGAGACAGAAACTTCTGCCGCCGCAGAGATCTTCGGGCAGCCGGTCACAGTCAGACATACTGCCAGCACGGTTCCCATCCATTTTTTCATCCATTGCCGCATATTGCTACGCACTCCTCTGCATTAAACTAAAATAGAATATGCAGTTTCAGCGGCAAATATGGCTCAGTTTTCTTGTTCGTCGGAGATGGCGCTTTCCTTTTCCTTTTTGCCGCCTTTTTTGACAAGACCGCTGATACGGTCTACCACTTCCGGCACGGAACGAATGGCGCTGCTCAGTGCATCCCCTGCTTCGTCCATTTGCAGCAGACGCACGCCGTCCTCCTGCACCACCAGAAATGCCACAGGCTGGATGGATACGCCGGCACCTGCACCGCCGCCGAAGAGATCCTTCGGGTTGGACTTCGCCGGGAGATCCGAGCCACCCGAAGCAAAGCCGTAGGACACCTTGGATACCGGGATAATGGTCACCTTATCCGAAACCACAATGGGATCGCCGATAATGGTCTGTACATCCACCATTTCTCTCATTTTTTCCATGGTAACACCCATGAGATCCTGAATCTGACGTTTTTCCTGCATAATTGCTGCCTCCTTTATTTCTCTGCCCCTGTTCGGGCAGGCTGTTTCTTCTGCTGTATTGCTTGCGGCGGTGCATCTTTTCGTTGCTGCCCCATGAGATATCCTATGGCAAAGCTGAGCAATGCCGCCACTGCTGCCAGAGGGCAAAACTGTGCCTTTCCTCGGACAATCCATTGGCTTTTCTCCTGCCCAAAGGCGCACTGAACGGAAACCCGGCGCACCTTCACACGCATGGTACTTTGCAGCACGCCCAGGGATGTATAAACCATGGCATTGGTCATGCCATACGCCACGGCGCATTCTTTGGCATCAAAACGCCCCACCTGCACCATGATCTCAAGTCCCCGGAGAGAGATTCCCTTCCAAAGCAGACGCAGAGGACGGGACAGGATGCCTGTCACATCCCGAAATATCTCCCAATACTGCTTTGGTGTACGGGACTTCGATTTTTCCGCTTTTTTCGGCTTTTCATTTTTCTTGCGTTTCTCTGGCTTTTCCCTGGACAAACGCTGAAACAAGCCGTTTTTTTCGCTGGAGCACAGGGAGATTCCCAGCCAGGAAAGCTTCCAGAAAGAACGCCCCTGGGAATCATCATGCTCCACTGCCATCACAAGCGGCGAAAGGAGCAGTCCCAGCAGCAACAGCACGATCCCTGATGCGATCAGCCATCCGATCATGGGCATGTCCCTCCTTTACGGCTCTGCTGCTTCCTGCGTCTCCTCTTCCGATTCCGACTGTGTTTCCGCCGCCAGAATGGGAAGCGGCGGCAGTTCTTCCAAGGAATTCAGCCCGAAGCAGCGGAGAAAATGGGGAGTTGTGGCATAGGCAATAGGACGTCCCGGCACTTCCAGGCGGCCTGCTTCCATGAGAAGTTCCTTTTCCACCAGGGTATTCACCACCGAGCTGCTGTCCACGCCACGGACATGCTCCACAAAGCCCTTGCTCACCGGCTGGTTATACGCCACAATGGTCAGTACCTCCATGGCTGCCGCCGAAAGAGGTGCCTGTTTCTTCGTCTCCACTGCCCGCTGGATTGCCGGGGCAAATTCCGGGCGGGTGCACATCTGCCAGGAATCCCCCAGCTGCTGCACACAAATGGCACTGTTCTGTTCATCATACCACAGTGCCAGCTGCTTCAAGGCGGCTGCGACAGCACTTTCGCTTCCTTCACATGCCTGTGCCAGACGAGTTACCGTCACCGGCTCACCACTGGCAAACAAAACCGCTTCTAAGGTAATACAAAGCGGCGATCTGGTGTTTCCTTCCATCATCATGCCCCCATTCCTGTCATTTATTCTTCCGGCACAGCCGGAACACGGTTCCTTATCTTCTTCGGGCGGTCTGTCCGCCGATAAAGATACGTACCGTCCTCACTGATGCCGATGCGCCCGTGCTTGGTCAATTCCAGCACCGCCAAAAACAGAGCCACCCGTGCGGAGCGTTCCCGGACGTCTGCGTAGATCTCGCCGAAATAGACGTGCTCGTTGTGATACACCTTTCGCATCACATACGCCACCTTGGACATCACAGAAACGACAGGCTGGCTCACCACACGCTGGAGCCGATCCCGGGCATTGTCCTGAGGTGCAAAACGCTTCTGCCCCATGGCATTCCAGGTGTCCAAAAGCACACAGGGCAGATGTGATCTGGCATATGCCGAAGACACTTCCACAGGCATGGGCTTCCGAACAAAAACCTGTCCGCCTACAAACCGCTGCGCCAGAAGCTGCGCCGCCTGTTTGCAGAGCGCATACTCAATCAGCGCACCCTGGAGCGCTTGCTTTTCCTTCTGCGCCTCTTCCGGACGCGGCAAAAGGGACGCTGTCTTAATGTAGATCAGCCGTGCCGCCATTTCCAGAAACTCGCCAGCCAGTTCCAGATCCTGTTCCCGGCACTGGTCCATATACGCCAGATATTGCTCCAACAGGCTGGAGATCTCAATATCGTAAATATTCAGCTTATGCTTGGAGATCAGGCTCAGGAGCAAGTCCATGGGTCCCTCAAATACCTCCAGCTTAAATGAAATCGTCTGCATTGAGTTACATCACCATCTGAACCAGTGTTCCGATCCAGTTCGTCGTCCAAAGGAAGAATTCGATGATCCAATTGGAGATCCAACTGATGGGGATGCTCAGTACACCCACCAGGATCAATACCCAGAGCACAATAGACAGGATCTGCTGGTGCTGCTGGATCCACATGGATTTCTGATAGGGCAACAGCATCATCAGCACCTTGGAACCGTCCAGAGGCGGAACGGGAATCAGATTGAATACGGCAAGACAGATATTCACCGAAATAAAGCCGGAGAAGAAATAATACAATGCAGTCAGTATCATGCTGTCGCTTGCGGCATAAAACGGAAAAAGGATCTGGAGTGCGATAACACCCACAAATGCTGCCAGCAAATTGGAAAGGGGACCGGCAAGGGATGTCCAGATGATACCACGCCGGGGATTGTTCATCCGTGCCGGGTTAATGGGAACTGGCTTCGCCCAGCCGAAGCCGGTCAGAAGCAGAAGAACAGAGCCGAAGGGATCCAGGTGTGCAACGGGATTCAGCGTCAGGCGGCCGCTTGCTTCTGCGGTGTCATCGCCGCACTTCCGGGCAACCCAGCCGTGGGCAAACTCGTGGAGCGGCAGTATCAGCAAAATGATAACAACACGTGCCAGAATGGTATAACGATCCAAATGTAAAAAGCTGCTGAAAATTCCCATGCAGGCCTTCCTTTCTGCGGTTCGTGCCGCATCCGTATTGAAATAATGATATGGATACTATTATACATGATTGCGCCCCGAATTTCAAGTCTATTTTGATACATCCCTTAAAATTTTCAATTTTGTTTTTCTTTTCCTGAAAAAAGCCTATCCCTAAGCCCAATTATATTCCATAAAAAGAAAAATCAGATCATGCACTATATCGATCTGTTAGAGTTTTAAGCGAAATAATTTTAAGATTTCAGCATTTTGAAAAAATATTCGAAAGATTCGAAGAAAAGGCTTGCATTTTTCGGGAAAATCTGATAGAATAGATATGTTAGTTTGCGGACTGCCCAGAGGGACAGTCTGGCATGCAAGCTCGTGTAAGGAGGTGCAGTAGGATGGCTAAATGTGAAATTTGCGGAAAGGGTGTTACCTTCGGTATCAAGGTTTCTCACTCCCACAGACGCTCGAACAGAACATGGAAGCCGAACGTAAAGCGTGTAAAAGCGATTGTGAAGGGAACTCCTTGTCATATGTACGTTTGCTCCAGATGCCTGCGCTCCGGCAAAGTAGAACGTGCGTAAGGTCTGTTTACATGAAAAATCACCGGAAAATGACGGCAGAAAGCTGTTGTTTTCCGGTTTTTTCTGTTTCGGGCATAAATCATGCCCCTTTACCCGGAATTCTCCCAAGCCCTTTCAAAGCCTTTCAAAATGTCTCGGGATTTTTTGTGAAAATTCCCTTGCTTTTTTTTACGGGATGTGGTATACTAACAATATCCCTGTAAATATCTGCGAAGCAAACGGCGCAGTACCATTTCCGGGCGATAATTTTTGGATGAGGTGAACCAAATTGGCACAACTGAAAAAACCCACGATCAAAAACCCAACTCTGGTTGCCGCAATGGCGGAGTTTAAACAGCAGCAAAACAAACAGACAGAACAAGCAATGCTGGACGCAATCAAAGAAGCATCCTTTATTGCGCCGATCTCTCTGCGCACTTCCCTCGACGAGGTCGAACCGGATGAAAATGGTCAGCGTCAGCTCCAGGCTTCCCTGATGGCAGTTTCCAACAAGGATGGCGCAAAGTTCTTCCCGGCTTTTACAGATTGGCTGGAATTTTTGAAATGGAAAAATGACCCGGAAGCAGAAACCATGGTGATCACATTCGACCAGTACTGTGACCTTCTGTTGAAGCAGAATATCGACATCCGCGGCATCGTGATCAACCCGGCTGAGACAAATATTGTTCTCCAGCGCAACAAAATGGCAGAAATGAAGGGCATTCAGCTGAATCAGCCCCAGGCAAATACGAACCATTCTATCACAGCACTGTTCGGCGCTGAAAAAATCACAAACTCAGAAATCATCATCGCTGCCAACAAGCTGAAAGAAGAAAATTCCATGAAGGCGCAGAATGAATTGTTCGAAGCAATGCGCAAGGCACGCTTTGTAGCTCCTGTACTCATGGAACTGCCGAAAACCGCAAAAGCCGGTGAAAAAGTCAGCGCACAGGCTGAGTTCATCATGATCAACCATGATGACAAAAAGTACATGCCCTTGTTCACCAGTCTCCCGGAACTGCAAAAATGGGTGGGCGCACCCTCTTGCAAGGCTGTTCCAATGACGATGGCGAACTACACCGCCATGCTGTCCGATCAGCGCAGCACTGCTGCCGGAATCGTTCTGGATCCGTTCACCATGGGACTGTCTTTCAGCAAGGAACAGGCAATTGCGATCCAGCCGCAGCTGGTGATCCAGGATCTGAAAAATATTCCCATGGACATGGTCAGCGAACTAAAGGATCACTTTGCGGACATTCCGGAAGTGAAGACTGCCTATCTGAACGGCGTCAAGGCAAATGGTACGGACGGTTATGTGATCGTTCTGGATCTGGCACCGAATGCAGATATCCGTACAATTGCAGACACTACAGCAGAAATCGCAAAAAAATATAACAGTCCCTGTGCTGTTGCGCCAGTGAACTCACCCCTTGGCCAGAAAGCCATCGAAGGAAAAGTTCCGTTCTATGAAGCGTAACACCGCACTGCACATTTCATAAAAAGATAACCGCCTCCGGTATCCCGGAAGGCGGTTTTTTACTGTCAGAGTCTATCTCATAACAAAATTTTATAATCACTGTTCTGCGGTCAGTTCCCGTAGAGCAGTAAAAGACGGCTTCAGCTTATGATAGATTTCCTTCACCTGTTTTCCATCGTGATAATATCTCGACAGCAGATTATTCAGCGACAGAAGATCCTCAGACGCCGTCAGAATCGCACAGATGCGATTGACCGACTGCTTGTCCTCTGTCCCCAGCAGTTCCTTTACACGTGCCTGGAGTGCCTTTGGGAATACCACAACAGCACCGCTTTTCTTTTTGGCAGCGGATGCAGGTTGTTCCTCCTGCACAGGCTCTTTGGCGGCCTCCTCCAGCATCTGCGCCGTATTCACCGCAGGGACACCATCAAGAGCATTCTCAATGGTGGCACAGATGGACAAGGACGCACCGCCATCCTGCAAATACTGGGCAAAAAACGTCAGATCCAGGTCGAAGTCTGTGTCTTTGCTGATGATATACAGCGGTTCCTTGGGACGGCTGCCCACCAGGTAGCCAATGTACATGGAAAGCTGAAGATCCAATGCATTCTTCACCGTATTTTTCCGGGTGGAAAGGGCTGTGACCTCCATCAGACGCAGAGACGCACGGCAGGAGATCAGGCGGCGATGGAGTTCGAAGGTCAGACCGCAGCGGTTCTGCGTATAGAAAATCACGACTTCATCTGTCTTTTTCAGCCGTTCCAACCCCGTCAGACCCTCAATATATACATTCTCATAATCAATCAGGTAAATTGCCATCATTTCCTCCTGCGGCATTTCTTATGGTAATACATATAAAAAAAGAGAACGCCCGATGCGTTCTCAGTGCGCTTTGGAGGCGCCATCCAGATTTGAACTGGAGATCAGGGTGTTGCAGACCCATGCCTTACCACTTGGCTATAGCGCCATTTGGAGCGGATTACGAGGCTCGAACTCGCTACCTCCACCTTGGCAAGGTGGCGCTCTACCAGATGAGCTAAATCCGCATTGGCGACCCGGATGAGGTTCGAACTCACGACCTCCGCCGTGACAGGGCGGCGTTCTAACCAGCTGAACTACCGGGCCATGTGGTGGAAACTATAGGGCTCGAACCTATGACCCTCTGCTTGTAAGGCAGATGCTCTCCCAGCTGAGCTAAGCTTCCATCCATTTCTTCAGTGTCGCATCTCTCAGCGACGTATATTATTATACACCATCTCAGTCGATTTGTCAAGACTTTTTTGAAAAAAATTTTGGTATGGCGAACCGATAAAAAGTGCCGAAATCACGTGGTATTCCCTACTTTCCTCTTGTGTTTACAAAAAGTTAACATATAAACTGCAAGAATAATCTGTTGTATTCAGCGCTTACCAGATGCAAAAAACTGCCTGCACCAAACAGATGCAGACAGTCGTTTTGTATTGATTCAAAAATCAGTAATTACATACCAGAGATAGTAAAGTTAACCTCGATGGTTGTCCAGTCGCCGATAGCAGACGGATCCAGAATGGTTGCAGAATAATCAGCCTTGTTCGCCAGATCTGCAATATTACCCTCTGCGCTTCTTGCATCGCCCGGCAGACCATCATCCGGAACCCACTCGTTGAAGATGTTGGAACGGATGTTGTTGTGCTTTGTGCCGTTGATCTCAGTCTCTTCAGTGTTTGTGAAGCTCTTCTTGGTCAGCGGGATCTCTGTACCGTCAACCTTAACTGCAGTTACATCAATGATGGCATTGGGCGTTGCATCAGCACCGTCCATGATCTGAACAGCCATGAATGCAGTACCATTTGCGATCAGTTCGCCGTTGATGTCGCCAGTAGCGTCATAACGAACCGCATTGGTGTCAACAGTAACGCTGACAGTATAATCGCCGTTTCCAGTGATGGGAACAACGCCAGCATCATAGGTCAGATAGTCTGTGTCGCTGCCGGTGTACTGGAGCCACCACTGACCGTCAGCCATGCTCAGGTAAGCATCGCCTGCCTGCGGTACAACAGCTTCTTCGAAGTCACCGGTCTGAACCTGCTGAGGTGCAGAACTTTCTTCTGCTACGGATTCTTCGCTGGACTCTTCCTCGCTGGATTCCTCTGCGCTGGACTCTGCCTCGCTGGAAGATTCAGAGCTGGATTCAGAATCGCCGCATGCTGTAAAAGCAGTACACATCATAGCGGATGCCAGCAGAAATGCCAGAACCTTTTTTGTTTTCAACATATTGTTTCCTCATTTCCTCAAATAAAAATGTTTGCGCACAGATTTTATCATACAACCTGCACATTATAATTATCATACTAAATTTTAGCGCTGGATGCAATATGCTTTTTACACAAACTTCGTACCGTATTTCTCTTTTTGTTTTGTATAAACCGCCGGTTCTCCCTGATAAGCCGCTGTGTGCATATAATATACTATTATAATGCACAAAAAGCGATCTTCCTATCTGTGCTCTTCCCGATGTATCATTCTTCAATTCTCACAAAATCCCATCCACTGGGCTTACCATTATAAAATTCCTGAATAAAAAACACGTGACCCAACTGCATCTGCACATGGATCACGTGTTTTTGTACTCTGTCTGGAGCGAGCGACGAGAATCGAACTCGCAACCTCAGCTTGGGAAGCTGATGTTTTACCACTAAACTACGCTCGCAGGTCTGCGCACACGCAGAAAAATTGGAGCTGGAAACGTGACTTGAACACGCGACCTGCGCATTACGAATGCGCTGCTCTACCAACTGAGCTATTCCAGCAGCACCAATGTCCGGTAAATAAAATTAAGTCAGAACGACTCCCGAAGAAAAGTACTTTTTTATTATACCACAATTTCTGCGTTTGTCAAGAGGTTTCAAAAAAATTATGGAAAAAATCAAAAAACCAATTGAAATATGAAAGCAGATGTGTTATAATAAAAGAAATCTGTTTCAGTTTCCTGCTAAATCAGAGCCAGAGGCTATGGAATCTGAATCCTCGCAAAAAAGAAACATTATTTTTTTCATTCTCCTGCATTTTTTCGGTGAAAAATCAAAAAAAGAATTGAAATTGCTGAAAAGATGTGTTATAATAAGTTTAAAACCACTACTTCGTGAAAAAAGGAAGGTAGCATCATGAAAAAGAAATCCAAATCGATTCTCGCAATTGTCCTTGCGATACTTCTCCTGCTGGTCGTTGCAGTGACACTGACCACAAACATTCTGTTCTCCCGCAGTGACACGCCGAAATTTTTCGGGCATTACATATATCTGATGGAAAGTGATGTCATGGAGGCCAACTCCGGGGCAGTCGTTGCCACCGGCGTCACTTCTCTGGACGACAGCGCAGCTGGACTCCAGGAAGGCGTGACAGATCCCAGCCAGCCGGTAGACAGTGCAAGTGCTGCCGCCTCCATTCATCAGCACACAGCTGTAATTGCTTCGGCATATGATGAATCCGACCCCATTGCAAAGAACAATGCCGTTCTCTGCGTTCTGGCACCGGACGATACTTCTACAGATGTGGATTCCGAGCGCATCGCTGTTCGCCGTATCTATAATATTGAACAGGACGAAACAGGCGTTCTGAAATATTATCCCACCACCATGCAGACAAGCGCTGTGGGTACTGAACCGCCCATTACAGTGGACAGCATCCTGGGCAAGTGTACCTATGAAAGCGGCGAGCTGTATTCTTACATTAAGTTTGCAACAGGCGTTCCCGGCATTCTCGCACTGCTGGTACTCCCCAGTGTCATTCTGGTAATCATGCTTATCGTGGCGATTGCCCGTGCCAACAGCAGACACGATGACGAATTTGCTTTCGAAGAGAGCTATGACGAGGTTTACAGCGAGGATTCCTATGATTCCGATTCCGCATATGACGACGAGGAACTGGGCGGACGTTCACCGCTGTTCCGTCCGTCGGATGCTGCACCGAGCCGTTCCTTTGAGCGGAAGCGTTCTTCTATTGCAGAAAACTTCGAGCGCAAGGCAGTAAACCCCAACTCTCCCTATCAGAAGGCACGCACTATGCAGTTCAAGGCACAGCATGATGTTCCGATCTACACCAATCCGGAAGACCAGATTCCGCTGGGCGGAAATGCACAGGATAATGGTTATCAGGGGTCTCACGCAGGCACTGTTTCCAACACTTCTACCTTTGGCACACGCAGCAATACAAGCACATTCGGCACTGGTGCCATTTCTCATGCCGCAGATACACCGATTTCTGAAGAGCCGGTTTCCACTTATCGCGGCAGCCACGAGGCAAGTTCTCCGGAAGAGGCACGGAACCTGGGTTCCAGCCGCCTGTCCTCTGGCAGCAGTACTCGCAGTACACGTCCGGCAGCGCCCACACAGTCTTCTGCATCCAGAAGAAACAAGTATGAAACGGCTTCCGTGGACGAACTTCTCGCTATGATCGAAGACGAAAAGAAGAAACTGGATAAGTAAAAATTCCATCTTTGATACAGAAACCCCGACGAAGGTTATGAGCCTTTGTCGGGGTTTTCTTCTATATTAGCACCTTGCCGGAAACCATTATGCCAGTTCGTCCTCCAGCAGGATCATTTCCTCCATGGTCTCCTCCATGGAAACACGGAGTTCTTCCATGCGTTCACATTTTTCCTGCATCAACTGATAATCGCTGCAAACAGTCTCGTCCGCCATTTCCGCAGTCAGCTGATCCAGTTCTGTCTGCATTTTGTCCAGTTTCTGTTCCAGTGCCCGCAAATCTGCACGCAGTTTTGCCTGCTGGGCACGCTGCTTTTTGGAACGATATGCCGGCTTTTCCTGCTTCGGTGTCTCCCCGGCAGACCGGGTATTCTCCTGGGGTTCCGGAACAGCCGATGCCTTTTGCTGTGCATCCAGCCATGCGGAAAAACCGCCGGCATAGGTATTGGCGCCGTCCGCTTTCAGTTCCAGAATATGATCTGCCACCTTATCCAGCAAATAACGGTCATGGGATACGAAAAGCAGTGTACCCGGGAATTCCTGCATTGCCTCCTCAATCACCTCTTTCATGGCGATATCCAGATGGTTGGTAGGCTCGTCCAGAATCAGTACGTTGCCGTGCTCCAGCATCATTACCGCAAAACATACCTTGGCACGCTCGCCGCCGCTGAGTACGCCTACGGGTTTGAACACATTATCTCCCGTGAGACGTACCTGTCCCAGGAGCTTGCGTACCTCCAGATCTGTCCACGCCGGAACACGGTCATGTATCTCCTGCATGACCGATTTTGTGGGGTGAAGATTGGTGCTTTCCTGTTCAAAGTAGGAAATTTTGATATTGCTTGTCCAGCGCACTTTTCCCTCGTGGGGCAGCATATTCTGGAGAATTTTCAGGAGTGTGGATTTGCCGATACCGTTGTCACCGATAATGCCCCACTTTTCGCCCCGGCGCACCTCAAAGGATAACTGGGGCAGCAGGGTTTTCCGCTGTGCACCGCTACCCACGGAAATATCAATGTCCTGAACTTTCAGCACTTCCACCGGCGGGTCGATCTCATAAGTAAAACAAACTTTCGCCTGTTTCTGTGCTGAAACAGGCTTTTCAATTCGTTCCATTTTTTCCAGCTGCTTCACACGGCTCTGGGCACTTTTGGCAGTGGATGCACGAGTGAGATTCCGTGCCACATAGTCCTCCAGCTTTGCGATTTCTTTCTGCTGCATCTCGTATTCCTTCCACTGACGAGCTACAGCGGCCTCTTTCAGCTGGGTAAATGCCGTATAATTGCCCTTATATCGGGTCAGCACGCCGCGTTCGATCTCGCAGATACTGGTACACAGACGATCCAGAAAATAACGATCGTGGGAGACCAGCAGCAGTGCGCCCTTGTAATCTTTCAAATAGTCCTCCAGCCACATGACCGTTTTGAAATCCAGATGGTTAGTCGGCTCGTCCAGAATCAGCAGGTTCGGTTCTTCCAGCAGGAGCCGGGCAATGGCAAGACGTGTTTTTTCGCCGCCGCTGAATCCGGAAATGACACGGGAATATGTCTCCTGGGAAAATCCCATACCGTTCAGCACTGTACGAATCTTCACGTCGATCTGATAGCCGTCATTGGATTCGAACCAGGTTTGCAGGCGATGATATTCCTCTGCCACGGAGAGATCGCCGGACTGCATTTCTTTTTCCAGCTGGTGCATTCGCTCCTGGGTATCCAAAAGTGGACGAAAGACGCTGCGCATCTCCTCCCAGACGGTGCTGTCACGATCCAGACCGCCCATTTGTTCCAGATAACCCACGCTGGTCTTGGCGGAGAGTGCTACCTCGCCGTCACCTTCCACCAGATGGTCGGGCAGTTCGTTTCCGGTGAGGATACGCAGCAGCGTGGACTTTCCGCAGCCGTTCACGCCAATAAGACCGATGCGGTCGTGATCCTCCACTGTCATGGACACATGGGAGAGGACTTGATTTCCATTGTAAAATTTATTGATATCTGTCAGACGCAGGAGCATTTGTTCCATTCCTTTCGTACGTTTTTAGGGCAATACAGTTTTATTGTAGCATATCTGCAAGGAAAATACAACTCTTTTTTCCTAAAAACCACGGAAATCAATTTTCGTAAAATATGGATTATTGTAGGGGCGACCATTGGTCGCCCGTTGCGGTTTGCCTGGATTTTTGGCGGGCGAACAATGTTCGCCCCTACATAAAATGATTCATTTTACAGCATATAATTTAAAAATTGATTTCCGTACCTAAAAACTGCGCAAACCCCCTCCACCATTGCTGCGCAATGGTTCCCCTCCCCTTTCAGGGGAGGCAGCTAAGGTTCCTCCGTGAGTGCAGCAATAGCCACCTTGACATTTTTCGCCGAATGCTTTATACTATTGAAAAAGGAGGCATCGCTATGTACTGGCATTCGTTTTGGGGACATCTCCGCACCATCACCCGGCACCGTCACATGGTCATCCGCCATTGCTGGAAAGCCGGAATTTTCTGGCAGGGACTTCGACATGACCTGTCCAAATACAGCCCCACGGAATTCTTTCAGGGCGTCCACTATTACCAGGGCAACCGCAGTCCTAACGAGGCAGAACGGGAAGATTTGGGTTATTCCCTAGCATGGATGCATCACAAAGGGTGTAACCGCCACCACTTCGAGTATTGGTGCGACTATAACCCCGTTTCCAAACAGGTTGAGCCGGTGCAGATGCCCATGCGCTATCTGGCAGAAATGTTCTGCGATCGGGTTGCTGCAAGCAAAATTTACAAAAAGGAACAGTACGACCAGACCTGTCCCCTGGTCTATTTTCAGAATTCCAATGCACGTAAGCGCGGCTTGCTCCATCCAAACACGGCAAGCGAACTAATGGAACTGTTGGAAATTCTGGCGCAGCACGGTGAGAAAGTTGCTTTTGCGGAACTGAAAAAACGGGTGCGTCAAAAGAATTGACATCAAGTGGAAAAGGTGTTATAATAAATACGATACCGAGGTGTAAGCCTGGGGTAATTTTAAAATATTACGAGGGAGATTAGGACTATGAATTGCAATAATTGCGGGGCAAAGCTGAATGCAGGGGACGTATTCTGTCCGAACTGCGGTGCGAAAAACGAAATGCCAAACTCGAACACAACCGGTGCTGTACCGAATTCTGCCGCTGGTGCAGGCTTTCAGGCAGTGCCTACAGCTGGCACCGGGAAAAAGCCCTTTCTGGGATTGTCCGGGAAAAATCTGATCATCGCCATTGGCTGCATTGCGGTAACGGTGGTTTTGGTGATCGTTCTGCTATGTGCCCTGTTCGGTGGAAACAGTGCCAAAGAAGCGGTAAAGGATTATTATGAGGCTATCGAGGACTGCGATGCAGATGATTTGATGGACACCGTTCCCAAAGAATACTTAAAGCAACTCATGGAGCAGAACGACCTGAGCAAAAAGGAACTGGAAAAGGAAATCCAGAAATATCTGGACAACTACTATGACGGCTACGATGACATCAAAGTTACCTTCCAGGGAAAGGAAAAAATAGACAAAGATGACTTTGCAGAGTATCTGGACAGCGATGATCTCGGTGACATCAAGATCAAAAAAGCGACTCAGTATGAATTAAAGGTGCGCTATCGGTCCGATCACGGCGACAAAGTTGAAACTGAAACAGAAGAATTCATGGTTTTCAAGTATAAAGGCTCCTGGTATAGCATGGATGCCATGATACTGGTAACAATGGCTGCTTACTTCTGATTTTTTAAGGCAATACCGCACAAAGATTGTGCGTCAGATGTACTCTACGAGCATAAACTTTGTCAGATTTTTCGTCAGATGAAACAAAAATGCTCGTGAATACTTTGTGTATTCACGAGCATTTTTGTGAAATATGACGGAAAAGATGCAAGCATATGACGTGCAAAGCCGCTAGGCGCTCTTTGTGCGGTGTTGCCTTAAGCTAAAAAAAGACTGCTGCATCACAGCAAGATCCCGGTGTTTCCGTTCGATCTTCGCTGCATGCAGCAGTCTTTTTTATGATCACACGAATTTTTATTTCAGATCTGTGATCAATGCGTTCAATGCGCTGAGTAACGCCGAGATGGATGAGTTGATAATATCAGAATGCACGCCAACACCCCAATAGGTCTTACCGTTTTTCTCCAGTCCCACATAGGAAACTGCCTTGGAGTTGGAGCGTACCGCCAATGCGTGCTCCGTGTAGGTGGTCAGTGCAAAGTCCATGTTCAGATGCGCCTTTACTGCATTGGAAACCGCATCCAGACGACCGTTGCCATCGTTGTGGACTGTCTCCGTCTTGCCGTTATAGGAAATGGTCACAGCCGCACCAATGACGCCCTCGCCCTTCTGGGTATAGTGCACTTCTGGAATAGAAACCGGTGTCTCAATATTCACATAGTGATCCTGGAAAATTTTCAATACCTCATCCGGCTGCAATTCTTTGTGAGCATGGTCGGAAACGCCCTTTACCAGATAGCCGAAAGATTCCCGCATCTTCTGAGGAATATGATAGCCAAATTTTGTCTCCATGAGGTAGCTGACGCCGCCCTTGCCGGATTGGCTGTTGATACGGATCACATCTGCCTCGTACACACGTCCCACATCCTCCGGGTTAATGGGGAGATAAGGCACATTCCAATGGTCGCAACTGTGTTCCTCTCTCCAATGCATACCCTTGGCAATGGCATCCTGGTGAGAACCACTGAATGCTGCAAATACCAACTGACCACTGTAGGGCGAACGCTCATAAACATGCATCCGTGTCACACGCTCGTATACCTCGACAATTTCCGGCATATTGGAGAAATCCAGCTCCGGTTCCACGCCCTGGGAGTACATGTTCATTGCCAGCGTGATAATGTCCACGTTACCGGTACGCTCTCCGTTGCCAAACAATGTGCCCTCGATACGATCACCGCCGGCGAGGAGTCCCAATTCACTGTCTGCCACAGCACAGCCGCGGTCGTTGTGAGGATGGAGAGAAATAATAACATTTTCCCGGTTGTAGAGATTGTCGTTCATATACTCCACCTGGTTTGCGTACACATGGGGCATGGAGTGAGACACGGTTACCGGCAGATTGATGATGACCTTATCCTCCGGTGTCGGCTCCCAGATCTTCAAGACTGCATTGCAGATTTCCAGTGCAAACTCCGGCTCCGTTCCCGTGAAGCTCTCCGGCGAATATTCGAACTGGAACTGCCCTTCGGTCTTTGCCCGATATTCCTTACAGAGCTTTGCGCCGAATTCGGCAATCTGAATGATCTCTTCCTTGCTCTTTTTGAACACCTGTTCCCGCTGTGCCACGGAAGTGGAATTGTACAAATGCACAATGGCGTGCTTTGCACCCTTCAATGCTTCAAATGTCTTGGCAATGATATGCTCCCGTGCCTGGGTCAGTACCTGGATGGTCACATCGTCCGGGATCATGTTGTTTTCGATCAGTGTCCGGCAGAATTCGTATTCCGTTTCCGAAGCAGCCGGAAAGCCGATCTCGATTTCCTTAAATCCAATCTTCACCAGATGCTGGAAAAATTCCAGTTTTTCATCCAGACTCATGGGTGTGATCAGCGCCTGGTTTCCGTCACGCAGATCGACGCTGCACCAGATCGGTGCCTTTTCAATATAATTCTTCTTTGCCCAGCGCATAGGCGGATTTTCTACCGGGAAAAACTGGGGCTGATACTGTTCAACATGCTTCATAAAATCATTCCTTTCATTCTTTGTATCATCCACTGATTCATGACAGCAGTGCATTCCGCACTGAAGCAGCAGACGGATCACTGCTCTTATACAGCAAAAACGTCCCTTTCTCACAGCATTCCTCTGCTGTAAGAAAGAGACGAAGACATTCTATTCTCCGCGGTACCACTCTTTTTGACGCAAAATCTGCGTCCACTCCATCACATCTGACAATGTGGACCCCGATAACGGTGGGCATCCGGCATAACTTACTGCCATGACATACGCCATGGGTTCCGTCAGCGGCTCAGGGATGAGTTATCCTGAACGGTTCATCACCGGCTCACACCATCCG
Source organism: uncultured Ruminococcus sp. (assembly GCF_937915125.1). Taxonomy (GTDB): domain Bacteria; phylum Bacillota; class Clostridia; order Oscillospirales; family Ruminococcaceae; genus Ruminococcus_C. The sequence goes on along the minus strand of NZ_CALDMP010000022.1, from coordinate 4,150 downwards.
CCGGCTCTCTGAGACGAACACCGTCCTCTTGTTTCCCTTCTGCGCCTTTTCATGATACAATTGCGCACTTGTTGTGCTTGTTAATTTCATTATAGCGCTTTCAGCTGGATTTGTCAAGTCATTTCTCAAAAAATCTTTCGTTTCCATGGAAATCTTCCTGATTCGCTTTTATTTTTGTACTATAATTGAACAAGAAAAAGCCGAAATGTAAAAATGCAAGAAAGGTGCTTGCTTTTGAGAAATCGAAGTGCTATACTAGACATAAGAGCAACACGGGAACGTGTTTTCCGTGTTCTTCAGCGGTTTGAAGTACGTCATCCGCATTTTTCCAGAACAGGAGTGTGTACCATGAACAGCACAGCAATGTGTCCCTTTGCGGCACGAGTGATTATGGTGGAACTAACGTCCCGAGTCATTTTGACCCGGAGCGACATTTGTGCTGTCCACACCATGGTTCCACAGAAAAATGCGAACGGCTGTTTTTCCGCCGAAGCGCTTGCATGTTGATTGGGATCCTTCGGTATGACAGCCGAGGGCTTTTTTTATGAGCGTGCCGGTTTTCTGGCATATGCTCCGGGTCTGTCCCGTACAATTTCGGGAGCTCCGGCATTTCCAGACCGGTTCACTGCTTCCCGGATCAGTATCCTAAATACTTAAATAAAGGTGAAAAGACATATGAAGTTAAAAGGCGCACAAATTATCGTAGAGACCCTCATCGAACAGGGTGCTACTACCGTATTCGGCTATCCCGGCGGACAGGTTATCGACATTTACGATGCCCTATACCTGGCACAGGATCGCATCCACCACATCATCACCGCCCACGAACAGGGCGCATCTCATGCAGCAGACGGCTATGCACGTTCTACCGGCAAAGTTGGCGTTGTAATCGCAACTTCCGGTCCTGGTGCAACCAACTTGGTTACTGGTATCGCTACTGCTTATCTGGACTCCATTCCGCTGGTTGCTATCACTGGTAACGTACCGAATTCTCTCATCGGCAGAGACAGTTTCCAGGAAGTTGACATCACCGGCGTGACCATGCCCATCACCAAGCACAATTTCCTGGTAAAGCGGATAGAGAATCTGGCAGACACCATCCGTGAGGCATTCCGCATTGCAAAGTCCGGCAGACCCGGACCGGTTCTGGTAGATATCCCCAAGGATGTACAGAACGCCATGTATGACTACGAGGTACAGGCTCCGGTAGAAAAGGATCCTGTTCCCACTGCGTGTGACGACGGGATCGCAAAGGCAACGGAGATGATCCTTGCCGCAGAAAAACCGTACATCTATATCGGCGGCGGTGCGATTACCGACAATGCTGGTGCAGAGATCATGGCACTGGCAGACAAGATCGATGCTCCCATTGGCTGCACCATGATGGGCATCTCTGCAGTTCCCACATCCAATCCCCGCTGGCTGGGCATGGAGGGTATGCACGGACACTACGCCTCCTCCATTGCGCAGAATGAAGCAGACCTGATCATCACTGCCGGCTGCCGTTTTAGCGACAGAGGTACCGGCAATACCAAGAAATATGCACGCAATGCAAAGATCATTCACATTGATATCGATGCATCTGAGCTGTGCAAGAATATTTCGGTAGAACTGGGGCTCACTGGTTCTATGAAGGAAATCCTCTCCAAGATCACTGCAGCTATCCCCCAGCAGCAGCACACTGCATGGATGACACGTGTGGGCGAACTGGTGGAATACACCAAGCAGCTGGAAGCCCAGAAAGAGGGCGAGCTGACACCCTTTACTGCAATTGATGCTATCGCAGAAGTTGCTGACAAGGATACGATTGTGGCAACTGATGTCGGACAGCACCAGATGTGGGTGGCACAGCATTATCCCTTCGAGACACCCCGCACCTTCATTTCCAGCGGCGGTCTGGGAACCATGGGCTTCGGTCTGGGTGCTGCCATCGGCGCTGCAACTGCTACCGGCAAAAAAACTGTTCTGGTTACCGGTGACGGCAGCTTCGGCATGAACCTGAACGAACTGGCAACAGCAGTTACTAACCAGACTCCGGTTGTGGTATTCATCATGAACAACGGTGTACTGGGCATGGTTCGTCAGTGGCAGACATTGTTTTTCGACAAGCACTATTCCAACACCACCCTGGAGCGCAAGACGGATTTTGTCAAGCTGGCAGAGGCATTTGGACTGCCTGGCTATCGTGCCATGACACTGGCAGAGCTGAAGGAAGTCCTGCCCAAGGCATTTGCTGAAAAAGGTCCGGTGCTCATTGACTGCGGCATTGACTGCGATGCATTCGTACTCCCCATGCTGCCGCCCGGCGGATCCATTGACGATATTATCGTAGATCCGTCTTCTATGTAAGGAGGTATAGAACCATGGAAAAGAACGAACGCTTTGTTATCTCCATCCTCGTTGCCAATCATTCCGGTGTACTGTCCCGTGTTTCGGGCATGTTCACCCGCCGGGGATTTAATATCGACACCCTGACCGTCGGCGAAACAGAATCGCCGGAATTCTCCCGTATCACCATCACCACACACTGTGACAAGTCCGTCTGCAACCAGATCGTAAAGCAGCTGGAAAAGATGTACGATGTCAAGACGGTAAAGGTTATGGAACGGGATGAATCCGTTGTCCGTGAACTGCTGCTGATCAAGATCCAGAATCTTGCAGAAAAGCGGCAGGATATCATGTCTGTTGTCGATGTATTCCGTGCCAAGATCACGGACTATTCGCCGGAAGCACTGGTCATTGAGATCCGCGGTGTTTCCTCGAAGATCAACGCTTTTATTGAGCTTCTGGAGCCATACGGCATTATGGAAATGTGCCGCACCGGTCTGGTCGCTCTTGAAAGAGGCGGCAATTGCTTAAAAGACGCATAAACCGCCTATACAACAAATATATCAAAGGAGTCTTTCACAATGGAAAACGTTGCAAAGGTTTATTATCAGGAAGATTGTGACCTGTCTCTGCTGTACGGCAAGACCATTGCTGTCATCGGCTATGGCAGCCAGGGTCACGCACACGCACTGAACGCCAAGGAATCCCTGGGCGACAACGCAAGAGTAATCATTGGTCTGTACGAAGGCAGCAAGTCCTGGGACAAGGCTGTCAAGCAGGGCTTTGAAGTATTCACCGCTGCTGAGGCTGCAAAGCAGGCTGATATCATCATGATCCTCATCAACGATGAGAAGCAGGCAAAGCTGTACAAGGAAAGCATTGAGCCGAACCTGAAGGCTGGCGATATGCTGATGTTCGCACACGGCTTCAACATCCACTTCGGCTGCATCAAGCCGCCGGCAGATGTGGATGTAACCATGATCGCACCGAAGGGTCCGGGTCACACTGTTCGTTCTGAATATCAGGCAGGCAAGGGTGTTCCGTGTCTGGTTGCTGTGGAACAGGATGCTACCGGCAAGGCAATGGATCTGGCACTGGCTTATGGTCTGGCAATCGGCGGCGCAAGAGCCGGCGTTCTAGAGACAACCTTCCGCACCGAGACAGAAACTGACCTGTTCGGCGAACAGGCTGTCCTGTGCGGCGGTGTCTGCGCTCTGATGCAGGCTGGTTTCGAAACACTGGTTGAGGCTGGCTATGACCCGAGAAACGCTTACTTTGAGTGCATCCACGAGATGAAGCTCATTGTTGACCTGATCTACCAGAGCGGTTTTGCAGGTATGCGCTACTCCATCTCCAACACAGCAGAATACGGCGACTACATCACTGGTCCGAAGATCATCACAGAGGATACCAAGAAGGCAATGAAGAAGGTTCTGTCCGACATCCAGGACGGTACCTTTGCAAAGGACTTCCTGCTGGATATGTCCGACGCTGGCGCACAGGTTCACTTCAAGGCAATGCGCAAGCTGGCTTCTGAGCATCCGGCTGAAAAGGTCGGCGAAGAGATCCGCAAGCTGTACAGCTGGAACGGCGAAGACAAGCTGATCAACAACTAAGTTACACGATTCCCCAAATATGACGGGACAATGTAGCATGGTGTAAACCAAAATCCTGAAGCTGCTTTCCTGATGCAATGTCGGGAAAGCAGTTTTGCAATACGGCATTTTCTGAAAGACTAAAGGCAACACCGCACAAAGAGCACCTGACAGCTTTGCACGTCATATGCTTGCATATTTTCCGTCATATTTCACAAAAATGCTCG
>NZ_CALDMP010000021.1 GCF_937915125.1 uncultured Ruminococcus sp. | reverse complement strand
GCAAGCATATGACGTGCAAAGCCGTCAGGCGCTCTTTGTGCGGTGTTGCCTTAAGGCACCTCTATTGGAGTTTGAGGGATTCGTATTAGACAATACCGCTGATATGCAAAGCCGCCAGGCGTTCTTTGTGCGGTATTGCCTTTACTGCTTCATTTGCATCAGAACTTTCTCAGTTTCTTCGCCTGTTCCGGCAATACTTCCTGATGTGTCAGATAAATACATGTGGAATTGACTGTCAACGCTGTGACCATCATTGCCAGAGCAGCGAGCAGACCGCCGAAACGGCTGCAAATGTGCATACATTTTGTCATGGTTCCTTCACCTCCTCTTTATAATAGGGAACTTTGTCAAGAATCTGCTTTTCAGATAATTTTTTAGGGCAATACCGTACAAAGCCGTCAGGCACTCTTTGTGCGGTGTTGCCTTAGATCTTCCACACACTATTTTGCGTATTCCTGTTTAAAAGATCCAATGCAAAAATCTGTCATTCAGATTTCGAAACACGATCTGTGGTCATGCTGTAAGTATAATCGCGAAACTCATAAATGGTTTTGCACTGCGAAGTATCTCACTGCTTTTACCACATTTCCCATATGCATTATAACATAATTTCAATCGAAAATTCTTATTATGTAAAAAATAACGTTGGTTTTGTAAAAAACGGTAAAACAGATTCGAATCCGGTCAGTTTACGATACCCCAGCAAATTCCAATGTGGATTTTATATTCCAATACTTCTGTTTCCATACTATAATTTGGTCTGATCAAATTAAGGCAATACCGCACAAAGATTGTGCGTCAGATGCGCCGTCAGATTTTTCGTCAGATGAAACAAAAAGCGCAGTGAATACTTTGTGTATTCACGAGCATTTTTGTGAAATATGACGGAAAAGATGCAAGCATATGACGTGCAAAGCCGTCAGGCGCTCTTTGTGCGGTGTTGCCTTAAGGCAGCACTGCACAAAAAAAACAGCTCCGCACATCATTCGTGCAAAGCTGTTTTACAATATTATTCCACAGAATCCTGGGATTATTTTTCGCCTTTTTTTCGCGAGACGTGATGTTTCTCTCCACTGACATACTGTGAAAAATGATTTTCCAGCATTTCACGCAGAGGAGTTCCTGTATGCATCGGAAAGAAGAATCGATGAATATGTCCCTTTTTGAAACGAATCCGAAAATCTTCCTTCAGTTCTTCCAGCCGAACAACGATATTGGTTTCTGCCGCAAAGGCGCGGATTTTTACCATCAGGTGCGTAGAATAAGCCACATCCAGTACAAACACACCATAGAAAAATCCAATGGCAAAGGAAAACGCCAGATTCTCTGAGAGCCATTCCAAGGCGGACAAAATATGCGGATGCACCAAGAAATAATAGATGGCACTGAGAAGCATCCAGAAAAACGAAAACAGCGGACAGATGATGCCCTTGATATTGCCCCATTGATCGGAATAATCCCACAGTTTGATTTTCATGCCGTGAATAAAAATTATGCCTGCCACGTACTCCAATATTGTAATGGCGGCTGCCATGCCAAGAAACAAGATCAGCTTTTTCAGCCAGGCATTTTCAATCGCAATCAGCGGTTCAAACATTGCTAACAAATACAATACACACAAACTGGAACCATACAAAGGCAGATACGGACCAACCAGAAATCCTGGATTTACCCAGTGATGCGCTGAGAAAAAGCGGCGAAATACCACCTCGATTCCCCACCCCACAACACTGCCGATACAAAACAGAAACGCCAATGTCAAAAATATGTTCATGTCATTCCTCCATCGCACAAAGACTCTGGGCAATCACTATCCAAGTTTCAGATCTGTAACTACGTCTTCGATGATCTCATAATGCTGGTCAATGGCATCTAATCCCATCTCCATATCTCCTAATGCAAAGCTTTTATACAGCTGCGTATGAACACCCACCAGCTTCTGGCGTATCAGCTCTGTACCGCCGGAAAGAATCAGATTCACCTGGGTGGAACAAATCTCCCAGATTGCCTGCATGACGCTTTCCATCAGATGGTTTCCTGTCGCTTCCATCAGCCACATATGGGTTGCCTCATCTGCACGGATATTCTCCAGAATATTGCCGCATTGAATCTGATCCAGATAATTTTTCAATTCCAGGATATCCAGCTGTTCCCGGCGTGCAAATGCCAGAGGCAGTGCTGTGATTTCCATCGCCCGTCGCATCTGACATACTTCTACAGGTGATACTTCCTTCAGCAGCAGTAAAACATGCAAAGACTTGCTCATACTTTCTGACATATTTCCCATGAGCCGATAACCGCCTTCTTTTGAAGGCGCCAGAATCCCCATCGTATTCAGATCCCGGACTGCATCCCGGACTGCGCCCCTGCTCAGCCGCAGTTCCTTCGCAAGTTCTGCCTCAGATGAAATGGCATCGCCTTGGTGCAGCTGACCATTCTGAAGTTTCCTCGTGATCTCATCCAATAAACACAAATAAGAAAATTGTCTGTTGCGCATAATCCTTTTCATCTCCTGTCTTTTCTCCGTATGAAACGTACACTTTCTATTTGCTTGGAACAACCTCATTGTACCATGAAAATATAACAATTCTAACGACATTTATGAAATTTTGGATGATATTTTTATGCACTTTCTCATTTTGGAAAATGATAGAAATTGGAAATAAAAAGTTTCTGCATCAAATGGGTAACTTTTCTTTTGTGTTTTCATATCGGCTTGCAATTCTTGCGACAATGTGATAAAATGATAGGGATATTTCATATGACAAAAGGAAGGGGAAAGGCAATGCAAAATATTATCTTGATCGGTATGCCAGGTTCCGGAAAAAGTACATTGGGGCAAACCCTGGCAGAAAAACTCTCCTATCATTTTATCGACACAGACGATGTGATCATGGAAACCTATGAGAAATCGCTGATGGATCTGATCGAGGAAAACGGAACAGAGGGGTTCATTCAGTTGGAAGGCACTGTGCTCCAGTCCATCCACACCAATCAGGCGATTATTTCCACCGGCGGCAGTGCCGTTTATCACGAAGCTGCCATGGGATATCTCAAAAGCACTGGCACCGTCATATACCTGCACCATGCCCTCGGTGATCTGACCCAGCGTGTGGGAAATCTGGTCACACGGGGTGTTGTTTGCCACAGCGGTTGTACCACCCTGGAAGAACTGTATGCAGAACGCTGCCCATTATATGAACAATATGCGGATGTTACCATAGACCTGACACGCTGTTCGCTGAAAGAATGCAACGAAAAGCTGTTCCAGGCGGCAAAACAGTGCTTGAAAAAGTAACACATATTTCACAACAATAAAAGCGGAATACACGGCGTAACTGCCGGAGGTATTCCGCTTTTTTCATGCAGGAACAAACTGGTTCCGCTGTGCATTGTAAACATAGCCGATGGTGTTCAGCTTTGCAGTGATCTCCGCCGGATCCAGATCCATGGTCTTGCAAAGATCCTCCAGAGAAGCGTAGTGATCCCGGAGCTGGGTATTCAGATAGCTCATAAGGATCACCGGATCATTTGGCACTGCCATTTTCTCACCTCCGAAAAAAGTTCGTACATCATGATACCACAAAAATGGAGATAAGTCAAGGATATCTCAGGAAAGTTTCCCCTGACTATCCCAGTACGCCAGCAGTAGCGTTACCATACGGGAATAGCTCTGTTTGCCGTCGTCCACACCATTGAGTTTCAAGGAAGTATCCATGGCTGCGGAAGAGGTTTCCCGGACAGTCTGGGTCGCCACCACTGCTGGTAAGGTTTCCTGCTTTGTCTCCCAGTAGTCCTCCGGCAGAAAGACAAACATATCCTGCTGTACCTCATCACAAAGGGTATCCAGCACCGCATCTTTCCCGGTGATATCCCTGGAAACCACTGCATTCTGGACATATTCCAGTGCAGCAATGGTGCCGCTGTACTGAAAATCAATGCTGTCGCTGCCAGTACATGCAAGGTATGCCAGAAAACCGGCTTCGTCCTCCTGGATTCTGCCGCGCAGATGGGACAGTTCATGACAAACAGTATTGGGCTTGTTGATATCCAGCATATCGCCGTTATAATTTGCTTCCAGTGTAAATGGAAAATAAATCCCAGCCAGATTCATCTGACTCATGATATAGGATGCGCCGATCTCCTTTGGTTGCGGATAATTTCCCTGAAACTGAGAATAAGTCTCCCCTAGCTTCTGCATGGCGGCATTGGCTGTCTCATAGAGATCGTCCTGCAACACAAAGCTGCCGTTTTCATTCCGCTGCACCTGAGGTGCCAGTTCGTTCGCCGTTTCCACCAGGTCGCTGTACAATATCAGCAATTCCTGCCCGGTATAGTCACGCATCTGGAAATATTGTTCTCCGAAAGGCGTGGCGTGGTACAGAATAAAGCAATTGCATGTTTCTGTGACCAGTATGTACGTCAAAATCCAACCCACCGCACGCCCGAAGCCGCAACTGATCTTCCAGCGTTTTCCTCTGGCAAAAATCATGCACAGTACAAACGCCAGCGGCAGGGCAATAACCAGAAACAGGGCAATGGCGATCAGCACTTCTCCCACGGAAAAAGGAATCCAGCCGCAGAACCTTGAGAAAATACGGCTCAGCTGTGGGAAAACAGTTTCAGCATACCAGTTAGAAAAAGATGTGCTGCACCATGCCAGCAGATTCAATAATACCATGAGCACAATGACAGCGATCATGCAGCATGTGCTTTTTCGTAGGGAAGGATGTTTCCGTGTTTTGCATTTTGCACTGTCTTTCGAAGGTGAAGTTATCACAAGTCAAACACTCCTCACTTTATCAGAATATCCTTTTCCCCGACTTGATTTTTCCTGATTTCACCTAGGAGAATCCCCACGTTGTCCCCGGCAGAGGCTGTGTTTACCATTTTGCGAAAAAATGCAATCCCCATTACAGAAACCTCCCGGCTGGTTCCGTCGATGCGCTGTAATGTTAGGATATCGCCTACTTTAACAGTACCGCATTCCACATTTCCAGTAACGACAGTTCCCCTGCCGGAAATGGAGAAAACATCCTGAACAGTGAAACGAAAAGTTACGTTTTCCCCGAAATTGCAAAACAAGGATGCAGTCTTTTCCTGCTTCTCTCGTTCTTCATAGTATAATTCAACGTCAGTTTTCGGCTTTTTCAAGAAATCAAAAAATCCCATTCCGTTCACCTCTAAAGATCCATTTCTAAGGAAGTTCCATACAGTTCTGCCAGACGCAGTGCACAGTCCAGAACAGGTGCCTGAACACCGGATCGTTCCACGATCACCCGGCACTGTTCCAGATGTTCTGCCGGGATAGATTCTGATTCAAACTCGTCAATTTGCAGATGACAAAATCGATTCCACTTTGGAAAAACGTTTTCCCACAACTGTAGGAACTCCTCTTCCGGAAGAATAGCTGTCAAACAATTGGGTTTTTCTTCAGTATCAAAACTGTACTCTTGCACACCTTGAGCATTTTTCGGAATAGTCAAAAAGTGCTGATGATGCCCGGACTTCATATCTGTCGGAAATGATTTTGCCGCGGGATAATGCCGCTTCTGCTTTGTGAAAATATACCGTGTGGGAACGAAATATGTTTTCAACACTTCAAAATATTGCCTGCCATATTTTTTTCGAAACCAGCAGAGATAGATTTTCCAGAACTCTCTCCGGTTCCATTCCGGATGTTGCAGCATTTCCGGCACATTATGTACTGCATCGAAGAAATCTGCAATCTTCTGCCCGATATTTTCCTGAAAAAGCTGTTCCAGTGTCAAAAGGCAGTACAAAAGGATCACCTGATGCTCTGACAAAGGCTGATGTTCCAGATATGCCCGAAGTTCTGAGATACGCTGCTGTCGCTGTTCCGATTCTTCGGTGACAGTTCCTGAAAACCCACCCCAGGACAAGCATCGAAAAAACACAAAATGCTCCTGTAATTCCTGATAAAGAAACGTTTTCATACATTCTCTCACTGCCGTTCCAGCCCATACTTCGCATAAAATGCATCCACATCATCTTCATTGCGCACCAATTCCGCAAAACACAGCCGTTTTTCCGCCGTACTGTAAAAGCCGATGGTGGTTTCGCCTGTGCAGGTACTGGATTCCATGCGAATGGATTCCGGCGTAAAGCCGTCCGGAATGGGAAGCGGTTTTGATTTTTTGTGGAAAAGACTCATAGTAATCCCCCTTATTCCAGATAATCGTTTGAAAAACAAAGAGTGCCGGCAAACCAAACTCCACCGACACCCCATATTTTCTCTGATTACGAAGCAATAAATGCGCTGAACGCACGATAAGTCATATACACATCCAGCTTGGAGACCACCTCAAAAGGTGCGTGCATAGACAGCACCGGCACGCCAACATCAATGGTGTCGATGTCCAGATTTGCAATATATGCCGCAACGGTTCCGCCGCCGCCTGCATCGACCTTGCCAAGCTCTCCTGTCTGCCATACAACACCATCGGCATCCAGTACCCGGCGGATCGTACCCACAAATTCCGCCGAAGCATCTGACGTGCCGGACTTACCACGTGCGCCGGTGAACTTTGTCACGCAGACACCGTGATTCAGATAAGCGCAGTTCTTCTGCTCCATGACATCTGGGAAGGTCGGGTCAAATGCCGCATTGACATCTGCCGACAGACACTGGGATGCATGCATGACATGGCGTCCCTTTTCGCCGAAGCAATCCGCCAGATCTTCCAGGAAGTAAGGGAGATAGGAGGAACACAAACCTGTATTACCGTCGCTGCCCGTTTCCTCCTTGTCTGTCAGAATCGTCACAGCTGTGTGCACCGGTATTTTGCAGTCCAGCAGTGCACGCAGTGCCGGATAAGCGCAAACACGGTCATCGTGTCCATATCCGCCGATCATGCTGCGGTCAAATCCCAGTTCCCGCACCGGAAACGCCGGAACTGCTTCCAGCTCTGCCGACAGGAAATCGGTCTCAGTCATGCCGTACTTTTCATTTAAAATGCTGAGAATGTTCAGCTTCACCTGTTCGCTCTCCTCGTCCTGATTAAAGGGCATAGAGCCAACGAGAATGTTCAGTTCCTCGCCCCGGACGATCTCATTTGCCGGGCGTTTCATCTGCTGAGGTGCCAGATGAGGCAGAAGATCTGTAACACAGAATACCGGATCGCCGGCATCCTCGCCGATATTTACTTCAACCGAAGTGCCATCTGCCTTTACCACAACGCCGTGCAGAGACAGCGGAATGGTCGTCCACTGGTATTTCTTAATACCGCCGTAATAGTGGGTCTTGAACATTGCCAGCTCGTGATCTTCGTACAGTGGGTTCTGCTTCAGATCCAAGCGGGGTGAATCAATGTGCGCTGCGCAAAGACGCACACCCTCACGGATGGGGGCAGTACCGATAACGGCGGCAATCACAGCCTTGCCCCGGTTGTTTACATAGATCTTGTCGCCGGCTTTCAAGGACATACCCGGTGCAAAAGGCTTGAACCCGTCCTGTTCCAGCAGTGTCACAGCATTCTTGACTGCCTCACGCTCTGTCTTGGATGCATTCAGAAAAGCCATGTAATCCGCTGCAAACGCCATGCTTGCTGCAAGCTCTTCCCCGGAGATCCGGTTTGCGCCGTGTTTCGCCGCTGCAAACAGCTGTTCTTTCTTTTCCTTTGCTGCTGATGTTTTTTCTTCCATCTGAAATTCCTCCATTCTCAATGCTTTTTGGTACTCTTATGAAGAAAAGTCATACGAGTACGCCGAACTTGGTCTCATAATACCGGATGAGCTTTGCAGACAATTCCTGCGCTGCTTCTTCCAGTTCTGAAAAGGTTGTATTATTTTCAAGCACAGTGTCCGAATGCTCCCGGAAAAAGGATTCGCTGTGCTGCATCTGCATCCGCTTCTGTGCCGCTTCTTCAGAAATGTGATCCCGGTTCATGATCCGATGTTTCCGCAGTTCCGGCTCTGCCACCACGGAAATAATGAGATCGCAGAAATCATCTGCCCGGCTTTCGAACAGTGTAGGCGCATCCAGCAGGATCAGCTTGTGATTCTGCTGGGAAAAGCGGTGAATCATCCGCAGGATCTCTCCCATGATATAGGGATACATAATGGTATTGAGCATTTCGAGTTTATGATGATCTGAAAAAGCAATGGCAGCCATTGCCTTGCGATCCAGTTCGCCGTCTGCTGTCAGAATCACATCCGAGAAGCACTCCCGGAGATCCGCCAGACAATGGGAACCACGCTTTACCACCAGACGGGAAATCGCATCTGCATCAATGAGCCGGAAGCCGTTCTGCACAAATACTTTGGACACTGTGCTTTTTCCGGCACCCGTCTGCCCGGTCAGACCGATTACCATAACTCCGTCGAGACTGTTCATACCTGTATCACCTCAAATCCTGCCGCACGAATGAGACGATTATAGACGGCCAGACCGATCCCTTCCGGCTTCGGCGCACGGACATAGACCTTCTGTGCACCCATATCGTCAAATTCACGCAATTTTGAAAAAATCTGCTGTGCCTGCTCCTGTCCGTCTGAACCATATGTCAGGCACGGCACGGAAAGCTCCTTCCCTTCGCCGTCAAACACAAGGGCGCAGATACCTGTCTCCGACTGCTGCTGAACCAGATCTGCAAATGCATTCCATGTACCTTCCACAAGAACCACATGGGCATTTGGTGAATAATGCTGATACTTCATCCCCGGCGACCGCACAGTCTGCCCTTCCTGCAGCTGATGCAGAATGGCAGGATCCAACGTCACGTGGGGAACGACTGCTTCCAGCATTTCCGCAGTCACAAATCCAGGCCGCAGAATCCGCACAGTATCCGCATTTTCCAGCGCAATGACCGTGGATTCAACGCCCACGGAACAGGCACCGCCGTCCACTACCGCTGCGATTTTCCCCTGCATATCCCGCATCACATGCTCTGCTGTGGTAGGACTGGGATAGCCGGAAATATTGGCAGAAGGCGCCGCAATGGGTACGCCGGACAGCAAAATCAGCGCACGTGCCACCGGATGAGAGGGCATACGAATCCCCACAGTATCCAGACCGCCGGAGGTGATTTCCGGAATCTGCGCCTGCTTCGGCAAAATCATCGTCAGAGGCCCCGGCCAGAACCGCTCTGCCAGCTTTTCTGCCAGAGGCGGCACTTCCGCAGCAATCTCCCCCAGCTGACGCATATCCGCAAGATGAACGATCAGGGGATTGTCTGCCGGTCTGCCCTTTGCAGCGAAAATCTGCCGCACTGCCTGAGGATTTCTGGCATCTGCGGCAAGACCATATACCGTTTCTGTAGGAATGCCCACAACCTGGCCATTTTTGAGTAACTCGGCAGCCTCCAGCAAATCAGAAGCACAATCCGAAAGTCGTTTCGTTTCCACGTTATTACGCCTCTTCCTGCTGCCCTGCCAGCCGTTCCAGTTCGTCTGCTGTGGCGAGAGCGTCAAATACTTCGTCTAAATTTCCATTCATGATATCCTCCAGCCGGTACAATGTCAGACCGATCCGATGATCTGTCATGCGTCCCTGGGGGAAATTATAGGTACGGATCCGCTCGGAACGATCTCCAGTACCCACCTGCATTTTACGTTCCGATGCAATTTTGTCATTCTGTTCCCGGAGCATTTGCTCATACAGACGGGAACGAAGGATCTTCATTGCCTTATCCTTATTTTTATACTGACTTCTCTCGTCCTGGCATTCCACCACAAGCCCTGTGGGCAGATGGGTGATCCGCACTGCCGATTCCGTCTTATTGATATGCTGTCCGCCGGCACCGCTGGCACGGAACACATCGATCCGCAGATCGGTGGGCTGGATCTCTACAGCCACCTCATCTGCCTCAACCAGGACAGCAACTGTTACCGTGGAAGTATGGATACGTCCCTGGGATTCCGTCTCAGGTACACGCTGTACCCGATGGACACCGCTCTCGTATTTTAGCCGGGAATAGGCCCCCTCTCCCTCAATGGAAAAACTGATCTCCTTATAGCCTCCCAGTTCTGTCTCATTGGCATTCAGCACTTCCTGTTTCCAGCCCTGTGTTTCGGCATACATGGTATACATCCGGTACAAGGATGCTGCAAACAGGGATGCTTCGTCACCTCCGGCGCCGCCCCGGATCTCAATGACTACATTCCGGTCATCATCAGGATCTTTCGGCAAAAGAAGCCGCTTCAGTTCTTCCTGAAGCGTATCCATTTCCGCCTTGCTGCTCTCCAGTTCTGCCTGTGCCATTTCTCGAAGCTCTGCATCGGTCTCGGCATCCAGCAGTTCCTTTGCCTCATTATAATTATTCTGCGCACACAGATAAGCATGATACTTTTCCATAATGGACTGCATATGTTTATATTCCCGCATTAGCTGCGCATACTGCTGATTGTCCGACATCACATCCGGATCCATCATTTTTTCCTGCATGAGATGATAGTTTTCTTCCATCTGCCGAAGCTTTTCAAGCATGCCGCTTTCCTGCCTTTCTTCTGTTTTCTGCGTACACATTTTTTCGTGAATGATTATATTGTCAGTTCCCTGATGTCTCACGCTGAATCTGCTTGATCCGGCGTTCGATCTTATTTCTCGGCACCATGAATTCTCTGCCGCATCCGGTACAGCGAAGCTTGAAATCCATTCCTGCACGGATCACATACATGGTATTACTGCCGCAGGGATGCGGTTTTTTCATCACCAGAATATCCGCCGGCCGCACGTCCACTGCCGATCCCTCCTTGCCTGCACTGCGTTCGAATCACATAAGTACTCTCTATTATACCCCATTTCTTCAAATAAGGCAATATCTTCGGAAGATATTTTTTTGTCTTTGTATAAAAATAATAAAAGCGCACGTGAAAATCCGGTGAAGTTTCATAAAATCAAAGAGTGTTTTTCCACAATTTACAAGTATTATTCTTGTTTTGCACTACAGTTTTTCTTTCCTGCGACATTTCTGCCCCATTGCATAATCTGTGTTGTCTGAACATACACTAAACCAATCCGACTATCGCCGGAAGTTCCGCCGACAGTCACAACTTCACAAATTTGTTGACAATATATTTTCAGGGAGGTCAAAATGAACAACTATTTACCGGAAGGAAGCCGGCTCCACACAGCCGAAAATCAGGCTGCATTACATAGCGTTGCAGCTATGGAACACGCCATGTATGCCGGAACCATCTTAGAAGCCAGAGCCATTCTCTGCGACAATTCCCACGATCTGACTGTACAGCTGCCCTGTATGAAAGGGCGCATTCCCCGGGAAGAAGGCGCTATGGGCATTGCTGAGGGAACCACAAGGGATATCGCACTCATTGCCCGTGCCGGAAAGCCGGTCTGTTTCCGCATCCTGCGTATGGAGACGGACGAAACCGGCGAACCCATTGCCATACTCTCCCGCCGTTCGGTACAGGAAGAATGCTGGGCGAAGTATTTATCCCAGTGCAGACCGGGAGACATTATTCCGGCGAGGGTGACTCATCTGGAACGCTTTGGCGCATTTGTGGATATCGGCTGCGGTATTCCGTCCCTCCTTCCCATTGATACGATCTCTGTGTCCCGTATCGCACATCCAAGAGATCGGTTTACCGTGGGACAATCCATTCGTGCTATTGTACGCCAGGTAGAACCCAACCGTATTCACCTGACCCACCGGGAACTGCTGGGCACATGGGAAGAAAATGCCGCACAGTTTTCCGCCGGGCAGACAGTCGCAGGCATCATTCGTTCCGTAGAATCCTACGGTATTTTTGTGGAACTGACACCCAATCTCGCCGGACTGGCAGAGCCGCACGAAGGTGTTTCCACCGGACAGTGCGCCAGCGTCTATATCAAAGCCATTCTGCCAGAAAAAATGAAGGTGAAGCTGATCCTCATCGACGCCTTTGAGCATACGGATCCCCCGGCGCCTATGCAATATTTCATCCAGGATGACCATATCGACCGTTGGCAGTACACCCCGGAGAAGTCCGGCAGGCTCATTGAAACTGTTTTTACAGAACAATAAAAGTAATTCTGCAACACTATCACACCATTTTCCATTGCATTGCATAAATTGAAAGAGAAGCAGAATGCTTCCCAATCTTTCCATGGAAAAGAGGTCAATGAAATGCCAAAGGTTTTTTTGAGTCCATCCACACAGGAGTGGAATGAATACGTAGGCGGCGGAAACGAAGAACAATATATGAATCTCATTGCAGACCGCATGGAGCCATATCTGCGTTCCAGCGGTATTGCATTTGTCCGGAACGACCCTGACCGGAATGTCGCTGGTGCCATTGCTGATTCCAATGCCGGCTATTTCGATGTGCATCTGGCACTTCACAGCAATGCGGCACCGGAAAGTCTCGCCGGAAAGCTCCGGGGCATTGACATTTACTATTCTCCCTATGACAAATATAGCGAAACGCTGGCAGTCATTACGGCAAACAATTTCATGAGTATCTATCCCCTGCCGGATAAGGTCACATCACGTCCTACCACAACTCTGGGCGAAGTGACTCAGACAAAAGCGCCGGCAATTCTCTGCGAGATCGGCTATCATGACAACGAAGAGGATGCCAACTGGATTCGCAACAATCTGACTACCATTGCCATCAATCTGGTGCAGTCTCTGTGCGACTATTTCGGCATCCCTCTCATTGAAGCCGGCCCCGTTTTCCGGGGAACAGTCGTCACAGACGGCAGCGGTCTGAATATCCGCAGCTTTCCGTCCGTGCAAGGACAGATCATCGGTTCCATTCCCAACGGCGGTATCGTGACAGTATACAGCCGCACCAACGGATGGGATGTTGTCTCCTATCAGGGCATTATCGGTTATGCCAGCAGTGAATTTATTGTTATCTGAGCAACGTATCAGATACTTGTTTCTATCCGGCAATTTGCGTAAGACGGTCTGCTCCCACTTATAGAGTTATGGGCATCTCTAAAAACCCCGAATCCGTCAGATGTGGCGTAAAGATGCACCACAGATGACGGGTGTGCGGATTTTTAGAGGTGCCTTTATGCTATGACATGAAAACCAATCTGTAAAAACATGATGCGCTCAGCCTTGCATTTTTCTCCTGTTTCGGGTATAATAAAAGAAAACCATTGAACGGGAGTGTGTATGTCCATGAAAGACGGATTCATTAAAATCGCCTGTGTCACGCCGCCGCTTCGGGTGGCGGATTGTACCTATAACGTGCAACAGATCATTGCCCACGCCAAGGAAGCCGCTTCTGCCGGCGCAAAACTCATTGTATTTCCGGAGCTTTGCATTACCGGATACACCTGCGGTGACCTGTTCCTGCAAAATACCCTCATCCAGGGGGCACTGGATGCACTGCTGACAATTTTGCAAGAGACGAAAGATCTGCCTGCCATTGTCATCGTAGGACTGCCCTATGCCCACGGCAACGGACTGTATAACTGCGCCGCTGTCTGCTATGAGGGCGATATTCTGGGCATGGTGCCCAAGCAGAATATTCCCAATTACAGCGAATTCTATGAAATACGGCATTTTGCATCCGGGCCGGATGCATCCTGGAACTGTCCCCAGTCCTATCTTCGCATTCGGGATGCCCATGGACTCGGTACGGTGAAATTCGGCGCAAAACAGCTTTTCACCTGTACGGAACTGCCGGATTTTGTATTCGGCGTGGAGATATGCGAGGATGTCTGGGTCGGCGATACCCCTTCCGTCTATATGGCAAAGGCTGGAGCAACTATTATTGTCAACCTCTCATGCAGCGATGAAATCATCGGCAAGGAGGACTATCGCCGCACCATACTCAAAGCAAAATCCGGCAGTCTCCTGTGCGCCTATGCCTATGCAGATGCCGGCTTCGGGGAATCTACCCAGGATATGGTCTTTGCCGGGCACAACCTGATCCTGGAAAACGGCTCACTTCTGGCGGAATCCCAGCTGTTTACCCTGGGGATCCTCTATGCCGATGTGGATGTCCAGCGGCTTGCCGGAGAACGCCGCCGTTCCAACACATTCCAGCAGCTGGTAAATGAAAATATCGTTGCCACCGCTTTTTCTATGGCTCTAGAGGAAACCAAGCTGACACGCTGGATCGACCCGTCTCCTTTTGTACCCAAGGTTGACAAAGAGCTTTCCCAGCGCTGCGAAAAAATCCTTACCCTACAGGCAACGGGACTTGCCACACGTCTGAAGCACATCGGCTGCAAAACCGCTGTGGTTGGTTTGTCCGGCGGACTGGACTCCACCCTGGCATTGATCGTTATGGTACACGCCTTCCGCATCTGCGGACTGGATCCCTCCGGCATGATTGCCGTGACCATGCCCTGCTTTGGTACGACTGACCGCACCTATCAGAACGCCTGCCGTCTGGCAAAGGCATATGGCGCAACGCTGCGGGAAATCCCCATCCAGGACAGTGTCCGGCAGCACTTTGCAGATATCGGACATGACGAAGTTGTCCACGATGTGACCTATGAAAATTCCCAGGCACGGGAACGTACCCAGGTGCTCATGGATCTGGCAAACCAGACTGGCGGTATCGTTATCGGTACAGGCGATCTGTCCGAGCTGGCACTGGGCTGGGCAACGTACAACGGCGATCATATGAGCATGTATGCGGTGAATGCCTCTATCCCCAAAACCCTGGTGCGGTATCTGGTAGCATATGAGGCATCCCAGACAGAGGATACCCTTTCTGCCGTGCTGCGGGATGTACTGGACACCCCGGTCAGCCCGGAACTTCTGCCGCCGGAACAGGATGGCACCATTGCCCAGAAGACCGAAGATATTGTGGGACCATATGCACTCCATGACTTTTTCCTGTATTATGTCCTGCGTCTGGGCTTTGCGCCCCACAAAATCTACCGGCTGGCGCAAATTGCATTCAAAGGCACCTACGATGATACCACCATCCTGAAATGGCTGAAAAAATTCTACTGGCGGTTCTTCTCCCAGCAGTTCAAACGGAGTTGTCTCCCGGACGGTCCCAAAGTGGGCAGCGTGACCCTGTCTCCCAGAGGCGACTGGCGTATGCCCAGCGATGCTTGCGTAACATTGTGGCAGAAGGATCTGGAATCTCTGGAAGCATAAAAAAAGCGCATAGAACGGATCAACATCACCGTCTATGCGCTTTCTTTTTATCGTGAAAAAACGAAATTCAATTTTCAACTGTAAAATCGTGCCATTTTCAAGACATCCAGATCAAACCAGGTGCGCACCGAGTCCGGCAACCACGAGCTTTTCAGCAGCAGCGGCGTGAGATACAATGCAGCAAGCCCGAAAAGCACGCCCAGAACAGCACCGCATACCACGTCGGAGGGATAATGTGCACCCAGATACAGTCTGGAAAAGGCGATCAGCACCGCCAGGGTCATTGCCGTCAGACCAATCCAGAGAGGCAACATACTCAGAAATACAGTCGCCACCGCAAAGGAACTGGAAGTATGTCCGGACGGAAAGGAAAAATCCCTTGGTCTCCGGATCAGCACGATCAGATTCTGGATCCTGTCATGAGGACGTGCACGCGCCACCAGATGTTTCAGCATAGCATTGTTGATCAAAATGGAAAACAGCAGTGACAGCAGTGCGGTCACAGATGCACGCCGGGTCTCAGGACGAAGCAGCAGACAGGCGCATGCTGTCAGCCAGATAATGCCGCCGTTCCCCAGAAATGTCGCAATTTTCATAGTCAGCGTCAGCCCGGCACGCCGAAAATGCTCCTGGAGCCATAAGAGCGCCCGGCGATCCCAGTTTCGTAGATTTTGCAGCATACTGTCCACCTTCTTTCTGTTCCGATCCGTACAGACCATGCAAATACGCTTGTATCTATTTTTTATTAGTATACCACAGCTATGATGAAAATGCAAGGCTGGAGCCAAATTATTCTTAGACTTTATGATTTTTTAACGTATGTTTCCTATGCATTTAAAAATAGTAAAATTTAGATATTACGATCTATAGCCAATCCAGCAAAGGCAATACCATACGAAGTCGCCAGGCGCTCTTTGTGCGGTGTTGCCTTATAAGTTATGCAGTATCCCACGAAATTCCAAGATACATTAAAGTTGCAAATACCCAGCAAAAAATTGTACATTTATACTGCGCATGTAAAAAAGTATTGACATAGCAAAAAAAATATGGTACAATAAGTACAAAATTTAAATCCTTGGAGGAGGATATCATGAGAAGAATTGCGAAAAAATTGCTGACAGTCCTGACTGCCGGCGCAATGACCGTAAACGGCATAATGATGAGCTCATTGACATCTCTTGCTGCTGACGGCACGAAATACGAACTGGAATCCGGTACAGTTACCGGCACCGTCAAGGATGACGCGAGTGCTTCCGGCGGAAGCTATGTTTTCTTTGAAAACAGCGGCGAAAAAGCAACGGTTACTGTTCCTATTCAGACAACTGGTATGTATGACATCATTGTTGGTTATTCCTCACCCTATGGTGATAAAATCGAATTTGTCACAGTGAACGGTGTGAATTCCGGCTCTTTCAGCTGTTCTAGCACCGATGAAGGCGAATGGGTAGAAGCAAATACAGGTACTGTTAAGCTGACTGCCGGTGACAATGAAATCGGTGTGGAATGCAGCTGGGGATGGGTCAACATCGACTATATCCGTGTGGAGGCAGCAACTCTGCCGGAAGTGGTCGCAACAGACACTGCTTGCTGCGATCCGGAAGCAACTGCGGAAACCCAGAAGCTCATGGAATACCTTTCTACTGTATACGGCAAAAATGTTCTCTCTGGTCAGCAGGAATTTTACGGCGAATCCAGAGATGACGAATTCAATTATATCCAGGAAATGACCGGTGAGCTTCCGGTAATCCGTGGTTTCGACTTTGGTGAGACCTGCCCGCTGTATGCATGGGATGCCGGCACATCCGGTCGTATCATCAGCTGGGTCAAGGATTCCGGCGGTATCGCAACGGCAAGCTGGCACATCAATGTTCCTACCAGCATGAGCGACTACACAGTAGGCAGTACGTTGGCTTTTGATAAGACAACCTATTCTGAAAAGACTGATTTTGTCACTGCAAACTGCATGGTTGAAGGTACAAAAGAATATGAGTATTTCCTCCTTGCTGTAGATAATCTTGCAACACAACTGAAAAAAGTAGCAGATGCAGACGTTCCGCTTCTGTTCCGCCCGTTCCACGAAGCAGAGGGTAACGGCGGTGCTGACGGCAGCGGCGCATGGTTCTGGTGGTCGAAGGAAGGCGCAGATGTCTATGTTCAGTTGTATCAATACCTGTACGACATACTGACAAAGGAATATGGTCTGCACAACCTCATCTGGGAATTCAACAGCTACACCTACAGCGATGATTCTGCACTGTTCTATCCGGGTGCTGACTATGTTGATATCATCGGCTACGACAAGTACAATGCTAAGAACTGGACTACTGGTGTGACCACACCGAATGAAAGTGCAATTTCTTCCACCTTCTATGGTCTGATCAAGATGTATAACAATACAAAAATGATCGCTATGATGGAGAATGACACAATTCCGTCTGTTGAGAACATGATCTCCGAGAGCGCATACTGGCTGTACTTTATGCCCTGGTATGGCGAGCATCTGATGGATTCCAATTACAACAATCCTACTACATTGACAGAAGTTTATCAGAGCGATCTGGTAATCACACTGGACGAATTCAAAGAAGCATATGCAGCATTCAAGCCGTCGGGTACGACCGTCAGCCGTGAGACAACTGCAAGCACCTCCAGAACAACAACTACAACTAAAACAACACCCGCACCGGATCCCAGCAAGGGTGACCCGGGCAGCATTGCTGTTAAGGCTGGCAACTATAATGTTACTTTCGACAGAGCGATTGGTGATACTGTGATCCTGGACTTCACCTGCCCGGATTCTGTCACCTATGCAAACGGCTGTGTTGGCATTTCTGTCAATGTAGACGGCACAGACTATTGGGTATCCTATAAATGGGAAATTGACGGTGCAGGCGACATCGCATTCAAGCTGGATGAACCCTTTGAGATTTCCTACAATGCAGGCGCTGACAAGGTCGAGGATGCAGACCAGATTGCAAAGATCAGTGCAGTTGCACAGGAACAGAACACCGCACAGGTTCAGGTATGGTGGGCGAATGATGGCGATGAGAATTCTGTAAAGACCTCTGAAATCGTTCTGATCGGCGCATATCTGCCGAAATCCGACACATCGGATACAACCGCATCTTCCGGCAGCGAAACCACAACTACAACTACAACAACAACAACAACAACAACTAGTGCAAATCCGGCAGCTACCGTTCCGGCTGACGTAACAGAAAACAACGGTAACTATGACATCACATTTGACAGAGCCATCGGCGATACGGTGATTCTGGACTTTATCATAGCACCTGGAGGCTCCGTTTCTTATGCAAACGGCTGTGTTGGTATTTCTGTAACGGTAGACGGCACAGAATACTGGGTATCCTACAAGTGGGAAATGGATCAGGTCGGCGAGATCACTGTAACATTGGATAAGCCCTTTGAAGTTTCCTACAATGACGGCGCAGATAAGGTAAAAGATGCAGACAAGATCGCTGCCATCAGCGCTGCTGCACAGAAGCAGAACACCGCACAGGTTCAGGTATGGTGGGCAAATAACACCGGCGGCGACTCTGTTCCCACTGATCAGATTGCTCTGAACGGTGCTTATCTCCCGCTTTCCAACAGCGACAGCTCAGATACCACAACAGAGTCCGCTGCTACTACCACCACTACGACAGAAACTACCACTGTTTCTTCCGGTGATACAACCCTGGCTTCTGAATCTGAAACAACTACAACAACTACCCAGTCAAGCAGCAACAACGGTGATGTAGAGCCTACACTGTACGGTGACATCAATGTAGACGGCAGAGTTGACATTACAGACGCTGTCCTGCTGAACAAGGCTGTTGCTGGTCAGGTGAAGCTGTCCGATCAGGCTGCTGCAAATGCAGACTGCTTTAAAAACAACGAAGTGAACGGTGATGACAGCATCACCCTGCTGAAATTCCTGGTTCACCTGGTAGACTCTATTCCTG
Source organism: uncultured Ruminococcus sp. (assembly GCF_937915125.1). Classification (GTDB taxonomy): domain Bacteria; phylum Bacillota; class Clostridia; order Oscillospirales; family Ruminococcaceae; genus Ruminococcus_C. The sequence goes on along the minus strand of NZ_CALDMP010000021.1, from coordinate 99,923 downwards.
TAAACGGATAACAAGCATACCGCATAAATACAATCTATACTTATTCAAAAAAGACTGTTCCGTACTGGAGCAGTCTTTTTTCTATGGCAATACCGCATAAAAAAGAGCCATTGCAAGAACGGCTCTTTCTGTGTAATTAATTTCTCCATTGCTTCCGATAGGAACCGGCAGAGATTCCTTCTGTTGTACGGAAAATCCGATTAAAATAGCTGGAATCGTGAATGCCGCACCTTTCAGCAATTTCATCCACTTGCAAATCCGTAAAGCGCAGCAGCTTTTTCGCATAATTCATGCGGCACTGATTGATAAACTGAACAATGGTTACACCATATTTTTTCTTAAATCCACGAAGCATATAAAATTTGCTGATCTCAAATTTCTGGCTCAATTCTTCCAGCGTAATTTTATCTGCAAAATGTTCCTCCAGATATCGGTGAATCTGTCCCCACTTTTCTGACATTTCACCGACAGAACGGCGAAATTCACCTGTATTTGCCGTCACCAGCTGCGTTACGATCTGAGTAAGATACTGAGATACAAACAATTCAAAATCCGGCGGCTGTTTCAGAACAGATTCTTTGATCTGTTCAAACTTTGGCAGAAAATGTGCGGCTGCCCTGGGAATCACAATTGAAGAATGTCGCTGGCGAAACATTTCGTACAGCGCTGGCATGGCATAGCCGTTCCAGTGAACCCAAGAAAATTGCCATGGATCGGATTCGCTGCTGCAATGGGAATACGGCTGATGACAATCGAGGAAAACAATATCACCCTGCCGTACAGTATAGGATTCATTGCCTACTGTAAACACACCACTGCCTTTTTGTATCAGCACCAGAAGATAGGAATCCAGCGAATCACGAGCATTCCGGTGAGACTGCTTGCATGTTAAGGTGCCGATTTCCTGCACATAGAATAACGCTTTTCGCGCAAGTCCGGAAGGCGTGCAAAGAATTCGTTCTGATCTTGTCCACGCATTCTCCACAGTCTCTATGTATTCCTGCGTATCCATTTAGCAATCACATCTCCCCAAAATGTTATACTATCATATTACCAAATTTTTGAGAAAAAGTCAAGTACATTATGAGAACTTTCACAATGCAATTAGAAATCTCTTTATTAGAATTGTCAGATATGTACAAAAAGCATCACAGGCTTCTGTTTCCTGTGATGCTCAGATGCATTATAATGAAGTTTCCTGTTTTCGATCATTTTTGGTGCAGATCCAGACGCAAAAATAAAAAATCAGGATTACTGCCAGGGCACTTCCTGCGTTCAGAAAAGATTCCGAACAGGAGAAATGTCTCCCTGCGATCGGAATTTTTTGCAGTTCGTCCAAAAATGCCACTGCTATACAACACAATATCGGTGGCAGCATCCGTTTCCACATGGCATATCGTTCCAGAAGCAGCTGCCAAAGCATTGCAAAAATGCAGCCGAGGACGGCATAGAGAAACACATGCGCCATTTTTCGCAGAAACAGATTCAGATGGTTCAACTGTTCCGCCGTCGGTGTATCGTAGATCCAGCCGCCAATTTTCCGGGCAAAGACCATGCTGTCACGCAGAGTCTCCGTGCCATTTGCAGTGGAAAGCTTCCACATGAGCAACAGCCAGGCAGCCATCACAATAAGTAGCATAAAAACTTTTTTCTGATTGCGCACCCATTCTCACATCCTTTGCATTGCATTTTTCACTTTGTTGAAAACAATTTTTATAGTCAGCTGCGCAGTGCAAGCAGTTCTTCCGGTGTAAAGGTATACTGTTTTTTACAGAAATGGCAGTTGACATCCACTGATTTGCCTTCTGCCGCAAGCTTTGTCAGTTCCTCATTGCCCAGAGCAGTCAGCACACGCTCTGTCCGTTCCCGGCTGCAATCGCAGTGATAGTGCACCTCTGCCTCATCCAACAGGTTGGGCTCCAGACCATCCAGCAGACGGAGTGCAATCTGTTCTGTGGTCATGCCCTGTTCCATCATAACTGTCACCGGCGGCAGGGTTTTCAGATTCTGTTCAATGGTGTCAATGCAGGCGTCACTGGCAAAAGGCAGCACCTGGATCAGAAATCCTCCTGCAACTTTCACTGTCAGATCCGGATTCACCAGCACACCCAATCCGCAGACCGTAGGTGTCTGCTCACTGGTGGCAAAATACTGCGCTATATCCTCGGCAATTTCCCCGGAAACCAGGGGTACCATACCTACATACGGCTCTTTCAGCCCCAGATCTTTCACCACAGAAAGAGTACCATCTGTACCGACTGCACCGCCTACATCCAGTTTCCCCTGGGCATTCAGCGGCAGTTCCACGATAGGCTGATCCACATCTGCTTTGACATTGCCGTGACTATCTGCCACAGCAACCAGCATTCCTGCCGGACCGCCACCCTTGACACGAAGTGTCACGCTGTCGCTTTCACTTTTCAGACCATAGCCCATCATACTCGCTGCAATGGACAGCCGTCCCAATGCCGCTGTCATCACCGCAGACGTCTCGTGGATCTGCTCCATTTCTGAGATCATATCTGTTGCATCCACTGCACATGCCACAACAGAGGCATCCTTTGCAATAACACGTTTCAAAATTCCCATATTATGCTTCCTTTCTTGCAACCACTACCATGCGTTCGCTGTCATCCCGCAGAGGTTCCTTGGTGTCCGCATGATATACACCAACAACAGAAAAACCAACCTCCAACAAAGCCGCTGTCACCTGTTCCGGCGCATAGGCACGCTCTGTCAGCGTTTCCTCCTGGCGACAATAGCGTCCATCCTCGCACAACTGGAACAATTCCAGTGTAATCTCGACAGTACAGCCATCCTCTTGCAGGGCATTTTCCCAGACACAGTATACCTCGTCTGTCTCATAGATATACACCTGATTCCCCAGCAATTCCCGGTGTTTGTACAGCGTATTCATATCGAATACGAACAAACCGCCCGGTTCCGTAACATCAGCCACACGCTGGAACACCTTCTGCACATCAGAAAGATCCGGCAGATGGTTTAAGCTATCCAGGGTGCAGATGGTCACATCTACTGTACCGTACAGTTCCAACTCACGCATATCCTGCTGCACATACTGGATAGGCAGTCCGTGAGTGATTTTCTTCTCCATTGCCTGGCTCAGCATTCCAGCAGAATAATCCACGCCAATCATGTCATAGCCACGCTTTGCCATTTCCTCCGTCATGGTACCCGTGCCGCACGCCAAATCCAGCATAACATTTCCCTCTGAGCGAAGATTTTCCCGGATCAGAGCGTCCAGATATGCCGCACGTGCCGGATAGTCTACGTTTTCCGTCAGAGTGTCATAGTAAAAGGAAAACGTCTCATAACCTGTTTCCGCCATAAGTCCTCCATCCAAAACAGGGGAGCACAGCGAAAGCCGTGTCCCCTGTTTTTTCTTCATACAGTTTTGGTCACTCAGCGCTTTTTATTCGGATTGCGGCGCTGACCGCCGAAGCTGCCATCATCTGCACCTGCATTAGGTGCATCCGGCTTGGAAACCTGTTCCCGCTCCGGTGCCTGATTCTTCTGGAGCTTCACTGTCAGAAGCATACGAATAGTATCCTCACGGATGGAGTCTACCATTGCATCGAACATTTCGAAGCCCTCATAACGATACTCGACAACCGGATTCTGCTGACCATATGCACGCAGACCGATACCCTTCTTCAGTTCGTTCATATCGTCGATGTGCGCCATCCACTTGGTATCAACAACCTTCAGCAGAACCACACGCTCCAGTTCACGCATGATCTCATCGCCGTATTCGTCTTCCTTTGTCTGATAGATTTCCTTCGCCTTTTCTGTCAGTGCTTCGATAATGTCCGTAGTGGAAAGGCCGGCAAGGTCTGTCTCGTTGTAGCTCAGATCGTCCTCTTCGGTGATCCAGCCCAGGAAGTGATCCCGAAGTCCAACAAGATTCCACTGATTGTGATCTGTTTCCTCTTCGTTGATATACTGCTTTACAGTACCTTCTACCAGTTCCTCCATCATCTTGATGATGCTGTCGTGAATATCCTCACCATCCAGAACCTGTGCACGCTGTTTGTAGATGATCTCACGCTGGGTATTCATAACATCATCGTAGTTCAGGACGTTCTTACGGATATTGAAGTTCCGTCCCTCTACCTTGCGTTGAGAGGATTCAATGATCTTTGTGAGCGCCTTGCTCTCAATGGGCGTATCTTCGTCCACGTTCAGTGTACGCATCATATTTTCCAGACGATCGCCGGCAAAGATGCGCATCAAATCATCTTCCACAGACAGGAAGAAGCGGCTTTCACCCTCGTCACCCTGACGGCCGGAACGACCACGCAGCTGGTTATCAATACGGCGGGATTCGTGACGTTCTGTACCCAGAATATACAGACCGCCGGCTTCCTTTACGGCAACTGCCTTTTCCTTGACTTCCTCGCCGAACTTCTTGTACAGTTCCTGATATACGGCTCTGGCATCCAGGATCTCCTGGTCATCTGTATCGGCAAATCCAATGGCTTCAGTGATGATCTCTTCCGGATAGTCACGCTTACGCATTTCTGCCTTTGCCAGGAATTCCGCATTACCGCCCAGCATAATATCGGTACCACGACCTGCCATATTGGTGGCAATGGTAACTGCACCCAGCTTACCTGCCTGTGCAACGATTTCTGCTTCCTTTGCGTGATACTTCGCATTGAGGACCTCGTGCTTGATGCCCTTGCGTTTCAGCATAGAAGAGAGCAATTCCGACTTTTCGATGGAAATGGTACCCACCAAAACCGGCTGTCCCTTTTCGTGGCACTCTGCGATCTGTTCGATAATTGCCTTATATTTACCCTTTTCAGTACGGTAGATCAGGTCTGTATGGTCAATACGCTGTACCGGACGGTTTGTCGGCACGGCGATAACATCCAGCTTATAGATCTCACGGAATTCATCTTCCTCTGTCATTGCAGTACCGGTCATACCGGACAGCTTGTTGTACAGACGGAAATAATTCTGGAATGTAATGGTTGCCAGAGTCTTGGATTCCTGAGCGACCTTGACATCTTCCTTGGCTTCGATTGCCTGGTGGAGACCGTCATTGAAACGGCGTCCCAGCATCTTACGACCGGTGAATTCATCAATGATGATAACCTCGCCGTCTTCCACGATATAGTCGATATCCTTGCGCATAACACCATTTGCTTTCAGCGCCTGGTTGATGTGATGCAGCAATGTCATATTGTCCGGATCCATGAGGTTCTCTACAGCAAAATATTCCTCTGCCTTCTTGACGCCGCGGCGTGTGATGGTAGCGGTCTTTGCCTTTTCGTCCACGATGTAATCGGCGTTTTCGTTTACCTCTTCCTGATCCTGCTTATCGTCCATTTCTACGACAGTTGCGGGAACCAAGGTCTTGGCAAACTTGTCCACAACGCCGTACAATGCAGTGGACTTATCGCCTTTACCGGAGATGATCAGCGGCGTTCTCGCTTCGTCGATGAGGATGGAGTCCACCTCGTCCACGATGGCGAAGTTATGTTCCCGCTGTACCTTGTCCTTCTTATAGATAACCATGTTATCACGCAGATAGTCAAAGCCCAGCTCGTTATTGGTACCGTATGTAACATCGCAGTTATAGGCGGCACGGCGCTGGTCGTTATTCAGACCGTGGAGAATACAGCCAACTGTCAGACCCAGGAATCGCAGTACCTTGCCCATTTCGTCAGACTGTGTCTTTGCCAGATAGTCATTGACGGTGACAACGTGTACGCCCTTGCCCGGCAGTGCATTCAGATAAGCAGCCACGCAGGCAACGAGAGTCTTACCTTCACCAGTCTTCATCTCGGCAATACGGCCCTGATGCAGTACGATCGCACCGATGATCTGTACCGGGAACGGGCGCTTGCCCAGAACACGGTCAGCCGCTTCACGCACAGTTGCCAGAGCTTCTGCCTCCATGCTCTCCAGAGACTCGCCGTCCTCCAGACGATCCCGGAATTCGTTGGTCTTTTCTTTCAGTTCTGCATCCGAAAGTGCCTTATATTCTTCTTCCAGGTCCAATACTTTGTTCTTTAACGGTTCAATACGTGCAAGCTCACGGGTGCTGTAGGAACCGAATACTTTACTAAAAATGCCCATGGATTTACCGCCTTTTATTCAAATTATACAGTTACTAGTATATCACGATCGTGACAGTTTGTCAATAGGATTTGATGGGTTCTGCACAAATTTACACTTTTTCTTCGCAGGAAGGACAAAATTCTGCCATAGGGCATCCCTTGCACTGAGGTTTCCGGGCACGGCAGGTATCCCGTCCGAACCAGACGATACGGTGACAGAAGTCCGAGGATCGTTCTGGCGGCACGAGAGGTCTCAAGTCACGTTCCACCTGTACCGGATCCTTGCTCTTGGTCAATCCCAGTCTGCCAGTAATGCGGATAAAATGGGTATCCGCCACAATTGCCGGCTTTCCGTAGACATCTCCCAGGATGAGATTTGCCGTCTTACGTCCCACGCCGGACAGGGTGAGCAATTCCTCCATGGTATCCGGGACAACGCCGTTGTAGTTTTCCAGCAGCTGCCCTGCCATTTCCTTGATGCTTTTGGCTTTCATGTGGTAAAATCCACAGGGACGCACAATTTCCTCCAGATCGGCAATGTCCGCTGCCGCAAAGTCTTCCAGGGTGGGATATGCTGCAAATAGCTTCGGCGTCACGAGATTCACCCGGGCATCGGTGCATTGGGCAGACAGCCGCACAGCAATGAGCAGCTCGTATGGTTTTTCGTATTTCAAAGCGCAGGTTGCCTCGGGATAGACCTGTTCCAGCGTCTCGCAGGCACGGAGGGCACGTTCTTTTTTGGTCATGTTGAATTCTTTCCTTTCTGAATAGATTCTATTTTTCAAAAATTGTTACTCCAGTTTAATCTGTCTAAGACGGATTCACAATAACCTACTAAATGGTGCGGAGCCTGGGAGTCGAACCCGTGTGCCTCTGTTAACAAATAAGGGCACTCCATCCGATGAGCCATCTCCGCTTTCTTATTGTAAATCCTGGTTTTTGGTTTTTCGCATTTTCCTGATACACCTTCATTATACCACACTTTCCGCCAAATTGCAAAGGAAAAGCAGACCGCATTTTTTGTGCAGTCTGCCTGTCTTCTGTTATATATGTTTCTGTTCCGCAATCAGTGCAGATTGGTATAGCCCATGAGGAACTCATCCACTTCCCGTGCGGCTTCTCTGCCCTCACGAATCGCCCATACCACCAGGGACTGCCCACGGTGCATATCGCCGGCTGTGAATACCTTTTCCACATTGGTCTTGTAATGACCAGCTTCTGTTGCAACATTGGTGCGGGGCGTCAGTTCTACGCCGAAAGCGTCTGTAACATATGCCTGTGATCCCAGGAATCCAGCTGCGATCAGTACCAGATCTGCATCCAGGATCTGCTCACTGCCTGCGATCTCTTCCATGCGCATCCGTCCGGTTTTCGGATCGTGCATCGACTGGAGCTTAATGGTCTCCACCGCACGGACATGGTTCTTGTCATCCTTGATGAAACGCTTTACTGTGGTCTGATAGATCCGGGGATCATGACCAAAGACAGCGATTGCTTCTTCCTGACCATAGTCTGTCTTGCAGACACGTGGCCACTCCGGCCAGGGATTGTTTTCTGCACGGCTGTCCGGCAGCTTCGGCATCATTTCCAGCTGTACCACGGATTTGCAGCCGTGACGGATGGCTGTGCCGACGCAGTCATTACCCGTATCACCGCCACCGATGACAATGACATTCTTATACTTAGCGCTGATATAGTAACCGTCTGACAGGTTGGAATTGATCAGGCTCTTTGTAGTCGCTTTCAGGAAATCTACTGCATAGTAGATACCATCTGCATCCCGTCCCTCTGCTGTGATATTCCGGGGATTGGAAGAACCGCACGCCAGGACAACTGCATCATATTCTTTCAGCAGCTGCGCAGCGGTGATATCCTTTCCCACATCCACACCTGTGCGGAACTCCACGCCTTCGGCTTCCATCATATCCACACGGCGCTGTACCACTGTCTTTTCCAGCTTCATATTGGGGATACCGTACATCAGCAGGCCGCCCACACGGTCTTCCCGCTCAAATACGGTGACATGATGTCCACGCTTATTCAGCTGCAATGCAGCCGCCAGACCTGACGGACCAGAGCCGACAATTGCAACACGCTTTCCTGTGCGTACCTTGGGCGGATTGGGCTTGATGTGTCCACTGGCAAATGCCTTTTCAATAATGGCATATTCATTTTCCTTGACTGTCACCGGATCGTCATAGAGACCGCAGGTACATGCTTTTTCGCAAAGTGCCGGGCAGACACGGGAGGTGAATTCCGGGAAACAGTTTGTCAGCAGCAGACGATCTGCTGCTTCATCCCAGAAGCCCTTGTATACCAAATCATTCCACTCCGGGCACAGATTGTTCAGCGGACATCCAGAAACCATGCCAAAAATCGGCTTTCCTGCCTGACAGAACGGAACGCCGCATTCCATACAACGTGCACCCTGCTTCTGACGCTCTTCGTCCGAAAGGGGCGTGTGGAATTCACGATAGGTCTTGATTCGTTCCAGCGGCTCCTGTCCCGCATTTTCGACTCTCTCATATTCGAGAAATCCAGTTGATTTTCCCATGATCGTTCCTCCTGTTAATTTCTCGTATTGGCATAGAATGCCTCGATCTGTGCTTCTTCCCGGCTCATGCCCTCCGCCTGGAACACTGCAATGCTGTCCAACATCTTTGCATAATCATGCGGTACAATCTTCTTGAACTGGGGCAGATAACCCTCGAAGTCCGCCAGAATCTCCTTGCCAAGTGCCGAATCTGTCCATGCCACATGCTCTTCAATGAGACCACGAAGCTGTGCGATATCCTCCGGTCTTGTGACGCTGCTGAAACCAACGAGTGACTTGTTCAGCTTGGTGTACAGATCATTTTCCCGATCCAGCACGTAGGCAATACCGCCGCTCATACCAGCTGCAAAGTTCTTGCCCACTTCGCCCAGGATCACTGCACAGCCGCCGGTCATATATTCGCAGCCATGCTCGCCCACTCCTTCTACAACAACGGATGCACCGGAATTTCTGACGCAGAAGCGCTCACCGGCAACGCCGTTGATGAACGCCTTACCGCTGGTTGCACCGAAGAGTGCCACGTTACCAATAATAATATTTTCATCTTCCTTGAACTGGGAACCCTTGGGCGGGAACACTGCCAGCTTACCGCCGGAAAGTCCCTTTCCGAAGTAGTCATTGCTGTCACCTTCCAGTGCAAGAGTCAGACCCTTCGGAATAAATGCACCGAAGCTCTGTCCGCCTGCACCGGTACAATGTACCACATAGGTATCATCGTCCAGGGTGTTATAATATTTCCGGGTGATCTCTGCACCAAACAGCGTACCCAGTGCACGGTTCAGGTTGCTGACATTGATGCTGATCTCCTTGTGCTTTTTCTTTGCCAGTGCTTCCTTCATCTCCGGAATGATCACGGTTTCATCAATGGTCTCGCCCAACTTGAAATCGAATACATCTTCCGGTACAAAGTGCATCTTGACATCGCTCTCCGGCTTTGCATAGGGATTGGTCAGGATGCGGGACATGTCGATCTTGCTCTCACGGCTGCCTGCCGGGTACTGCTTCTGTACCAGCAGATCAGAACGACCGATGAGTTCATCTACGGTATGAATGCCCAACTTTGCCATGTATTCCCGCATTTCCTGGGCAATGAACCGCATGAAGTTGATAACATACTCCGGCTTTCCGCGGAAACGCTTCCGCAGCTCCGGATTCTGTGTGGCAACACCTGCCGGACAGGTATCCAGATTGCAGACACGCATCATAACGCAGCCCATGGTTACCAGGGGTGCTGTGGCAAAGCCGTATTCCTCTGCACCCAGCAGTGCGGCAATAACAACGTCACGTCCGGTCATCATCTTACCGTCTGTTTCGATTACAACCTTTGAACGTAGATTGTTCTGGATCAGTGTCTGGTGTGTCTCTGCCAATCCCAGTTCCCAGGGAAGACCTGCATTGTGAATGGAACTGCTGGGCGCTGCACCGGTACCGCCGTCATAACCGGAGATCAGGATGACGCCTGCGCCTGCCTTTGCAACACCGGCAGCAATGGTGCCGACACCTGCTTCAGATACCAGCTTTACGGAAATTCTCGCCTTTTTATTGGCATTTTTCAAATCATAGATCAGCTGCGCCAGATCCTCGATGGAGTAGATATCATGGTGCGGCGGCGGAGAGATCAGGGCAACACCCGGTGTGGAATGTCTTGTCTTTGCGATCCAGGGATAAACCTTCTTTGCCGGCAGATGGCCGCCCTCGCCGGGCTTTGCACCCTGTGCCATCTTGATCTGAATCTCCTTTGCAGAGGTCAGATACTTGGACGTTACGCCGAACCGTCCGGATGCCACCTGCTTGATGGCAGAGCACTTATCGACTGCGCTGCCGGAAGTGACGATACGTTCCAGATCTTCGCCGCCCTCACCGCTGTTGGACTTGCCGCCGATACGGTTCATGGCAATCGCCATACACTCGTGTGCCTCCTGAGAAATGGAGCCGTAGGACATAGCACCTGTCTTGAAGCGACGCATAATAGACTCGACACTCTCTACCTCTTCCATAGGGATACCGCCGTCCTCTGCAAACCGGAAGTCCAGGGTGCTGCGGAGCGTCACATGCCGATCCTCTGCGTTGACACATGCAGAATACTGTTTGAACAGATTATAATCATCTCGCCAGGTTGCCTGCTGGAGCAGATGGATGGTCTCCGGATTGTACAGGTGATCCTCCTGGTTGCTGCGCGCTTTATGCCAGCCCACACTGCGCAATCCCTCATCCATACCCAGATCGTTGGGATCAAATGCGTTCTCGTGCATTTCCATACTGCGCTTTGCAATATCATCCAGATCAATACCGCCGACACGGCTGACAGTATCCGGGAAGAATTCATGCATTACGCTTTCGCTGATACCCAGTGCCTCAAAGATCTTGGAACCCTGATAGGACTGGATGGTGGAAATACCCATTTTCGAAGCGATCTTGACAATACCGGAAACAACTGCGTCGATATACGCCTTGCTTGCCTGAGAATAGTCCTTATCCACCAGACCACGGTTGATCATATCGTACAAGGAATCCAGTGCCAAATAGGGATTGACCGCGCTTGCACCGAAACCAAGAAGTGTTGCAAAATGGTGTACTTCGCAGGGCTCTGCTGTTTCGATAATAAGGGAGATCGCTGTATTCTTTCTGGTCTTTACCAGATAGGTCTCCAGTGCTGCAACTGCCAGCAAAGACGGAATTGCCAGGTGATCACGGTCTACGCCACGGTCTGTGAGGATCAGGATCGTTGCACCGTCTGCATGGGCTGCTTCTGCCTGCTCATACAGATGCTCAATGGCATCGTGCAGAGGTACATCCTTAGTATACAGCATGGAGATATCAGCGGTTTTCAGACCTTCGATCTTCATATCACGAATCTTCATGAGATCCAGATTGGTCAGAATTGGATTGTTCACCTTCAGAACACGGCAGTTGCGCTCATCCTCTTCCAGGATATTGCCAGCAACACCCAGATATACTGTCGTGTCCGTGATAACCGATTCCCGGATGGAATCGATGGGCGGATTGGTTACCTGTGCGAACAGCTGCTTGAAATAATCGAACAGAGGCGGATTCTTTCTGGACATTGCTGGAATGGGCGTATCGGTACCCATTGCGGAAGTCGGTTCGCCGCCGTTCAGTGCCATAGGCACCATGACATGATACAGGGAGTCATAATCATAGCCGAACGCACGCTGGAGGCACAGCAGTTCCTTGCCGCCATGACGGAAGGGACGCTTGTTGGGGATGGTCAGCTCCCGCAGTTCAAACAGATTATGATCAAGCCATTCGCCGTAGGGTTGACGCTTTGCGTAGTAATTTTTCAGAGTATCATCATCAATAAGCTTGCCCTGCACGGTATCTACCAGGAGCATTTTACCCGGATGGAGACGTTCTTTCTTGATGATCTTCTCTGCCGGGATATCATCCAGTGCACCGACCTCAGAGGAGAGGATCAGATAGCCATCGTCTGTGACATAATACCGGGACGGACGCAGACCATTCCGGTCGAGGACTGCACCCATAACATCACCGTCTGTAAAGATAATGGAAGCAGGACCGTCCCAAGGTTCCATCATAGTTGCGTAATACTGATAAAATGCACGCTTTTCACGGCTCATAGTGGGAATATGCTGCCACGGCTCAGGAATGGTCATCATGACCGCCAGAGGCAAATCCATACCGGACATGGTCATGAATTCCAGAGTATTATCCAGACGTGCCGAGTCGGAACCAGTTACGTCCAGCATGGGCAGAATATCCTTCATGCGTTCGTCCAGGGCTTTGCAGTGGAGAATGGATTCTCGGCTGAGCATCTTATCCACGTTACCGGTAATGGTATTGATCTCACCGTTGTGTACCATCATGCGGTTCGGATGAGAACGCTGCCAGCTGGGATTGGTATTGGTGCTGAAACGGGAGTGAACAATACCGATAGCAGAATGATAATCCGGGCTGTTCAGATCATCATAGAACAGACGGAGCTGATTTACCAGGAACATACCTTTATATACAATGGTACGGCTGGAGCAGGAAACCACATAGGTCTCCTTATTCCGCTTTTCAAAGACCATCCGGGCAATATAGAGCTTCCGGTCGAATTCCAGACCCTTGGCGCAATCCTCCGGCTTTTTGATGAATGCCTGCATAATATGGGGCATACTATCCAGTGCCTTTGTGCCTAGTACGTCCGGATTTACCGGTACTTCACGCCAGCCGAGGAATTCCAGCTTTTCTTCTTTCAATACATCCTCAAAGGTCTGCATTGCATTCTGATATTTTTCCTCCGACTGGGGGAAGAAAAACATACCGATACCATATTCCCGCTTATCGCCGATGGGAATACCAGCCTCTTTTGCAACCTTTGAAAAATAGGTGTGCGAGATCTGGAGCAGAATACCGACGCCATCACCGGTCTTACCCTCGGCATCCTTACCGGCTCTGTGCTCCAGCGTTTCGACAATGCGCAGTGCGCTGTCAACTACCTTGCGGTCAGTCTCGCCACTCATGTTGACAACGGCACCGATACCGCAGTTTTCATGTTCAAAACGTGGATCATACAGACCATTCTTTGCAAATGGCTCCTGTGTTCTGTAATTATCCATGGTCACTTCTCCCTTGCTTTGATTTCGTGCATCCTGCAGTCGGCAGGATATCACAGCCGCAAAAAAACAAAAAAGTGCTTACAGAACAGAAACTGAACAGTTCCATTCTGTAAGCACCATTGCTTCCTTCTATGACAGGCTCACATTATGAACCCTTTGATTATTTTTATTATAGCGCATCCTGACGGGTTTGTCAATAGGAAAATCTGATTTTTGCCGAAAAAAATAAGATTATCTGCAATTTTATTTTTTATAAAAAAGAATTTGACGTGGATTTTTTTGATAATGTCAGTATAGGGATGCTTTTGAAAGTTTCCGTGCGAGAAACTGAAGATAAATAAGGCGTGTGTTTTTATCATGGCTTTCAATCTTGCAATCTGTTCTTTCCCTGTAATTGGATAAACTCCACTGGCACAGATTTTGTCAGCCATACCCCATTCACGGACAAGTAGAAACGATATCCTTTTCGATGCATTTTCCCTGATGCAACGGTGAAAACAACTGGTTTTCCATGTCTGCTCCCAACATTCGCCGCTGTTTCGATATCCTTGGACAAATGTACATACAGTCTGCTTTTCGGCTGCAATCCTTCTGCACAAATGGAACAAACAGATTTCTCCCCAGTGCCATGATACAATATTTCAGGCGGAATGGCTTCTTGCAGTTCCACATCCACATTGATCGAATGACCCTGATTGGCTCTGATTTTTGTTTTATCCGAATTGAAGCTATACCGCTGCTTATTATCGTTCATTACAATTTCTTCCAGCATAGGCATGTCTATATGGTATTTGCCTGTATCATTGATTCCAGTAATCAGCTCACCAACTTTTGCCCAGCCATGATGGTCAAGAGAAATTCCGATCGTCTCCGGATGATGGCGTAGAATCAGACTGATAAACCTACTTATTTTCTTGTAATCCAAACGACACGCCTCATTTCTCATTTTCTTTGATTTCTTTCTATGCTGGCAACAGTCATGTCATTTATACTTTTGCAGTTATTATCCAAAACATGGGCATCTCTAAAAACCTCGAATCCGTCAGATGTGGTGCAGATGACGGGTGAGCGGTTTTTTAGAAGTAACCACATGTTTATATTGCAGAAAAAACTCCCGAAACCTAAATTGTTTCGGGAGTTTTTGGCGGACAGGGAGGGATTCGAACCCTCGATACGCTATTAACGTATACACGAGTTCCAGTCGTGCGCCTTAGACCAGCTCAGCCACCTGTCCATCATATAAAGCTTCCAGCGTTAGGAAGTGGTGCGAGTGACGGGACTTGAACCCGTACGCCGAAGCACACGCCCCTCAAACGTGCCTGTCTGCCAATTCCAGCACACTCGCATTCATTTGTCGCATTCAGCTTTATTATTATATCAAAAAAAGCGGTGCTTGTCAACACTCATTTGTAAGTTATTGTGTTTATTTTTTGTAAACATAAATCGTTTATCAGACAATTTGTGTTAATTTCAGTTTAAAGCGTCTATTAAACGCAAAAAAGAGCACCTCCCACCGGGAAGTGCTCCACATTCCTTCGATCAATTATCTCAGGTGCCGTTTTTCTGAAAAATACTGTTTGGTATCCATTGCTACGATTCCCGACAGTGCCAACAATGCAATGACATTCGGGAACGCCATCAGTCCGTTAAAGATATCTGCGATATCCCAGACAGCCTCAACTGTCAGATACGGTCCGATGAATACAGCTGCAATATACAGCCAGCGGAATGCCAGGGTCAATGTATGACTTGCCCTGCCGCGCAGGTAGGTCAGGCATCGCTCCGAGTAATAACTCCAACCCAGAATCGTAGTAAACGCAAAGAAGATCAGGCATACCATCAGCAGGAAAGAAGAAACCTGACTGGGAAATGGAAGACCATGCTGGAATGCTGCGTCTGTAATCTCCACGCCTTCCAGATCCGGATTGCTCCATGCACCGGAAATAACAATGGACAGACCGGTCATAGTGCAGATCACGATGGTATCAATAAAGGTGCCTGTCATCGTTACCAGACCCTGGCGCACCGGCTCCTTGGTACGTGCTGCGGCGGCTGCAATCGGTGCAGAGCCCAAACCAGCTTCATTGGAGAAAATACCGCGTGCAACACCCTTCTGCATTGCAACGATCATAGCGCCCAGTGCACCACCGGCAACTGCATCTATGCCAAAGGCACTGCGGACTATTTCAACAACAGCGCTGGGAATTGCAGTAACATTGCAAACCATAATAATCAGGCAGCAAACTACATAGGCAATCGCCATAAACGGTACAACCACCTGTGAGATCTGGGAAATACGCTTGATACCGCCGATAATCACCAGCGCCACACAAATTGTCACGATCAGACCTACGATCACGGTTGTCCAGGTATATTCATTGCCAAACAGAGTGAAAGCCACGCAGGATTTGTCTGGGTCAAAGAAATTATTTGATGCCGATGTGATACCATTGATCTGTGTAATGGTACCGATTCCCATCAGACCAGCCAGAGTACCGAACAAAGCGAACAGTTTTGCCAGCCACTTCCAGCGGGAACCCATTCCTTTTTCAATGTAATAAAACGGGCCGCCCAGATAGTGTCCATCCTTGTCCACTGTCCGGTATTTGATTGCCAAAAAACCCTCAGAATATTTCGTCGCCATACCAAACAGCGCTGCAATCTCCATCCAGAACAATGCACCGGGACCGCCAGCAGCGATAGCAGTTGCAACACCTACGATATTACCAGTACCGATGGTAGCAGACAGTGCAGTACAAAGAGCACCGAAGCTGGTAACTTCACCGTCTCCGTTATCTTCATTTTTTACCATAAATTTGAGCGCTTTGCCCAGATGGCGGATCTGAAGTCCACGAACGCGGAGCGTCAGCCAGATGCCGCACAGCAGGATCAGTACGATCAGCGGAATACCCCAGACCCAGCTGTCGATTTGTTTGATGACGGATGTAAATGTTTCCATACAGAATACACTCCTTTTGATATTTTCCTATTTCCGACAAAATCAGAAAAAATACGCTTTATTATATCACATTTTTCCGTTTTTTTCAAGCAAAATGCTTTGATATTATCTAAAAAGTTACAATTTTTTTCGTATTTTTACGAAAATAAAAAATGTCCGACCAGACTGAATGAAACTTCCATTCAGCCTGACCGGACGCCTTTGTCCACATTTTGTTTTAACGGTTATTCACCGATTCCGGATACAGATCGTGATGAGTTAAACGCTCCCACGCCACCTGTTCCCATTTTGTCCCTGGTTTTCCATAATTGCAATAGGGATCAATGGAAATACCGCCCCGGGGCAAAAATTTTCCCCAGACTTCAATATACGCCGGATCCATAAGCCGGATCAAGTCATTCATGATGATATTGACGCAGTCCTCATGAAAATCACCGTGATTACGGAAGCTGAAGAGATACAGCTTCAAGGATTTGCTCTCCACCATGCGCTCTCTCGGCACATAGGAGATATACAGTGTTGCGAAATCCGGCTGTCCCGTAATGGGACAGAGACTGGTAAATTCCGGACAATTGAACTTGACAAAATAGTCTCGTCCCGGATGCTTATTCGGAAAGGTCTCCAGCACTTCCGGTGCATAATCACTTGCATACTGGGTATTCTGGTTGCCCAGCAGCGTGATATTGCCCTTTTCTTCCTCACTTCGTCCTGCCAAATGATTCACCTCCCAATGCCGGATCTGCCACACCGTTTGCCGCAAAAGCTGCTGCACGATCACGACAGGTACCGCAAGTGCCGCAAGGGGTCTCACCACCCTCATAGCAGCTCCAGGTCAGCCCATAGGGCACACCAAGCTCCAGTCCTTTTTTCACCACCTGTGCCTTTGTCCAGTTGACAAAGGGTGCCTCAATGTGCAATTGGTTTCCGCTGCCCAGATAAATTGCCTGGTTCATGGCATCATTGAATGCACTGCTGCAATCCGGATAGGCATTCCCGGCTGCATCATCGCTGTGTGCACCATAATAGATCACTTCGCAGCCGTGAGACAATGCAATACTTGCCGCCGACGAAAGGAACAGACCATTCCGGAAAGGCACATAGGTAGAAACAGGACTGCCGCCTGTATGCTCCAGCTGCTGCGCATAGCTTTCCTTAGGAATTTCCTCCGTAGAGCCGGACAGCAGAGAGCAATTGGAATCCGCAAAGATCAGTGCCAGATCCAGCTGCTTCCAGAGGACGCCGTAATGCTTTGCAATCTTCTCCGCCGCTTCCATTTCTTTCTTGTGCTTCTGTCCATAATACACCGACAGTGCCAATACCTGATCTGCGCCGTATTTTTCCACCGCCAGACCCAGACAAGTGGTACTATCCACACCGCCGCTGAAAAGAACCAATGCTTTCATGCCCTTGCCTCCTATAGCAATTCCTGCAATGTACGCTCCGTCTGGAACGCACCGCAGAAAGTATTTGTTGTTGTCCGGGAAGAAACATTCCGGATGCCCCGGGCTGTCATGCAGCTGTGAGAACCGGTAATGACCACGCCCACATCCGGCGTATCCGCCGCTTCCATGAGGATTTCCGCAATATCTCTCCCCAAACGCTCCTGCAATTGTAACCGTCTTGCTGCCATATCACAGATACGTGCGATCTTACTCAGCCCAATCACCCGTTCCCGGGGTACATATGCCACATTGACTTTCATATCGTACATCAATGCGAGATGATGCTCACAATAACTGAACACGCTGATATCCTTTACCACCACAGCCGTCTGGGACTGATTCGGGTCAGGCGCTTCAAAAGTCTTACCGAACATCTGCGCAATTTCATGATTGGAGTATGCAATGCCAGCAAAAATCTCCTCATACATCCGTGCCACACGCTGCGGCGTTTCCCGGAGACCTTCCCGATCCGGGTCTTCTCCAATTGCCTCCAAGATCCCACGAATATGCTGTTCAATTGCCTTGGTATCCACTGTATCACTTCCTTTTTCAGACACCGCGTGCCTGCGGATCCCAGATATATTTGTGCAGCTGCAACTGGAGCCGCACGCCATTCAGGGTATGTTCTTTCAAAAAATCCACGATTTCTGCCGGTTCGATAGAGCCGAATACCGGACTGAGAAAGACCGCACACCGTGCCGTTAGGGCATACTGCCGGATTACTTCTCTGGCACGTTCCAGATCATCCTTATCCCCTACCACGAATTTCACTGTATCCTTGTTGTTCAGCAGCGGGAAATTATCCATCAGCATATAGGACTCCATACCACTGCCCGGCAATTTATAGTCCATAGTGAAGCTGGGACGAAAAGAAAGGGACGCAAAAGGTTCCAGCGGAACACTGCCGTTTGTCTCAATCTCCACCCGATAACCCAGCGCACTCAGTGCCGTGATTAGTTCTTCGATTCCCGGCTGCAAAAGGGGTTCACCACCAGTCAGGGTCACCCGATGAATACCGGTACTCTGTACATATTGCACCAGCTGTTCTGCGGTCATGTTCTTCGCCGGCGTATCCTCCTGATTCGCCCACTTGGTATCACAGAAGCTGCAAGAAAGATTGCAGCCGCAGAACCGGATAAAAACTGCCAGTGCTCCGGCGTTGACGCCTTCTCCGTTGATGCTGACAAACGTTTCCGCAACAGTAAACTGATTCATACTCACACCCCATAAATCGCACAATTTTCCGGCGTTTCATAGACAGCCACACGCCGCACCGGCAGACCTTCTGCCTGGAATTTTTCAAAGAAACACCGCGCAAAATGTTCCGCAGTCGGACGAAATGGCACTGCGATCAGACGAAATCCCTCTGCAAGCAGCGCCTCAATGGTCGTGCTCTGCAAGGATCCCTCCTCATAGATCAGCGCATGGTCATAGCTGTCCGCCAGTGTGCGCACAGCTTTTTTCACATCGCCGAAATCCAGAACCATGCCTCGCTGTACGCCCTCTTCCTGCAAGGTCTCTGCGCCCACGGTCATCTCTATACACCAGTGATGTCCATGGAGATTGGAGCACTTTCCCTCATACCCTGCCAGGAAATGCGCACTGTCAAACGAAGCCGATGTTTTCAACTCATACATAGGAATGTCCTCCCATATTTAAGGCAATACCGCACAAAGATTGTGCGTCAGATGCGCCGTCAGATTTTTCGTCAGATGAAGCAAAAAGCGCAGTGAATACTTTGTGTATTCACGAGCATTTTTGTGAAATATGACAGAAAATATGCAAGCATATGACGTGCGAAGCCGTCAGGCGCTCTTTGTGCGGTGTTGCCTTAATACTAATCCCATATCAACCTGTTGAAGAATTTGCCGCTATCATTTCGTCACTCTGCGTTGCCCGCCCTTGCCAGGCGACAGCCTGGCTGCGGTTGGGCGCCATGACCCACAAAATGCTAACTGGCAACTTCTTCAACAGAACGATAAGTGATTAGAATAACTGCTGCACCTGCATCCTGCCATAAAAAATGCAGCCGTCCTTACAACGGCTGCATCCGGTTTCACATATACATCAAACGATGTTTCGGATGCCCTGGTTTTGTTTAACGACAGGATGGCGCAAACGAACTGTCGTATCTCATGAAAAGAATGTTTTCTTTTCATAGTATAACACAGGGACAAACGAATGTCAAGGCTTAATTTACGATTCCTCCGGCGGAACGTAAGTCGGCGCGTTCTTAGGACTGCTTCCCTTTATCACAGCGTGATAATAAGAATAGGTCATGGGAATAGCTTCTGCACGTACCAGTTCGCAATCTTTCACTTCGCCCAGGAAAATGGTATGGGTTCCGGCATCCATGGTCTGTACGACCTGACAGGTCATCCATGCCATTGCGCCGCCCGGCACAGGCATACCCTCCTGCATGGTATAGGACACCTCCGCAAACTTATCCGCATCCCGGCTGGAGCGATAGCCAAAACCGCCGATGAGGGACGGTTCCGTATCTGTAGCAAGAACAGAAAGGGCGAACTTTCCGCTTTCCACGATCTGGTCGTGAGTTGCGTTATCATGGTTGATGCTGACTGCGATCTGTGCCGGCGAAGAGGTGATCTGCATGGCACTGTTTGCTACACAGCCGTACAGTTTCTCTCCATTTGCCGTTGTCACAATGTATACGCCATAGGACAATTTCTGCAATGCTTTACGATTCATAATCAATTCCTCCTAAATTATTCTGCACCGACGCCGATAGAGGTGACAATGTGCACCAAGAACTTCAGCAGTAAAATAGCATCATCGCCGTTTACTTCATTATCCACGTTGCAGTCTGCATTTTTCATGGCTGCATCGTTCAGGGTCACAGCCCCGGAAACCTTTTTGTTCAGCAGAACAGCGTCCGTGATATCAATGCGTCCGTCCAGATTAACATCGCCGTAGAGAACAGAATCTCCGTGATTGCCGGAAGTCTCTGTGGTGGTTTCTGTCGTTGTTACCGTTGTTGTTGTCTGCTCTGTTGATTCTGTGGTCACTGTTCCGCCAGAAACCGTGATCATCAAAGATGCCATGCCTGCATATATCATGGCACTACCTTCACTCTTTGCCAAAATTTCTGCCGTATTACCATCAACGGAGATAATCTCAAGAATATTTGAATCAGAGGAAGACCATTCCGCACTGTGCTCAAAAACTGTATTAAACTGTAATTCCGCTGTTTCACCCACATTCATACTCGAAGGACCACTGATAGAATCTACCGGATCTACAAGGATATCTTGTGTAGTTTCAGTGGTATCCTCTGTCGTGGAAGTGGTGATTTCCTCGGTGGTGGTAGTTGTCTCTTCTTCTGTCGTCACACTGGTTTCTGTTGTAACAGTCCCGCCAGTCACCGTAATATCATGGCTAAGGATGTGTCCAGCACTGCAAGCTGCCGTAATAGTCACAGTTCCTTCCTTGTGTCCGACGATCACAGCAGTCTTTCCGCCGTCACTTGTGATCTCCAGTATTTCCGGATCAGAGGATCTCCATATGAAGCTGTTTGAGAAAGCCGATTCTACGCTGATCTCTACTCCTTCGCCCACTGCAATGGTATCCGGTACTTTGACCCATGCATCTACAGGTTCCACAATAATCTCTCCCTTTGCAGCTGCAACCTCAGACGGATACACTGTGACCTCATCACCGATCTCTGCGACAACCTCACCTGTGCCATATACAGCGTACAATCCAGCAGCAGCACCCACCAGACCGACCTGATAGTCCAGTGCAACTTCATTGGAAGTCGCATCCTTTGCAGAATGATTGTATGTGGTAAAGTCAGAACTTGTGGGACCGCCCACCAGTGCGCCATACAATGTATGACCGTCTGTGGACGCATAATTTCCATCCCAGGAATTCCACTCATGCCAGTCAGAGCTTACTGTCAGATTCGAAGCGGCACGATGGTGGGGAGAAGTTGCGGACAGAGAATTATAGCCCACAACCAAGCAGACATTGGCATTGTTGTCGCCCAGGATATAATTCATCTGCTTCTTACACCATTCGGAATAATCCTTTCCCGATTCTGCACTGTGCTTTGTGCAGACCATAGCGCAGAGCTGCATCAAGGTATTATGTCTTGCGCTGCCCCAACTATTCATCACATAGAACTGGTTCTGATTCGCATTTACCTTGGAATCGATATAGTTGACAGCATTGCTCCAGTTTCCGGTGATCTCCGCATTAATAATCGCAGCACCAAGCCATGCGTTGGCATAACAATAGTCATTCGTCCAATCGTTTTTACTGCTTGTATATTTGCTATTTTCTGTCAGATATGCATCTTCGCCCGTTGCAAGATACATCCAACCGGCAGCCCAGGAAATGTCATCCTGTACATCCTTGTCGGAATAGGTGCTTTCGTCATAGGTCATAGTGCGATACTTCGCAGCAAAATTATAGAGCGCTGTTGCATAGGTCAGATCCTCCTCATTGCCGGAGATCATATAATTCTGCGCCAGTGCAGCGGCATACTGTGCAGCAACGTTGCTGGCACCATTTGTAGTAGAATAGGTTTCGCTAGTGCCGCGATCCCACATGGTTTCCGGTGCACACCATGTAGAATGGTCTGAACCATCATTTCCCATTTCATAAACAAAAGAAGTTACTTCTCCGTTCGAGAGCGTTGTGGACGCCTTAAAGAAATCGCAGAAATAATCCATGATGACC
The DNA here is from genome assembly GCF_937915125.1 of uncultured Ruminococcus sp. GTDB lineage: Bacteria > Bacillota > Clostridia > Oscillospirales > Ruminococcaceae > Ruminococcus_C. The sequence continues at coordinate 77,595 of NZ_CALDMP010000021.1, read as the reverse complement.
TGATAGTGCTCTGCTGTACCTGTCTTTTCAAACTGATCCTGATACTCATAATAAGTCCATCCCAGTGAAGAAGCAGTAAATCCAGCAGTCAAACCGCACTTGATGGCATCTCCGGCATCATGAAAACCGCCTTCTACCGCATCACCAGTATGGCAGTCATCCCGCCAGGAGAAGGCATTTGTTTCCCCAACCTGGCTGCCGCACATGTTGGCATCAAAAAAGTACAGCGAATACTGAAGCAGCTTTGCATAGTTGTCCAGTCCCAGGTCCTCAGCAGTTGCTGTGAATCCCGTTGTGGCAGACATCGTCCCCGTCACCGCAAGTACACCTGCGGACAAAGCTGCCATTACTCGATTTTTCCATTTCGATCCAATCTTCATTTGTCATATCACTCCTATTTCAGCTTCGCAGCGCTGTGCAATTCACACAAGATACCGCAAAATATTGTGGATAGTTTTATCATACCATGATTTTTCAAATTTGTCAAGATAATCTAATGTTGTTTTTTTCAATTTTCCACATGAAAATGCAAAAAAATGACGCCGCAAACGCAGAATCAACCAAATCGTACAGAGTCTATTCCTCCATCGGTTCCATTCCATGTTCTCCCAACAGGGAGCGCAGTGCTGAAATGCTGCTGCTCTGTACCCTTGCAATGGGGATGTCATTCTTTTTCGCCGCCTTTACAGCACCCTGCACCATCTTGTGGGAAACTGTCCGGGTAAACAGAATCATCAGATCCGGCGATCCGATTTTCTTTTCGATGGGACCCGTCTCCTTTGGAAACACCTTCGCTGTACAGCCGTGGGCAGTGCAAACGTCAGCATACTGCCGGCTCATCCGTTCATTTCCGCCAATGATTACAACGCTCATACCTTCACATCTCAACCTTTCTCAAGGCAATACCGCGCAAAGCCGTCAGGCGCTCTTTGTGCGGTGTTGCCTCAAACAAATTTCTGGAAGCCAAGCTATCCTCTTTCACAGAAACTGCATGCACAGCCGGGGATCTCTGTTATTTTGGTTAGCTTAAGCTAACCAAAGATTATCATAGAATCCGGAATTTGTCAAGTACTTTTTTCAAGTTTTTTGCCCACAAGTTGAAAAATCATGCATTCTGCATAAGAAGTCTACCCATTTTATGACAATATATCCGAATTTCATCAAAAAGGGTTGACAAAGTTCGACAGTGCAATTATAATGAATAGCGTGCCTTCTAACGCAGCAAGCTTCGTCAGATCTGCATAAAGGCAACACCACACAAAAAGCGCCTGCCGGCTTTGCATGTCATATGCTTGCATGTTTTGCGTCATATTTCACAAAAATGCTCGTGAATACACAAAGTATTCACTGCGCTTTTTGTTTCATCTGACGAAAAATCTGACGGCGCATCTGACGCACAATCTTTGTGCAGTATTGCCTAAAATTTACCACATGCGTTCCGACAGATATTTTCCCTGTCCATACGCCGTAAGGAGAAGAATATGACAACCGCAATTACAATTGGAATGATCATCATCTATGTTGCAATCATGATGGGGATCGGCGTCTACACCGCCAAACAGACACGTTCTGTAAACGATTTCGTTCTGGGCGGCCGCAATGTCGGCTCATGGCTCACAGCATTTGCCTACGGCACATCGTATTTTTCCGCCGTGGTGTTCATCGGCTACGCCGGACAGTTCGGCTGGACATACGGCATTTCCGCCGCATGGATCGGCGTGGGCAATGCAATTCTGGGCAGTCTGCTGGCGTGGATCGTCCTGGGACGACGCACACGCATTATGACCCAGTCTCTGGGCGCAAAGACTATGCCGGAATATTTTGAGCGCCGCTGGAACTCCAAGGCACTGAAAATTGCCGCAGCCATCATCGTTTTTATTTTCCTGATCCCGTATACAGCCTCTGTATACAACGGACTTTCCCGTCTATTCAACATGGCATTTCAGATCGAATCCGAAAGTGCCTATAAGATCATTATCGTGGTAATGGCACTGCTAACCGCCATTTACGTTATTCTCGGCGGCTATGCAGCCACTGCAATCAACGACTTTATCCAGGGCATCGTTATGCTCATCGGCATTGCAGCCGTGGTCCTCTGCACTATCCAGAACCAGGGCGGAATGACAGAGGCACTGGCTTCTCTGGGTGAGATCGAAGTCAACGGCAAGACCAACATGCTCAATTCCGTCTTTGGACCAGATCCTCTGAACCTGTTGGGTGTCGTCATTCTGACATCTCTGGGCACCTGGGGACTGCCTCAGATGGTACACAAATTCTACGCCATCAAGAGCGAAAACGCCATCAAAAAAGGCGCTGTGATCTCCACGCTGTTTGCTCTGGTGGTTGCCGGCGGTTCTTATCTCCTGGGCGGATTCGACCGTCTGTTCTGCACTCTGGACAGCAATGAAAGCGGCAAGACCTTTATTTCCACACTTTCCAACGGTAAGCCCGAATTTGATGCCATGATCCCGGCGCTCCTGAACACAGCGCTGCCGGATTTCCTCATCGGACTTGTGGTCGTTCTGGTTTTGTCTGCATCCATGTCCACCCTTTCATCCCTTGTACTGACATCCAGTTCCACCCTCACCATTGACCTGATCCGCCCGAACATGAAAAAATGCTCGGAGAAAAAGGAAATGATCATCATGCGTTTCCTGATCGCCGTATTCCTGATCGTTTCGGTACTGATCGCATTCAACAAAAATGCTTCTATTTCCACCCTCATGTCTTATTCCTGGGGTGCACTTGCCGGCGCGTTCCTGGGACCGTTCATGTATGGTCTGTTCAGCAAAAAGGTCACAAAGCCGGCTGTCTGGACAAGCTTTATCACTGGCGTAGGACTGACACTGGTGCACATGTTCCTGTTCGGCTTCGGCTGGTTCCCGGAACTCTCCAAAGCAGCCGCAAGCTTCCCACTGAATCTGGCATCTCCCATTAACGCCGGTGCAGCTGCCATGATTCTCTCCCTGATCCTGGTGCCCTTGGTCAGCGTCTGCACAAAGGTAAAAGACACTTCCTATGTGGAAGAAGTGTTCCAGTGCTATGAGATGAAGCCGGAAAAGGCAGAGTAATACTACATTTATTATGCTGTCATTAAATTGTAACCTATTTGTTATGACAAAGTTCTTGAAAATTCGACCAGATTCTTTTATGATATAATGTGAGACACCCCGCTTGTCGGGGTGTTATTATTATGGCAACACCACACAAAGACCTCTTGACGGATTTATACGGTATTGCCTTATGATACAACGGGAGAGTCAGCCTATGGTTTTCAGTACGATCGAATTTTTATTTCAGTTCCTGCCCCTTTTTCTGCTGGGGTATTACCTCACGCCAACCAGATACCGCAATATCACCCTGATTATTGGCAGTCTAATTTTTTACGCCATCGGCAGCGGCTGGTATACCCTGCTGCTTTTGCTGTCGCTCTTTGTAAATTACGGACTATCTCGGTTTCTCAGCGGCTCCCACTCCAGAGATCCGCAGCAAGCCAAACGCTTTTTTATCATTGGTCTTGTATATAATTTTGGAATGCTGGTCTTTTTTAAATACACCAACTTCCTCATCGAAAACCTCAATGCGCTGCTCTCTGTTTTCCACGTGGTGATACCAGAAGTCAATCTGATAATGCCTCTGGGCATCAGCTTTTACACCTTCCAGATCACCTCGTATCTCATTGACGTCTATACCGGAAAAATCAAACCCGCACGGAATATTCTGGATCTGGGCACATATATGTGCATGTTCCCCCAGCTGATCTCCGGTCCCATCTGCTGCTACAATGAAATTTCTCCGCAGCTGCGAAACCGCCACGTGGATGTACGGCTTCTGGAAGAAGGTATGGAAACTTTCGTCCTGGGTCTTGGTGCAAAAACACTTCTCGCCAACCCGATGGGCGGACTTTGGAATAATTTAACCGTCATTGGCTTTGACAGTATTTCCACACCATATGCATGGCTGGGTGCATTTGCTTATAGTTTCCAGATCTACTTCGACTTTTCCGGCTATTCCATGATGGCAATCGGAGTTGGAAAAATGCTGGGCTTCGATCTGCCCCAGAACTTCAATCTGCCCTATATGTCCGGCTCTGCTTCGGAATTCTGGCGCAGATGGCATATTACACTGGGGCGCTGGTTCCGCAATTACATTTACATTCCCCTTGGCGGCAACCGGCAAGGCAAGTGGAAAACCATACGCAATATGCTGGCGGTCTGGGCATTTACGGGATTGTGGCACGGCGCAAGCTGGAACTACGTCCTCTGGGGATTGATTTTCTTCGTACTTCTGACCCTGGAAAAGAATGTCTACGGCAAGTTCCTGGAACGCACCTATGTCCTGAAACACCTCTACATTATCTTTCTGATTCCCCTCACCTGGATGGTCTTTGCCATTCCGGACATGCACCAGCTGGGCATCTATTTCACCCGGCTCTTCCCCTTCCTTTCCTCCGGGGAGATTCAGTCCAATACACGTGATGTCATGCTGGCGCTGAGCAGTTATTGGAAGATCCTGATTCCCTGTGTTTTGTTCTGCACACCGATTCCCCTGCACTATTATAAAAAATACCACAAAAGCGGCTTCTGCATCCTGGTTCTCCTTCTCATCTTTATTTTTGCCATCCGTGCCATGATGACGCAGACCAACAATCCGTTTTTGTATTTCCAGTTTTAACAAGAAGAAAGGAGCATTTTGATGAAGTATAAAATTGCATTGGCATCTTTTCTTGCAAATTTTCTGAAATTTCTCAAACAGTATCCTTTGATTCTTGCATTTGTCGTATCCATTGCCGTGGCAAATGTCTGGAAACTGGTACAAAGCACTAACAAGATTGAAAATCCCGCAGCAACCCCAGCAGTTACTACAACACTGCCACAGGAAACCGATGATGTCATTTCCCTGGCAACGTCGGCTGTCACCACAGAACCCACACCTGTTTTTCAGACAGTGGACACCTCTTATTTTGACGATGCCCTGTTCATCGGTGACTCCCGTTCAGAGGGACTGGCACTGTACGGCAATCTGAGCAATGCAGACTATTTCACAAGTGTGGGCATGTCCATTTTCAAAGTCACGGAAAAATCTGCGGGCAACCCGAACCTGGGTGAAAGCTGTACCCTGTCTCAAAAGCTGGCGCAAAAGCAGTATGGAAAAGTATATATCATGCTGGGTTTGAACGAACTGGGCACCGGCACCACCGAAAGCTGGGCACAAGCTTATGCCGATGTCATCTCACAGATCCGCCAGGCACAGCCAGATGCCATTATTTATCTGCAAAGTATTCTGGTGGTCTCTGCTTCTCAGGACAATCCTGGCGGTGCCATCAACAACAATGCAGTCAACACCCGAAACGCAGCATTGGAAGCCCTCGCCGATCCCCAGAACAACATCTACTACCTCAATGTCAACGAAGCCGTCATGGACGCCAACGGCTGTCTGGATGCTTCCTTGACATCAGACGGCATTCACTTGCTAGGCAATTCCCTCTCCCTCTGGGAGGATTATCTGAAACAGCACGCCATTGTCCCCGGCGGTACAACTGGAATGCTTCTCACGCCCACTTCACCCACAACCTATACAACAGCAGTCACCACTGCACTGCTTCCGGAATAAGCACACCTATAGTTACTACAAAAAGACGTGTATCCCCATGAACAGGATACACGTCTTTCATTTTGCTATCATTTCCGAATCAGCCGATCACACCAGTAATACCGCAGATCAGTACCAGAATACCAATGACGATCCGGTACCATCCGAACACCGTAAAGTCATGCTTCTTGATATAGGACATCAGGAATCGGATAACGATCACCGACACGAGAAAAGCGGAGACCATACCCACCAGCAAAATTGCCGTCTCCATACCTGTGGCAGGCAGTCCGCACTTCACCAGTTTCAGCAGGCTTGCGCCGAACATAACCGGTACCGCCAGGAAAAAGGTGAATTCCGCTGCTGCGGTTCGGGATACCCCCAGCAGTAATGCACCAACAATGGTCGCACCGGAACGGGATGTCCCCGGAAATACTGCTGCAATGACCTGAAATACACCGATCATCAGCACGGTACTGTATTTCAGCGAAGCAATGCTGTTTATTTTCGGCGTTTTCGTCTTGTTCCATCGTTCGATCCAGATAAACGCTACGCCAAATAAAATCAGCATGATCGCCACAGTCCATGCATTATACAAGTGCTCGTTGCACCAGTCATCCAAAAGCAAACCGATCACTGCTGCCGGCAGACAGGCTGTAATAACTTTACACCACATTTGTAGCACATCTTTTTTCACACATGCCCCAAAGCCGCTCTGCGCCATAGGCTTCGGATTCTTCTGTTTTCCAAAGGGCCACAGGCTCTTCCAGTAGATCACCACGACTGCCATAATGGCACCCAGCTGGATCACCACATCGAACATTTCTTTGAATTTATCTGAAGCATCCAGAGAGAGAAATTCGTCCAGCAGGATCAGGTGACCAGTACTGCTGATGGGCAGCCATTCCGTGATGCCTTCCACGATACCAAAAATCAGTGCTTTGATCAATTCCCAAATCATAAGTATTGTATCCTTTCATCAGTTCAGTCGTCATAAATATATGCCGCTGTTTTCTATTGTAACACAATTTCTCGCATCCGTCAATGATTTCCGAGGAATTTATCATGGGCACCTCTAAATGTAAGATGCGCTACAGATGATGGGAAACGGGTTTTTAGAGGTAACCTCATGCATTCCCCTTTCTGTCTGTTCTCATTTTCCCTCGCTCCGCATATGCTATATCAAATATTACAACTGGAGTGAGGTATCATGAAAGAGCAGCCCGAAACACGTGCCGTGATTCTCGGCGAATATATTGTCCGGCAGAAAGCCACCGTCCGAGCCGCAGCAGAATGGTTCGGCGTATCAAAGAGCACTGTACATAAGGATGTCAGCGAACGGCTGGAGCAGCTTCAGCCGGAATTATATACACAGGTCAAGGAAATTCTCGAACAGAACAAACAGGAACGGCACATTCGCGGCGGGCTTGCAACCAAACGGAAATACGAGCTGCGCCGGAAACAAGAGGAGGAATATCAGACAAAAAACCATGCCAGCTGATCTGAAAAGACCCTGTACCCGACTGCTGCCGGATACAGGGTCATTCGTTTTATTGATAATTCAAAGGTTTATTTTCCCAACAGGAAACGCAGCAATGCAACAATATCAGACAGGTTGTACTCCTCGTCACAATTGAAGTCACGTGTTTCCATTTCCGGAATGCTGTAGCTATCTGCCTCCACTAAAATATCCTGCCGTGCCAATGCCAGGTCAAAACCATTGACAACGCCATTCATATCAAAATCGCCCGGAATATTCGCTTCCCCGCCAATTTCTGTTGTCGTTGTTGTCGTTGTAACATCATCAGTTTCCTTGGTGGTCGTAGTTCCTGGCTGGATTCCGCCGGAATAGAGATCTGCCGGCAGTTCGTCCAGGGTAATGCAGTAATCGCTGTTGTAGGTTTCTTTCAGCTGTGCTGCATCGTTATACTGACTCGCCATCAGATGATCACCATACCACGGACAGAAGTATAGCCATCCGGCATTTTCGATCGTAAGGTTCTCAATGGATGGGATTGAGTCATTTTCTGCCATGGCAACCATCTTTCTGCCGTCTGTCAGTTCATACAAATAGTTATAAATTGCAGAGATAGCGCTCAGATTAGGCGTACCGCTGCTCAGACCGTCATCCCGATTAAAATCACAGTTATATTTGTCATATGCGACAATATCTACATATTCATCTCCAGGATACCAAGTCGGGGAATTTGAATAGTTATAGCTGTTATACTCCCAGATGAGGTTATGAAGTCCATATTTTTCCGTAAGCGTTGTATACAACAGTTTCCAAAGTTCTTTGTATACTTCCGGACCATCATCGCCCCACCAGAACCATGAGGTACCATCACTGTAATTGCCCTCATTGCCCTGCGCCTCATGCAGCGGACGGAAAATCAGCGGTACGCCGGCATCCTGCAAAATCAGCAGCTGTTCTGCGAGATCTTCCATTGCCGCCTGAAAATACTCATATTCTTTTGTACCCTCTATGACAGCATTTTTTGTGTCAAAGGTGCTATTAGAAGCCTGACTGTTTTTATAGGTACATTGTTTCCAGTCCACTTCATCCCCAAGCTGATAATTTTCAAAGTCAATGGGTACATTGATGTGCCAGCTGGCGGTTGCAATGCCAATACCGCTTTCTGAATAGGGATTGTTCTTTACCCATTGAATGACACGATCTGTTGTGCCGTCCTCCCATCCATAAAGGGGATTGTAGTTCATAAAATCAAATCCGCGGATCGCCGGATATTTTCCGGTTTTTTCCTTGATATACTCAAATTCCAGTTCCGAGTTGCCGTCATTGCCGCCGCCATAGATTTCTTGCTGTCCTGAAATAATATGAGAGCCATAAACACTCTTCAAATATTGCATCAGAGCCTGTGTTTCACTGGTTGCTTTGCTGTCAACCAGCGTATCTGTTGCCTTGGCATAGTCCGGCGGAGGCGTCTGTGTCAGAGACATGCTGTCATACAGACAATATCCCCAGCCGCCGCCAAATGTTACCGTATTTTCACCCTTTGTCAGCTTGATATCACCCCAATTAAAATCATTCCAGGTGTCAGTATGGGGAATTTTTACTGTCTTACTCCAGGTAGAACCGTCAGAACGTTCTACAGAGACCTGTCCTTCCCGGATTTCGCCGTCATTTCCCAGATACATCAGGCTTCTGGAGACAAGACGATACATGCCTGTTTCAGGAGCATCAACCGTAAATGACATAGTACCGGCGCTGGTGACCCAGACAAAACCTTCACCCGTATATCCCGGGTATTCGTCATTATACACCTTTGTTGCAACAGTCGCGTCATTGGCGAGTGTCAGATCTTCACATTCAGAAGTGAATGAAAAACCTTCTGCCGATACGCCTGTCATAGGCAGAGCCTGCATCATCAGTGCACACATAGATGCTGCAATGCCAGCACTTCCAACGCGTTTCCAAATTTTTCGCATCATGGAATCTTCCTTTCTTTTTGACACCACTACATATTGTATCCCGTTACAGATATGCAGTGTATATTTTGTATGATTTATAATTCTATTATACACCTGATAGATATTTTTGTCAATAGTTCCAAAGACTTTTTGCACAGCTTTTTGCATTCCACATATGTACATACATTTTTTCACTGGAAAACCTGCACATACTCCAAAAAAACGCGTTCTGAATTGACAAACATTCTGCTGCATGTTATAATCAACTTGAGGCAATACCGCACAAAGATTGTGCGTCAGATGTACTCTACGAGCATAAACTTTGTCAGATTTTTCGTCAGATGAAACAAAAAGCGCAGTGAATACTTTGTGTATTCACGAGCATTTTTGTGAAATATGACGGAAAAGATGCAAGCATATGACGTGCAAAGCCGGCAGGCGCTCTTTGTGCGGTGTTGCCTTGATATTATCAAGAACGAGGCGATCCATTGTGTATAATCCAAACTCTCTCCGTGCAGAGGAATTTATTGACCATGCCGAAGTCATGGACTCCCTGACATATGCTGCACAGCACAAAAACGACAAGACGCTGCTGGCTGAGATCCTGGCAAAGGCAGAACTGCGAAAGGGATTGAATCACCGGGAAGCGGCTGTGCTCCTGCTCTGTGAGGATGCCGCAGTCACCGAACAGATCAACCGACTGGCAAAACAGATCAAGCTGGATTATTACGGCAGCCGCATTGTGATATTCGCACCACTTTACCTATCCAATTACTGTGTAAACGGATGCGTTTACTGCCCGTATCACGCCAAAAATAAGCACATCGTCCGGAAAAAGCTGACCCAGGAGGACATTGTTCGGGAGGTCACTGCCTTACAGGATATGGGACACAAGCGCCTTGCCATTGAAGCCGGCGAGGATCCGGTGCACAATCCCATTTCCTATATTCTGGAGTGTATTGATACCATTTATCATATTCACCACAAAAATGGTGCCATCCGCCGGGTCAATGTGAACATTGCCGCAACCACCGAAGAGGAATACCACATGCTCAAAGAAGCAGGCATCGGCACCTATGTCTTATTCCAGGAAACATATCACAAGGAGAGTTATGAAAAGCTCCACCCCACCGGGCCGAAACACGATTATGCCTATCACACTGAAGCTATGGACCGTGCCATGGCGGGCGGTATTGATGATGTGGGACTGGGCGTTCTGTTTGGTCTGGAGAATTATCCCTACGAACTGGTAGCCTTGCTCATGCACGCAGAACATCTGGAGGCAGTACACGGCGTAGGACCGCACACCATCAGCGTGCCCAGAGTAAAGCGTGCAGAGGATATCGACCCGAACGATTTTGACAATGGCATTGACGATGATATCTTCGCAAAGATCTGCGCTCTGATTCGCATTTCCGTTCCGTACACTGGCATGATCATTTCCACACGGGAGAGCCAGGTTGTCCGGGAACGCGTCCTGCCCCTGGGCGTTTCCCAGATCAGCGGCGGTTCACGCACCAGTGTCGGCGGCTATGATATCCCGGAACCAAAGGAGGAAAACTCTGCCCAATTCGATGTCAGCGACCAGCGTTCCTTAGACGAAGTGGTGCACTGGCTCATGGAATTGGGTTATATCCCCAGCTTCTGCACTGCCTGCTACCGTGCCGGACGCACCGGTGACCGGTTTATGTCCCTGTGCAAAAGCGGACAGATCCAGAACTGCTGCCACCCCAACGCCCTGATCACCTTGCAGGAATATCTGGAGGACTATGCCTCACCGGAGACAAAACGGCTGGGACAGGCATTGATCCAGCAGCAGCTGGGGGATATTCCAAATGAAAAGACCCGTGCGAAAACAGAACAGTTCCTGCGTGAAATTGCAGCAGGAGCGAGAGATTTCCGGTTCTGATCAACAGGAGGTTATGCCATGAATTACTATGTTGTAGATGCTTTTGCAGACAAGCTCTTCCGGGGGAATCCAGCCGGCGTCTGCATTCTGGAGCATGAGATTCCTGATACGCTGATGCAGAAAATTGCAGCGGATAACAATCTCTCCGAGACTGCTTTTTTATACAAAAATCAGCAGCAGTACAATCTTCGCTGGTTCACGCCTACATTTGAAATTGACCTGTGCGGTCACGCCACATTGGCGACAGCATACGTCCTCTGTACTTGTCTGGAACCCCATTTGCAGGAAGTCTCCTTCCACACAGTCAGCGGCATTCTGCATGTTATCCGACATGGCGACCGCTTTGAAATGTCTTTTCCTCTGCGTACCCCTGAAAAAATCCCTGTCACCCAGGAAATGATCACTGCGCTTGGAACAAAGCCGCTGGAAGTATACGCTGCACGTGATCTCTATGTTCTCCTGGAGAACGAACAGGCAGTAAAGGACTTCGTGCCGGATTATCAGCGTTTGAGCAAGCTCAGCGACTGGATGGGAATCGCTGTGACAGCAAAGGGAACAGATACTGACTTTGTGTCCCGATTCTTCTGCCTGGAACTGAAGCTGGAAGACCCTGTCACGGATTCCTCCCACAGCAGTTTAGTCCCCCTCTGGCATGAAAAGCTGGGAAAAACCGATTTTCTGGCAAAACAATTGTCGGAACGAGGCGGCGTGTTATACTGTTCCATGGGAAAAGAGGACGTAAAAATATCTGGTAAAGCAAAACTGTATTTGCACGGGGAAATATTTGTACCGGAGGAAGCATGACCATGGAACAGGATCTCAACCAAACCCCGCGAGGAAACCGGATACACATCGGCTTTTTTGGGCGGCGCAACGCCGGAAAATCCAGCTTGGTGAATGCTGTCACCGGGCAGAATATCGCCATAGTTTCCGACATCCGTGGAACCACCACCGATCCGGTGGAAAAGGCAATGGAACTGCTTCCCATGGGTCCAGTTGTGGTGATTGACACCCCCGGGCTGGATGATGTGGGAGAATTGGGCGAAATGCGTATCGCACGAACCCGCCGCACACTGGAGCACACCGACCTGGCAGTGCTTGTCGTAGATGGTACTGTAGGCATGACCCCAGAGGATACGACACTGCTGGAACAACTGAAAGCCCGGCATATCCCCTATCTCATTGCTTGGAACAAGTCAGACACGGCGGTACTGCCGAAAATCCTGCCGCCTGATACAGTTCTAGTCAGCGCTGTCACCGGCGAGGGCATTCCAGCATTGAAAGAGCAGCTTGCCGCACGTTATCAAAGACAGGCTGTGCTTCGGGAAACACGTTCCATCTTCGGCAATTGGCTCAGCCCGGAAGATATTGTGGTACTTGTGACGCCCATCGACGAATCTGCACCCAAAGGGCGCATGATCCTGCCCCAGGTGCAGACGATCCGGGAGATACTGGACAAGACAGCAATCTGCCTTGTCACCCAGCCGGAACAGCTTGCCTTTTGCCTGAAAATGCTCCGGCATCCCCCGAAGCTGGTAGTCACAGACAGCCAGGCATTTGGTCAGGTCAAGGAAGTCGTCCCGGATTCAATACCGCTTACATCCTTTTCCATTATATTTGCCCACTACAAGGGTGTGCTAAAACCGGCTATGCAGGCGGCAAAAACATTGGAAACACTCCCGGAAAACAGCCGCATCCTGATCTCCGAGGGCTGTACGCATCACCGGCAGTGCAATGACATTGGTACCGTGAAGCTGCCGAAGTGGATTCAGGCGCATACAGGAAAGACCTTTCAGTTTGACTTCACTTCGGGAAATACCTTCCCGGAGGATTTGTCCGCCTATCAACTGGTGGTACACTGCGGCGGCTGTATGCTGAATCAGCGGGAAATGGAATCCCGTGCTGCACGAGCTACTGCCCAGGGCATGCCCTACACCAATTACGGAACACTGATTGCCTACCTCAATGGCATTCTGGAACGGAGTCTGACAGTTCTGGAACAATTATAATCCAAACACAAAAGAAAACCTTTCTGCCCATCCAAAAGCAGAAAGGTTTTTCTCATATCATACTAATCTCTGATCAGTTCCATGAAAAGATTCGCCGACAGGCATTCGCTGATCAAGGAAAACGTCCGCAGGCAGGCTGTCGCCTGGCAAGGGCGTTTGACGACGAGCAGCGAGTGGATGGCGGTGAAGATTTTCATGGGTTTGGTCAGAGATTAGTATCAAAACGAAAATTTATTTCGACTTCTTCACTGCCGCCACAATCGCTTTCACGATCTGCACCAGCACCATAGAACCAAAGCTGAATCCATACATTGCCGCAATGAGCACGCCCGGCAGGTCATTTTCGATCTGGAACAGACCGTGCAGACCCGGGATCCACAGTACTGCATTGATGAGGATCATACCCACTGCAAATGCCATGAGGGCAAACTTGTTGTTCCACAGACGCTTGGAGAAGATCACCGGTTCGTCTGCCTTACAGCTGAAGCCGTGGAACAGACGGGACATACACAGTGTTGCAAATGCCATCGTCATTGCTGCACTGGCATTGTGGGCACCATTGTAGAAATAGCCCAACAGGAATGCGCCAATGGTTGCCAGACTGATAATAACACCGGAATAGCCCACACGCATGAGGAAATCCTTTGTCAGAATGGACTCCCCTGCCGGTCTGGGTTTCTTCTTCATGACAGAATCTGTATGGGGTTCCAGTCCCAGAGCAATTGCCGGGAGCGAATCCGTCAGCAGATTGATGAACAGCAGGTGTATTGCCGCAAAAGGTACCGGCAGACCTGCCAACGAACAGAACAGCACGGCGATAATGCCGGCAAGATTGCCTGACAGCAGGAACAGAATGGCTTTTTTGATGTTCTCATAGATGTTTCGCCCATTCTTGACTGCCTTGACAATGGTAGCAAAATTGTCGTCTGTCAGGATCATAGCTGCCGCATCCTTGGAAACCTCCGTTCCCGTAATACCCATTGCCACGCCAACATCAGCCTGCTTCAATGCAGGTGCATCATTGACGCCGTCACCGGTCATAGCAACAATATTGCCCCGGGTCTGCCATGCACGGACGATACGGATCTTATGTTCCGGTGTCACACGGGCATAGACCGATTTGTCTGCCACAAAATCCACCAGCTGTTCGTCTGTGTATGCATCCAGAGCAGAACCCTCTACAGCCTCTTCCGGCTTCTCCAGAATGCCGATTTCCTTTGCAATGGCAGATGCCGTCACAATATGGTCGCCGGTGATCATAACCGGCTTAATGCCCGCAGACTTACACTCTGCAACCGCCTGCTTTGACTCCACACGAGGGGGATCCATCTCAGCAATCAGTCCCAGATAGGTCAGATCGTTTTCATCCTCAACCGACAGCGTATCGCCGGAAAATTCCTTCGCCGCAAAACACAGCACTCGCAGACCCTGTTCGGAAAGCTGTTCTACCTGATCCACAATCTCCTGCTTTTCCGCCTGAGAACATGTCATCCGATCCAGCAGAATATCTGTCGCACCCTTGGTGTACATTTTCCGCACACCGCCGCAATCGTTCAGAGTAGACATGAGCTTCCGGTCAGAATCAAAGGGAATTTCACTGATACGTACACATTCCTGACGCATGGTCTCATCTGAAAGTCCACGATCCTGGGCAAACCGCACCAGTGCCGTTTCCGTGGGATCGCCGATCTCCACGCCGTCCTTAAAGGTCGCATCATTACACAGTACCGAAGCCAGAATCAGCTCATGCTCTGCTTCATTTTCCGGATTCACATCGTCTGCGGTAATGATATGCTGCTGTGCCACGATCTTCCGGACAGTCATTTTATTCTGAGTCAGCGTTCCTGTCTTATCGGAACAAATGACCGATACCGAGCCTAAGCCCTCAACTGCCTGAAGCTTACGCATAATGGCATTTTCACGGGACATTTTCTGTGTACCGAAAGAGAGCACAATGGTAACAATGGAGCTGAGGGCTTCCGGAATCGCTGCAACTGCCAGCGCAATGGCGAACATCAGGGAGTCCATAATGGCATTAAAGTTGATACTGTCTGCACGCACCATGCTCAGCACAAATACTAGAGCGCAGATCACCAGAATTGCCATAGAAAGCCGCTTGCCAAACTGATCCAGCGTCTTTTGCAGGGGTGTTTTTCTTGCCTCCGCATTCTGGATCAGCGTTGCAATTTTGCCCACTTCCGTATTCATGCCAATGTCTGTTACCACACAAGTACCACGGCCGTAGGTAACGAATCCGCCGGAATACACCATGTTTTTCCGGTCAGCCAGCGGCACTTCATCAGTAATGGGGTCAAGGCTCTTTTCCACATTGGTACTCTCACCCGTGAGCGCACTCTCATTTGTTTGCAAGGATGCACAGTCAATGAGTCTGCCGTCCGCCGGGATCTGATCACCGGCTTCCAAAAGTACCACATCGCCCACAGTGATCTCCTCCGCCGGAAGCACCAGCTTTTCACCGCCGCGCAATACCTTTGCCGTCGGAGATGAAAGCTTTTTCAGATTGGACAAGGATTTCTCCGCCTTTACCGTCTGCACCGTTCCCAGAATGGCATTCATGGTGATTACTGCGATAATAACCAGAAAGCTCTCCAGATCTCCGGTAAATGCCGAGATCAGCGCAGCGATAATCAGGATAATGACCAGAAAATCCTTGAACTGCTCCAGGAAAATCAGCCAGGTAGGCTTCTTCTTTCCCTCCGCAATGGCATTTTTCCCGTACTGCTCCGCATGTCTGGCAGCCGTCTCCGGAGAAAGTCCCTCAGGAGTGGTTTCCAGTTCATGAAAAATCTCCTCTGGCTGCTGCCGATAGCGTTCGTTCATACACAACATTCCTTTCCTTTTTGTAGCATTTTTGCGGTTCGGTTGACAAGAGTGGACAAACAAAAACGGCAAGCCCTTACGGAACCGACACCTATCCTGTCTGCCATGCTCCGTAAAAGTCTCGCCGTTTAGATATGAAGCGGGCTGCTTTCACAGCCGTACTGACGCCGCATAAACAGGGTTCCCCCTGCCAGCTACTCTCTTTTACTCTATTATTATACCCAGATTCTTTCGTTTTGTCAAGAGTTTTTTTCATTTTTTTCAAAGAACAAAACAACTTTTTATAAAGAACATAATTTTTTTATGCTAATTGACATTTTTCTGCACTTATGCTATAATAATATGGAAATTATTTTTTAAGCAATTTCAGAAAGGAGATCTAACTTATGGTTCATCATCGTTTACCGATAATACCAGCGTTTTGTGACAAAATGAAAACACTGTCTTATTTTTGCCGCAAAGAAGCCGTTCCTTACTCTAAAAGGAAACAGCTTATCCTTTGGTACATTTTCGTCGCCATTCTATTCTGGGGATTATACCTCCGGTTCAAAGCATGTTACTGGGGTATGCCTTACCGTCTACATCCAGATGAAGGCACAATTGTAATACGTGCCATCGACATGCTTTCCCGTAATTCATGGGAGGCACATTCTTTTGAACGTCCAGATCAAATAGAAATCAAAATCTGCTCAATACTTTTTCAGATTGTATCCCATATCAGATATGGATGTGATGCGGAAGAAGCGTGGAATCAGGGTAATATTGATTTTTTCTATTTAACTGCCCGTCGTTTTACTGCGGTATGTGGCACACTTATGATTCCTCTTGGCTACTGCATTGTAGAAAAAGTGAAATCACACTCTGGTATCTTTGCAGCAGCAGGAATTGCATTTTTCCCAATCTTTGTAGAGCACTCCGCATATGCAACACCTGATATTCCTCTCACTCTTATCACTATGTTGATTAGTTATACTGCCATGCTGTATCTGGAACATCCTACACAAAAAAGATTCATATTTCTTTGTATAGAAATCGGTTGTGGCATTTTAATTAAATACACTTGTGCAATTTCATGCATCTTACTCGCTATTGTTTTTATTTATAACGAAGCTAAGCAGAAAAAGAAAAAGAAGATTATGCATATTGTTATCGCAGGATTATGTTCTGTTATCTGTATTTTAGCGACAATATTTTTCCTTGCGCCAAACCTCTTTACAAACTTTAATGAACTAATTTCTCACTTAAAAACAGAATCACGAAACAACCATCTAGGTGCCGACGGACTTGGCTTCTGGGGGAATTTATTGTTTTATTTGAAATGTTTTACAGAGCATGCCGGCTTTGAAACTTGGATATTTGTTATTTTAGGAATTATATGGCTTTTCTTCAAACGAACCAAGCATGTTATTCCTCTATCATTAGGTGGAATTTTCTGGATCTGTACAAGCATCCTTTCGCTTCATTGGGAACGCTGGGGCATGCCAATGTATGTCACACCTATTTTTTTCTTTGCAATTGGGATCTCTTTTATAATTGATGCTGTTTTCTCTCTGGTTTCTATAAAACAAAAGGTTTTATACGGAAGTATTCCAATTTCGCTTTGCCTCTTGATTTTTATGAACAATTTTATTACCGCTAATGTAGTCAGTCTTAGACAAAGCGGAAATCAAACCAGAATTGAGTCACTTTCTTATTGCAACGCCAATCAGATAACCAAGGAAAATTCACTTTCTGATGGATATACTCCACTTCGGCTATTTGAACCCGGAAGTATTGATATTCAACTTGATGAAAATGGAAAATTAATTATTCCAGAAAATATCGAATACCTTATTCTCAGCAGTGATATGTATGATCGATACTATGAAGAGACGAATATCTATCAGAATGTCATTGCAAAATATAATGCCATTCGTGAACAATGTGATCTGATTGCAGAATTTAACCCAGTCCCAGAAAAATCAAGTGTAATTAGTATCATTAATTTGCCTTATCAATGTCATGCATTGAAACAGCTTCTTGCAGGCGGAATAAATGGATGTACAATTGAAATTTATCATGTTTGATATCATCAAATAAATCAAAAAGCATCTGTGCAGAAATATTTCAGCACAGATGCTTTTTTATGATATAAATGAAAAATCAATTCTCACTTTTTATAAAAAGTCAATTGTTTACCTTGCGAGCATAATCCGGCAGGAGCATCGGAGAAACGGTATCTGCCTGAATGCCAGCGTCTGCCAGTTCCTTTTCGAACTTTGCAACGTGATCCAGCGTCAGCTTGCCCACAACAACATCCTTTGCCTTAGCAGCAGCGTACTTACCAGCGTTACGTCCGAATACGATAACATCCAGCAGAGAGTTACCCATCAGACGATTGCGACCGTGTACACCGCCAGCTGCCTCACCAGCAACGAACAGGTTTTCCACACAGGTCTGGCTGTCAGTGCCGACCTTTACGCCACCGTTCTGGTAGTGCAGTGTCGGATATACAATGATTGGCTGCTTGCGGATATCAATGCCATACTTGCCAAACATACGCAGCATAGCCGGAATGCGCTTTTCGATGGTACCCTCGCCATTTTTCAGTTCGATCATCGGTGTGTCGAGCCATACGCCCTGACCCTCCGGAGTCTTGACCTGATTGCCGCGCTTGCACTCACGAATGATAGACGCAGCAGCAACGTCACGAGTTTCCAGCGGATGCATGAATACTTCGCCGTTAACATTAACCAGCTTTGCGCCCAGAGAACGAACCTTTTCGGTAACCAGTGCGCCGAAGATCTGTTCCGGGAAAGCCGCACCAGTGGGGTGATACTGGAGAGTATCCTGATACAGCAACGGAGCGCCAACACGATATGCCAGTACCAGACCATCTGCGGTTGCGCCGTAGTGGTTGGAAGTCGGGAAACCCTGATAGTGCATTCTGCCTGCACCGCCGGTAGCGATGATAACAACCTTTGCCTTTGCAATCAGGATTTCGCCGGTTTCCATGTTCTGGAGAACAGCACCTGCGCAGTGACCCTTGTCGTCCATGATCAGTTCAATTGCAGAAGTGAAATCTACAACCGGAATCTCACGGTTCAGCACTTCGTCACGGAGTGTACGCATGATTTCTGCACCGGAATAGTCCTTTGCAGCGTGCATTCTCTTCCGGGAAGTACCGCCGCCGTGGGTGGTGATCATGTTGCCCTCAGCGTCCTTGTCGAACTCTACGCCCAGCTCGTTCAGCCACTGGATGCAGTCCGGAGCCTCAGTAACCAGCTTGTAAACCAGTTCCTTGTCAGCTGCGAAATGACCGCCACCGTAAGCGTCCAGGAAGTGCTGTGCCGGAGAATCGTTGGGCTTGTCCGCAGCCTGGATGCCGCCTTCTGCCATCATGGTGTTTGCATCACCGATACGCAGCTTGGTTACGATCATAACCTTAGCGCCTGCATTGTCAGCTTCGATTGCAGCAGAAGCACCTGCACCGCCGCCGCCGATGATCAGTACGTCAGTCTCATAGTCCGGGCAGGACAGATCCGGCAGATCGTCCTTGATACGGCTGTCTGCCTGAAGCAGGCGAACCAGTTCCTTCGGTGCCTTTTCACCCTTGTTCGGACCAACAGTAATGGTATCGAACTGGTCAGTACGATAGTCCGGGTGGTATGTTTTCAGCAGGGTGTCCTTTTCCTCCGCAGTCATTCTTCTCGGTTCCATTGCAGCATTTTCTGCTCTCGCAGCCTCTACCAGCTTAATGGATTCCAGCATTTCTTCAGTATACATTCTGCAGATCCTCCCTTACTTTTCGATTTCACGAGTGTTGTACATCTCACGGATAGCAGCGTCATCCAGTGCCATATTTGCACGGATTGCCTCTTCGCACTTGCCGCTTGCGATCTCTTCGACACGGTCAGCCAGATGCTGGCACTTCGGTGCAATGTACTTACCATTCAGGCGGCGAGCCAGCATTGCAACCTGGGGATGAGAGATACCAGCTGGGCAGCGGGAAGAGCAAACGCCGCACATAACGCAGTCAAAGGATTCCTCTGCGCACTTTGCATACTCTGCACGCTGTGCATATGCGATGTACTGCATCACATTCAGACCCTGCGTACATGCGTTGGTACATGCATTACAGCCGATACACGAATAAATTTCCGGATAGTTCTTCATCATAACTGTCTCATCCGGACGAACCTCGTTGATGTCGTAGATCTCCTTGATCAGCGGGAAGAACGGCAGCTGGGTGATGTACATGCCCTCTACCACCTGAGTGGAGCAAGCCAGGCAGGTGTGCAGTTCTCTGTCGCCCTTGATGCGGTAGATCGTAGCGCACGCACCGCAGAAGCCATTCCGGCAGCCGCAGCCGCGAACCAGTTTATAACCAGCATATTCCAAAGCCTTCATGATGGTCAGGCTGGCAGGTACCTCGTACTTCTTGCCCATCACGAACACATTAACCATCTGTTCCATGTGAATTCTCCTTTACCATTAATATTCATTCGGCAGTTCGGACAGCTCATCAAAGCGGAATACCGGACCGTCCTTGCAGACGTATTTGTCACCGATATTGCAGCGGCCGCACTTGCCGATACCGCACTTCATGCGCAGCTCCATTGTGGTATACACCTGTGTCTCCTGGAATCCCAGCTTTTTCAGACCATCCAGCGTGAACTTGATCATGATAGGCGGTCCGCAGATGAGAACTGTGCGGTTCAGATCCGGCTTCAGCTCTTCCACATAACTGGGGATGAAGCCAACGTGTCCATCCCAGCCTTCCTGAGGACGGTCGATGGTCAGATCCACTTTGCAGTCCTGCTTCCATTCGTCCAGAATTTCCTGATAGTCTACCAGATCATCTGCCGAACGGGAACCATAGATGATGTGCAACGAGCCATAAGCATTGGGATCTTCCTTCTTCTTGTCACGGCAATAGTTAATGACAGAGCGCAGCGGAGCCAGACCGATACCGCCGGCAATAAAGAGCAGATCCTTGCCCTTCAGATCCGTTTCTACAGGGAAATTCTTACCGTACGGTCCACGGATAGTCACCTGCTGACCCACTTCCATCATGTGCAGCCAGCTGGTCAGGCAACCGCACTTCTTGATGCTGAATTCCATAAATTCAGTATTTGTCGGCGAAGAGGTAATGGAGAACATACCCTCACCAACGCCCGGAATGGAGAGCATTGCGCACTGACCGGGCATATGTTCAAAGACTTTTTTTCCGTCAAGTCCAACCACACGGAAGGTCTTGACATCCGGAGTGTCCATACGAATGTCTGTGACAACGCCGACCTTCGGAATTAACGCTTCTTGTCTCATTCGTGATCCTCCCCCAGTGTCTTCATGACTTTTACGATGTTCATGGAAATCGGGCAGCTCTTCATGCAGCGGCCGCAGCCAACGCATCCAAAGGTACCCTCATTGTTTGCGGGATAGTAAACCAGCTTGTGCATGAATCGCTGACGGAAACGCTGCATCTGTGTAGTTCTGGTATTACCATGTGCACAGAGCGTAAAGTCAGAGTACATGCAGCTGTCCCAGCAGCGGAAGCGCTGGATGCCATGACCCGTGTCATAATCACGGATATCATAGCACTGGCAAGTCGGACAGACAAAAGTACAAGTACCGCATGCCAGACAGGACTGAGAAAGTCCTTCCCACTTGTCGGAATCAAACAATTCCATGAGCTTGTCTCCACCGAACTTGTCAGTAGACAAATTCTTCAGCGGCAGCTTATCCAGCACCTTGCGGATATCTTCCTTCGCCGCATCGGCAGCATTGTCGGCAGCATCCTCCAGCATAGGCAGAGATGCCAGCAGCGCCTCACCCTTTTCGGTGTTTGCCTGCATCAGGATCTCATCGCCGGATCTCCAGCAGCTGATATCCCCTGCCGGCTCTGCGGCATCGATGCCGAATACGGAGCAGAAGCAGGTCTCGCTGGGCTTTCCGCATGCCATGGTCATGATGACACCGTGCTCCCGGCGGTTCTGATAGAAGGTGTCTACCGGATCGGACAGATAAACGCTGTCCAGGATCTTGAAGCTTGCCGCATCGCAGGCACGTACACCAAAGATCACGAAATCTTCGCATTCCTCACGGATATCCTTGACCTCGATGGATTTTCCCTCCACCTTGAAGTTTGCCATGCGTTCTACCTGCGGGAAGAAGAAATCCTTCGCACTGCGGACGGTATTGACAGCATCTGCTGCATAGACCGTTTCCGGTGTCCAGGCAGCGTATTTTGCGCCGCGCTTTTCATCGGCACCGTCTGCTGTAGGCAGATAGAGCTTTTTTGCCTCTGCAATGGCAGCGAACAGCGCATCCAGATTCGAACATGAAACTTTTTTCATCACTTGCTGCCTCCTTTATATACAACATTCGGCTCGCAGTCCTCCTGGGTGAAGTTCACCAGCGGTGCACGGCTTCCCTCTTCTGCACCTGCCTGATATTCCCCATAATAGGTGTTGATATCCTTGATGAACTTGCGGTTCAGCAGGTGCAGCGGAATGTGCTGCGGACATACACGAGAGCACTCGCCGCAGTCTGTGCAGCGACCGGCAACGTGGAATGCACGGATGATGTGGAACATATTCTCTTCGAAAGAATCTGCCGCCGCCTTCTGGGATACGCCGGATGCCGGGTTGTCGAATACGCACTGCTCGCAGCTACATGCCGGGCACACATTGCGACAGGCATTGCAGCGGATGCAGCGGGAAAGCTCACCGCGCCAGAAAGCAAAACGCTCATCGGGTGTCATGGCTTCCAGCTTTGCCACTTCATCAAATCTGCCGCAATCCTCGTTTACACTGCCGTTTTCGCCCAGCATCTCGTCGAACACGACTACCTCGTGGCTCTTGCAGACCTTGCAGCGTTCCAGCAGACAGTCAGCCTTGTTCAAGGTCACATCACCGTACATGGTATCCACCTTTACGGTATCGCCCTCTGTGGAAACGCCCAGGATACCCTCTGCACCAGAAGCACGGACAGTGTCCGGATCCAGCTTTCCGTCACAGGGAATGCCGATGATATATACATTTTCACGCTTGATGCGGTGTTCTGTCAGCAGCTGGTTGAAGCTGTAGGAATCGCAGGGTTTCAGGAAAACCAGGGTTTTTCCCTCCAACTTGGACAGCTTGATCAGATACTTCGACAGGTTGCTGCCGCAAAAATCGTGATATACAAAATCCTGTTCCAGAGCTTCCGCAGAATCAAACACAGTCGGTGTGGGATCATATACGAATTCACCGTTTTTCCAGCCCAGAACACGTACCACTGTACCGTCTGCCAGAAGCGCGGAGGCTCTTTTCATCATTTCGCTTTGCATCTCAGATCCTCCAGTCTCTTGTTCTCGCCCAGTGCTGTTACAGTTGCCACGAATTCATTCATAGTAGCTGCAAACTTTGCACCTTCTGCGGCGGATACCCATTCTACACGGGTACGCTCTTTTTCGATACCCAGATAGTCGAGCATAGAGAAGAGCATGGTCATTCTGCGGCGTGCATAATAGTTACCGGTGGTGTAGTGACAGTCACCCGGATGGCATCCGCAGAGAATCACGCCGTCTGCGCCGCGCTGAAAGGCACGCAGAATAAAGAGCGGATTCACACGGCAGGAGCAAGGTACACGGATGATCTTGACATCTGCCGGATAGTTAGAGCGGTTGGTTCCCGCAAGGTCAGCACCTGCATACGAACACCAGTTACAGCAGAATGCGACGATTTTCGGTCTGAATTCCTGATTTACTTGCATATTGCATCTACCTCCGCCATAATCTGACTGGTTGCGAAGCCCTTCAGATCCATTGCACCGGACGGGCAGGCAACCGTACATGCACCGCATCCCTGACATACTGCCTCATTGACAGATGCCACGCGGCGAATCATTGTGCCATCCTTGCGGCGGCTGAAGTCCTTATCCATATAAGTGATCGCACCATAGGGACAAACGTTTGCACAAGACGAGCAGCCGTTACACTTGAGCTCGTCGGAATGTGCAACACAGGGATTGCAGGAGAGCTTATCCTTTGCCAGCAGACCAATTACCTTGGATGCGGCAGCGCCTGCCTGTGCAACAGTCTCCGGAATATCCTTCGGGCCCTGGCAGACACCGGACAGGAATACACCTGCTGTCGGGGATTCTACCGGACGCAGCTTTGCGTGTGCTTCGGTGAAGAAGTCATTGGTATCCATGCTGGCAGTGAGCATGGTTGCCAGAGGACGAGCTGTCTTGTCCGGCTCAATGGCTGCTGCCAGAACGACCATATCTGCCTTGATGTGCATCTGTTCATTGGAGATCAGGTCAGAAGCCTGGACATCCAGAGTACCATCTGCCTGCGGTGCGACCTTGCCCACCATACCTTTAATATAATGTACACCGTACTGTTCTACTGCACGGCGATAGAATTCGTCGTAATTCTTACCCGGTGTACGAACGTCAATGTAGAATACATAAACATCGGTATCCGGATATTTTTCACGGCAGAGCATGGCATGCTTTGCGGTATACATACAGCAGATCTTGGAGCAGTACTCCTTGCCGCAGCCATGGGTAGAACCGGATTCACGGCTGCCCACACACTGTACAAATACCAGTGTTTTCGGCTGCTTGCCGTCAGAAAGACGCTGCAGATGACCATCTGTAGGACCGTCTGCCTTGAGGATACGCTCGAACTCCAGAGAAGTCACAACATCCTTGCTCTGAGAATATGCGAATTCATCATAACCGTCGATGTTGATCGGATTATAACCTGTCGCAGCAACGATGGCACCGTACTTTTCCTCGACAATAGTTTCTTTCTGCTCATAGTCGATGGCTCCAGCAGAGCAAACTGTGGAGCAGAGACCGCACTTGCCCTTGGTGAGCTTGATGCAACGTTCGCTGTCCAGAACAGCCACATTCGGGATCGCCTGTGCAAAGGGAATGTAAGCTGCATGACGGTTGCTCAGACCCAGGTTATAGGCATCCGGTACATTCTTGACCGGGCACTTTTCGGTACATGCGCCGCATCCGGTACACTTGTCCTCGTCTACATAACGAGCCTTCCGGCGGATCTTCACGCTGAAATTGCCCACGAAACCAGTCACTGCCTCTACTTCACTGTAGGAGTAGATAGTGATGTTCTCATTCTGTGCACACTCTACCATTTTCGGGGTGAGGATACAGGACGAGCAGTCCAGTGTCGGGAATGTCTTGTCGATCTGTGTCATCTTGCCGCCGATGGTGGGTTCTTTTTCCACGATATCCACCGGATAGCCAGCCTCAGCAATATCCAGGGCTGTCTGGATACCGGCAATACCGCCGCCGATGACCAGTGCACGCTTCGTTACCGGGCTTTCGCCGGCAGTCAGCGGGGTGTTCAGCAGAACCTTTGCAATGGCTGCACGTCCCAGGACGATTGCCTTTGCAGTACCCTCTGCCATGTCCTTGTGGATCCATGAGCACTGCTCACGGATGTTTGCTACTTCCAGCAAATAAGGGTTCAGACCAGCAGCCTGAACTGCCTTCCGGAAGGTTGCCTCATGCATACGCGGCGAGCACGAACATACGACAACGCCTTCCAGCTTGTATTCCTTAATTGCATCCTTGATTATGTTTTGGCCTGCCTCTGAGCACATGTACGGATAATCTGTCGAGAAAACAACTGCCGGCTCTTTTCCAAGAGTTTCAGCAACGGTTTTTACATCGACAGTACCGGCAATGTTCGTACCGCAGTGGCATACAAAAACACCAATTCTCCGCATTTTTATGCCTCCTTACTTGCTGTATTTCCGGAATGCGCTGACGATCGCCTGCTGCGGCAGATCCTCATCTACCATTTCGGGGATCTGTTCCGATTTCAGGTGATTCTGTCCCTGCTGACGGATCACCGCCAGTCTGACTGCTTCCACCAGTTTTGCCGGCTCAACGTCACGAGGGCAGCGTTCTACGCAGGCAAAGCAGGAGAGACATGTATAGATGGACTTGGATGCCATGAGCTTTTCGATGTCACCTTTTTCCACCATATACACGAACTGATGCGGATGATATTCCATTGCATCATAAGACGGACAGGTACCGCTGCATTTGCCGCAGCGCATACACTTGAGCGGATTGACGCCGCTCGCTGTCAGAACGAGCTCTTTATAATCTGCCATTTCCGTTCCTCCTTATTTCAGACCGAGTGCTTCGGCGAGCAGTTCGGTAAAGTATACGACCGGCAGATCAGAAACGCCGGAATTTTTCTGGAGGTTGTACAGACAGAGCGGACATGCGGTGATAACCATCTCCGCACCGTTTTCCGCAGCGCTTGTCATCACCTTGTTGCTCCGGGACTCTGCCACAGACTTTTCATCCAGTGTCAGATAGCCGCCGCAGCACTCATTGCGCATCGGATAGAGCACCGGTGTCGCGCCGATGGCACGGATAAAATCCTCCAGGATCTTCGGGTTCTCCGGGTTGTCCATCTGCATGGTCTTTCCCGGACGAAGCAGGAGACATCCGTAATATGCCGCAATTTTCTTACCCTTCAGGGGATTGACGACCTTCTTTTTCAGCTCGTCAAAGCCCACCTTGTCACGCAGCACTTCCAGATAGTGAATTACTTCGGTTTCACCCTGGTACGGCTCATCCAGCTTCAGATAATTGTTTGCCTTCAGGACGATGTTGTCATCCGTCTGCATGTCATGGTTGACCTGCTTGATGACATTATGACAGGCGGAACAAAGGGTCACCAGCGGCTGTCCCAGTTCCTTTGCCTTTGCCAGTGCACGGATGGATGAGAGCTTTGTTGCGATCTCATTTTTCGCCATCGGATACACACCGCCGCAGCACTGCCAGTCCGGAAGTTCTTCCAGAGTAAATCCCAATGCTTCAGCAGAGATCCGGGCATAATGATCGAGGTCTTTCGCCTTGGTCTTTAAAGTACAGCCCGGAAAATAACTGTATGTCATAGCAAAACTACCTTTCTTTCTTATTTTTCAGCGCAGTGCGCAGGGTTCAGACCATCTGTTCCGGATGGAACACTTCGTCGAACCGTTCCGCTGTCAGGAATCCCAGCTCAACGCAGGCTTCCTTCAGGGAAATGTTGTCATGGAACGCCTTCTTTGCCGTCTTGGCAGCGTTCTCATAACCAATATAGGGGTTCAGTGCTGTTACCAGCATGAGAGAATTGTGCAGGTTGTGGTGCATCTTCTCACGGTTTGCGCAGATACCTACAGCACAGTTCTTGTTAAAGGAAACAATGGACTCTGCCAGCAGGCGTGCGGACTGGAGGAAGTTGTATGCACAAACCGGCATAAATACATTCAGCTCGAAGTTGCCCTGAGAAGCTGCCATGCCCACAGCCACATCGTTGCCCATTACCTGAACAGCAACCATAGTCACCTGTTCGCACTGGGTCGGATTTACCTTACCCGGCATAATGGAAGAGCCCGGCTCATTCTCAGGAATGGTGATCTCGCCGAGGCCGTCACGGGGACCGCTTGCCAGCCAGCGTACATCGTTTGCGATCTTCATCATATCCGCAGCCAGCGCCTTGAGGGCACCGTGTGCGAATACGATCTCATCCTTGCTGGTCAGTGCGTGGAACTTGTTCTCTGCGGTAACGAAGTCCTTGCCGGTCAGTTCAGAAACTGCCTTTGCAACTTCCACATCAAAACCCTTCGGCGCATTCAGACCAGTACCTACTGCGGTACCGCCCAGTGCCAGTGTTTTCAGATACGGCAGCGTAGAAACGAGCATCTCGCGATCACGCTCGAGCGAAGTACGCCATCCGCTGATTTCCTGGGAAAATTTGATGGGTGTTGCATCCTGAAGGTGCGTTCTTCCGCTCTTGACAATGCCTTCGTGCTCTTCTTCCAGGCGGCGGAAAGTTGCCACCAATTCGTCAATTGCCGGCAAAACCTTATCCTCCACTGCCAGAACAGCAGAAATGTGCATTGCAGTAGGGAATGTGTCGTTGGAGGACTGGCTCATATTCACATCATCATTGGGATGCAGGAGCTTCTTTCCAGCGATCTCGTTTCCACGGTTTGCAATGACCTCATTGGTGTTCATATTCGACTGTGTGCCGCTTCCTGTCTGCCATACCACAAGCGGAAAATGCTCGTTCAGGCTGCCGGAAATCACCTCATCACAAGCGGTAGAAATAGCAGCAAGCTTCTCATCCGTCATTTTTTCCGGACGGAGCTTGTGGTTAGCAATTGCGGCAGCCTTCTTGAGGATGCCGAAAGCATGTGTGATTTCCCGGGGCATCGTCTCAATGCCCACGCCGATCAGAAAGTTCTCGTGGCTGCGTTCTGTCTGTGCAGCCCAGTACTTGTCGGCAGGTACCTTGACCTCTCCCATCGAGTCATGCTCAATGCGATACTCCATGTTCATCTCTCCTATTTTGTAAATTTTCGGGGATCCGGTTTGCAGCCTGTCATTTCAGGGCAATACCGTACAAAACCGCTATGCGTTCTTTGTGAGGTGTTGCCTCAGGCAAAGAAATCCCCAATGTGTGTCCGGCAAAAAAGGCTGCATCGCCAGAGGCCGCAGTCCGCCGGTTCAGGCTGCTGTCCGCAGCCGGTTTTCGTTCCGACACGGATCACGGCACAGCAAAGCTGGAAAACACAGCCTTTCCTGCTGTCGACCCGTCCTGTCCGGACGCATTTCTTGACAGAAAAATCAATGCTTCAGCGCAAGATACCGTCGTATCTACGGCAGAATGACAACATGATATACTATCTTTTGTATTATAACATATTCCGACTCATTTTGCAAGATACATTCGCAAATTTTATATGAACAAGCGGCGGTGACTGCTGGAATTCTCTCCGGATGCTGCCGGATTTCATTGCAATAATTTCACATAGGCACTTGCCTTTTGACCTGTTCCATGGTATAATGCATTTGAGATTTTTATTCCAGCAGAATGCACCGGAGGTATCCATATGGAAGATTTCACCACACGTCTGATCCAGGCGATGCAGCAAAAGCAGATGACACAATCGGAATTGTGTGAAAAAACCGGCATATCCCGTTCTACTATGAGCCAATACTGCTCCGGCTCGTTCCGCCCCCGTGACAGCAAGCTGCGCCGTATTGCAAAGGTGCTGGGTGTAAAAGAGGCATGGCTCATGGGCTATGACAGTGAGGACGAACAGGAATTGTCTCTGGAGGATTATCCCAACCTGCGCCCTGTCCGTCTCAAGCGGTTCCCCCTGCTGGGAGAGATCGCCTGCGGCGAACCGATCTTTGCCCAGGAGGACCGGGAAAGCTTTATTATGGCAGACGCCGATATCCATGCAGATTTCTGTCTCCTGGCACGCGGCGACAGCATGATCGGTGCACGGATCTATGACGGCGACGCTGTTTTCATCCGCAGCCAGCCCATGGTGGACAATGGAGAAATTGCCGCTGTCATCATCGATGATGAAGCGACCCTGAAACGAGTTTATTACGACCGAAAACATGCAAGATTACAGCTGGTGGCAGAAAATCCGGCGTATTCTCCCCTGGTATATGTAGGAGAGGAACTGGAATATGTACGGATTCTGGGAAAAGCAGTGGGCTTTATGAGTCTGCTGTAAAAAAGCTCCCCTGACCATTCTATGTCCAAAAACAAATCGGCAGAACAGTGAGCGCTTCTGTTCTGCCGGTTCTCGTTTGTAATTATAAAAGCGGACTGATGGTCCGGAGGATCGCCTGCCACAGACGGCTTCTCCGGCGGTTTTTGCAGTCCTGCAAGGTCACACGGCGGCTTTTTTCCATGGTGACAATACAGTCCAGCTTCAGTTTCTCCAGGGCGCTGCACTCCACCATCAGAACGGCGCATTCCATATGCAGATACAGACTGCGATAGTCCATATTGATGGTTCCTACAATGCCAATGCGGTCATCTGCCAGATAGCTCTTTGCATGAATAAAGCCAGGCGTATACTCGTAGATCCGTACGCCTGCACGGATCAGCATCTCATAGTACGAACGTGTCAGGGAATAGACGATCCGCTTGTCCGGGATTCCCGGCGTCACGATCCGTACATCTACGCCGCGCTGCGCCGCCATACAAAGGGCGTGCTGCATTTCATCATCAATCGCCAGATATGGGGTGAAAATATAGACATAGCGTTCCGCCTGCGCCAGAAGATCCAGATAGACATCCTGCGCCAGAGTCTCGTTTTCAAAAGGCGAGTTATAATATGGCTGCACAAAGCCATCCGTGGGAAAAGATGACGAATGATAACGATAGGGCTTGTAATTTTTACAGGTATCCTCCGTATCGTGAAAGGCATTCCACAATTCCAGATGCATTAGTGTAAAACTATAAGCTGCCTCACCGCACAGGCGGATGCCTGTGTCCTTCCAATGACCGAATCGTTCGATTTCATTAATGTACTCATCTGCCAGATTAAATCCGCCGGTATATGCGATATATCCGTCAATAACTGTGATTTTCCGGTGGCTGCGGTTATTCATAACGGCAGACAGCGCCGGACGAAAGGGATTAAATGCCATGACATGGATCCCGGCTTCGGACAATTCCTTCCGGAAATGCTTCGGCAGACAGCCGATGCTGCCAAGATCATCGTATATGAACCGCACTTCTACTCCATTTGTTGCTTTTTCCTTCAGTACCTCCTTGATGGAATCCCACATGACGCCTTCCGTAATAATAAAATACTCCATAAAAATATAATGCTTCGCTTGTTTCAGATCTGCCAGGAGCTGTACATATGCCTCATCCGCAACGGAATAATAATCCACCTGTGTATTCTGGTACATGGGGAAACCGCAGCGTTCCAGATAAAATCCAATGGATGCCGTTCTGTCCGGCAGTTCTCCCAGAACGCTTTCTACAGGAACACGAGCGCCGATCACACGTTTTCCGTGATGAAGCTGTCTGCGCATCTTCCGGGACGGCCGCTTATCGCCGAACATCAGGTACATCAAGCCGCCCAATACCGGGAACGTGCCGATAAACAGCAGCCACAGAATCTTATAGGACGGATTGCCGGGCTTGCTGATAATATACAGTTCGATCAGAACGCTCAGCACAACAAATCCCACATTGATCCAGGAAGCGTATTGCGTCAGCCGCAAAAACAAAATCACAAACCATGCAAGCTGTATTGCAATCAAAAGACCAATGATAACCACCCGACTTGTGAGCAGACTGAACAGCTTTTTCAGCTTTCTTCTCATGGATGCGTACTCCTTTCCGCTTAATCGATTTGCAATTAACTTTTAGTATAACAGATATTTCAAAAAATAGCAAGCAGAAATTGAAAATTTTACGAAGGCAACACCGCACAAAGATTGTGCGTCAGATGCGCCGTCAGATTTTTCGTCAGATGAAACAAAAAGCGCAGTGAATACTTTGTGTATTCACGAGCATTTTTGTGAAATATGACGGAAAAGATGCAAGCATATGACGTGCAAAGCCGATAGGCGCTCTTTGTGCGGTGTTGCCCGAAGAGTAAAAGAATCACACACTGATTTCCTCGTACAAAAAGAATTCAAAAAAAATGTATACAATTCCTATCAAAATATGTTATACTATAAGAGCTTGTATAAAAAAAACACACTATTGAATTGATAGAACTGGAGGAGACACCATGCTGCAATTGGAACAAATCACATGGAATCTGCCGGACGGAACCTCTCTGATCCAGGGAATCGACCTTACCATTCCCGATGAAAAAATGGTGGTCATTACTGGTCCCAACGGCGGCGGAAAAACAACCCTTGCAAAACTGATCGCCGGCATTATCCCACCTACATCCGGGCGCATTTTGCTGAACGGCGAAGATATTACGAACTGCAGCGTCACAGAACGTGCCAGAAAAGGCATCTCTTATGCCTTTCAGCAGCCGGTACGGTTCAAGGGCATGACCGTACAGGATATGATGGAGCTTGCCGGCGGCGAGTCCATGTCCCCGGAGACCATGTGCACCCTGCTGGGCAAAGTCGGACTTTGCGCCGAGGAATATGCTGACCGTGAGATCAACACCGGACTTTCCGGCGGCGAAATGAAACGCATTGAGATCGCAAGCGTTCTGGCACACGGCGGCAGATTTATTATTTTTGACGAACCGGAAGCCGGCATCGACCTGTGGAGCTTCACCCGTCTGGTGGACACCTTCCGGGAAATGCAGAAACAGGAACAGACTCTGCTCATCATCTCCCACCAGGAACGCATTTTGTCCATCGCAGACGAAATCGTCGTTGTGGCAAACGGAAAAGTACGCACCAAGGGCTGCCGTGAGGAGATCCTGCCCACGCTGCTGGAGGACGAACGCACCGCACGCTGTCCTCTCGGAAAGGAGGAACGCCGATAATGGAATCGAAACTGAAAGAACTGCTGAAGCTTGTCTCCGATTACGAGGGCTCCTATGACGGCGCATACAACATCCGTTCCAACGGACAATGTGCCGAACGGAATTCCACGGAACATATCCAGATCGTCTCCAAAACAGACCAGCCGGGGCTGGATATCTTCATCCAGCCAGGCACCAAAGGTGAAAAGGTATTTATCCCCGCCTGCGTTACCCAGACCGGATTCCACGACCTGGTGTATAACGACTTCCACGTAGGCGAAGGCGCCGATGTCACCATTATCGCCGGCTGCGGCATCCATGCAGAGCACGGCGAAGAGACAGTGCACAACGGCATCCACCGCTTTTTCATGGGGAAGAATTCCCACGTGATCTATCAGGAAAAACACATCGGAACAGGCGCAGCAAAAGCCGACCGTGTTATCGACCCGGTAACAGAAGCATTTCTGGAGGAGGATGCTGTTCTGGAAATGGATACAGTCCAGCTGGGCGGCGTAGATCATTCCCGAAGAAAAACCAGAGCCGAACTGGAAGCACGTGCCAAGATCCTGATCCGGGAGCGTATTATGACAGACGGTGATGAAACGGCAGAGACAGATTTTTCTGTGGTGCTCCGGGGAGATGATTCCGGCGCAGACCTGATCTCCCGTTCTGTTGCACGAGGCAATTCCAAACAGCATTTCGTCTCCCAAATCCACGGCATGACACGCTGCACTGGTCACTCGGAATGCGATGCGATCCTGGCGGAAAACGGCTCTGTGACAGCAGCACCGGCGCTGGAAGCATCCTGCATTGACGCAGCACTGATTCATGAAGCTGCCATCGGCAAGATCGCCGGCGAACAGATTCTGAAGCTCTGCACCCTTGGACTGACAGAACAAGAGGCAGAGGAACGCATTATTGCCGGATTCCTGAAATAAACAGATATTGATATGAAGAAGTCCTTTCCTGTATGCGCAATCACACGCAGGAAAGGGTTTCTTGTTTATGGTCACCTCTAAAAACCCGCTCACTCTCCATCTGCGGCGCATCTTTGTGCCATCTTCACTTGCGGAAAAACTTGAAATACACCAAGTATTCCTGCATTTTTCCGCAAGTGAATCTGTCGCAAATCTGCACCACATCTGACGGATTCGGGGTATTTAAAGGTGCCCTTATGCTGCTTTCTCCGAGATCTGCCGCATTTTTTTCTGATACGTGCATTTCAGAACGATACAGGAAACAACAGCCGTCACAGTTTCTGCAATGCTGAACGACCACCAAACCAATTCAGAGGGATGCGAAGTTTGCAGAAACAAGAAGCTCAGCGGAATCGGCAGCAGAACCAATCGCAGCATTGCCAGTACCAGAGGCGAAAAGACACAGCGGAATGCCTGCAAAATACCCTGAATTGCCACTGTGATTCCCATAAACACATAACCGATGGTACAGATATGCATTGCACGGGTGCACAGCACCTGAATCTCCTTTCCGCCGTCGCTGTTGAACATGCTGGAAATGGGACTTGCAAACAACTGGAATAAAATCGTCACCACGACCATCAGTCCAATGGAATAGACCAAGCCATACTGCACGCACTGGCGGAGACGTACCCGTTCCTGCTTGCCGTAATTAAAGGCAACAACCGTGATGAGCGTATTGCTCAGACCGAATGCGGCAAACAATGCAAACTGCTGTATTTTATAGTAGATACCGTATGCAGCCTGCGACGCCCCTGCCTGGGCACCCTGCGTACCGAATACCAGATTCACCAGCAGCACCATGACAGACAACAGTCCCTGCATTACTGCCGCCGGAATACCCACTGTATAGATACCACGGATGAGCCCCCACTTGGGACGGATATGCTTCCAGTCGCCCCGGATCTCTTTGTCCCAGCGGTAGTGGAAAACCATAGCAGTTACCAGCGAAACGATCTGACCGACTACCGTTGCAAGTGCGGCACCTACAACACCCAGATCGAATCCAAAGATAAAAATAGGATCCAGGATAATGTTGAGCGCTGCACCGCTGATCTGCGCAATGGTGGAAAGATTGGTTCTGCCGGTTCCCTGCAAAAATCGCTCATACACAGTATAACCGATATTACCGAAAGAACCGATACAGCAGATAGTCAGATACTTTGTCCCCATTTCCTCCCGCAGGGCATTGCCGTTTGCCTGCATGGCAATAAAGCCGTGGGCACCAAATATGCCAAACAGCAAGAATATCACATAGATACAGATTCCAAGGAAAATACCATTTCCGGCAATTTCCGCCGCCTTTTCCCGGTTCTGCTCACCCAGGGTTTTGGAGAGCAACGCATTGATACCGATTCCCGTACCAACGCCGATGGCTACGATCAACAGTTGGATGGAATAGGAATCCGTCAGTGCCAGTACAGCTGCATCGCCGTTTTCCATATGGCTGACGAAAATGGTATCCACAATGTTATACACTGCCTGCAATACCATGGAAAGCGCCATGGGCATACCCATACTGAGGATCAGCGTCCGGATAGGCCAGTCCGCCAGCTTATTGCCCTTTCCTGCGGATGGATTCTGCGTTACACTTTTCTGCATGATTATGTCATACCTCCCGAAAAAAACGAAAAACGGCGCAAATCCAATCATAACAACTGGATTTACGCCGTTTTAGCTACACGTTATATCTTTATCATATCTGTTTTTTCATAGAAATGCAAGCACATTTTTCTGAAAAAAACATGAAAATTTTCCACCTGATGCTCTGATCAATCTGCCATAACCGGAATGCGGGACAGAATGGTAACGCCTTCCTGTGCCAGTTTCTGCTTGAATGCCTCAGCTGTTTTCTGGTCACAAGTGCTGATCATGCAGCCGTTTTCCACTGCACCCAGCAGCTTCACGCCGGTTTCTTCTGCAATTTTCGCAAAGACGCCGCTGCCGCAGGGAGATGTCCGATAGCACCGAGCCGCATAGAATGCATCGATAGGTGCCACAAAATCCGTATTTTCGTCTGCCGGTTCCCAGCTCTGGGACAGAACCGTATCTGTCTGCTTGACTTCGTCAATCAGGTCGCCCAGTACTGCACTTGCGGTAGGCAGCTTTCCGGCACCACGTCCATAGAACATGGTCTTATCCACGCCGTCACCCCATACCATGACAGCGTTGAATACACCGTTGACATGGGAGATCAGGCTGTCGTTCATAACAACCATAGGCATAACGGTGGGAAGGATTCTGCCGTCTTTCAGACGCTTCACTGCACCGATAAGCTTGACTGCGCCGCCAAATTCCTGTGCCAGCTGAACATCCTCCAGCTTGATGTCACGGATTCCCTTGGTATACACCTGATCGGGATACACATGCTTGCCGAATACCAGAGAGGACAGGATGCAGATCTTCCGGCATGCATCGCCGCCGTCGATATCCGCAGAGGGATCCCGTTCTGCATAGCCCAGTTTCTGTGCCAGTTCCAGAGCATCTGCAAAACGCATCTTATCACAGAACATTTTTTCCAAAATGAAGTTTGTAGTACCATTTAAGATACCAGCAACCGCAGAAATATCATTAGCTGCCAGACAGGTGTGCAGCGGACGGATGATAGGGATCGCACCGCCGACACTTGCTTCAAAGAAGAAGTTCACGTGGTGTGCCTTGGCTGTCTGAAGCAGGATATCACCTTTTTCTGCCACCAGCTGTTTATTGGAAGTGGCAACGCTCTTGCCTGCCTCCAGACAGCGGCGGACAAAGTCAAAGGCCGGATTCACACCGCCCATGCACTCTGCAACATAGCCTACCTCCGGGTCATCCAGAATGACCTGGATATCATGCACCACACGATCACCATAGGGATCATCTGGGAATTCCCGCAGATCCAGGATATAGCCGATTTCCAGCTCAGTACCGGTATTCTGCTCGATCTTCTTCTGATTCCGATAAAACAGCTCCACAACACCGGAGCCGACAACACCATAGCCCAAAACAGCAATCTTTTTCATATGACTCATATTCCTCCAAATTTATTCGCCGGAAAGCAGCCGGACCTCTACCACACCATTCAGTTCCGAGATCGCACGAGTGATCTCAATGGGATTCGCCGCACCTTCCCCCATCTTTAAAGAGAGAGAGACCAATGCAACGCCGTCTACCGGGATATTCTGATTCACCGTCAGGATATTGGCATGCATCCCATACAGCGTGGTCAGCACATTGGACAGAACCCCTGCCTGATCGCACAGAGTGACAGAAAAATTGACAATCTGCTGCGTCATTTTATCATCGTATGCGAATACACAGTCCCGGTACTTATAAAAAGCACTCCGTGAAATGCCCATCCGTTTGCACGCAGAGGAAAAACTGCGCTCAGTTCTGTCCGCAACAAGCTTTTTTACCTCCAGCACCTTTCCGAAGATCTCCGGCAGCACTGCGGTATCCACAACAATATATCGTGTTTCCTTGTCCATTTCTGTCTCACTCGCACCGAAAACAACATTCCGTATACGAGCCGTTCCTCCTTGTATGATCTCGGTGCAGTCACAGACTGCATTCTGCGATACGTCCGTGCACAAAAAACAATTGTACTTATCACAACTATATAACTATACCATGATTTCTGTCGTTTGTCAAGGGATTCCACCGCATTTTCTCCGGAGCCTGTGAATTTTTTCTTTTCTCAGCGGAACAGAGCAGAACAGAGGTACGTGTCCGCATCAAATGTGATTTTTTCAAAAATCGTCGTTTTTTTCTTTTTTTCATTAGAAAACATCACTTTTTCGTTTTAAAATCAAGGCAATTTGAAAAATAGCCGAAAACGACTTGACAAAACGGCAGAATTCCTGTATGATAATAATGTCAATTCAATCGGATCGCAGGTTTGGCCGTTCCCGTGGGACACTGCGTTCCTGGACAATTGTTGAGACGAGTGAGATTATACGTGAAACAAAGGCGTTTCCATGACTAAGCCGATACAGCAGTTTGTATTGTGTTAAACCATGAAAATGCTTTTTATTTTTAGGAGGTTATTATCATGTCCAAAAATGTTGCAGAATTCTTCGCATGCGACGTCTTCAATGACGAGGTCATGAAGGCAAGACTCCCGAAGCCGGTTTATAAGGCTATGACCAAGACCCGTAAAATGGGTACACCCCTGGATCCCACCTATGCGGATGTTGTGGCAAATGCCATTAAAGACTGGGCAATCGAGCACGGTGCAACACACTATACCCACTGGTTCCAGCCGATGACAGGTTCCACTGCGGAAAAGCATGATTCCTTCATCAGCCCCACAGACAACGGCATGGTAATTATGAACTTTTCCGGCAAAGAGCTGGTAAAAGGTGAACCGGATGCTTCATCTTTCCCGTCCGGCGGTCTGCGTGAGACCTGTTCCGCAAGAGGCTATACCGCATGGGATCCCACTTCCTACTGCTTTGTAAAGGAAGGTTCCCTGTATATTCCGACAGTATTCGTTTCCTACACCGGCGAAGCACTGGATAAGAAGACTCCCCTGCTGCGCTCCATGGATGCCCTGAGCACACAGGCAATCCGTATCCTGCGTCTGTTCGGCAACACCACCGCAACAAAGGTCACCTCTACCGTAGGTCCGGAACAGGAATACTTCCTCATCGACAAGAAGATGTACGATCAGCGTGAGGATCTGATCATGACCGGCAGAACCCTGTTCGGTGCAATGCCGCCGAAGGGGCAGGAACTGGAGGATCAGTATTTTGCAAACCTGAAGCCTCGTATTGCTGCTTTCATGGCTGATCTGGACGAAGCATTGTGGAGAGTCGGCGTATTCGCTACCACAAAGCACAACGAAGTTGCACCGGCACAGCACGAAATGGCACCGGTATTCTCCACAACCAATATTTCCACTGACCAGAACGAGCTGGCAATGGAAGTCATGGAAAAAATTGCCCTGAAGCATGGTCTGGTTTGCCTGCTGCACGAAAAGCCTTTCGATGGTGTAAACGGTTCCGGTAAGCACAACAACTGGTCTATGGGTACAAATGACGGTCAGAACCTGCTGGATCCCGGTTCCACACCTATGGAAAATATGCAGTTCCTGACATTCCTCTGTGCTGTCATCAAGGGCATTGATGAATATGCAGATCTGCTCCGTATCAGTGCTTCCTCCGCTGGTAATGACCATCGTCTGGGTGCCAACGAAGCACCGCCGGCAATTATCTCCATCTTTATGGGTGAAGAACTTCAGGGCGTTCTGGACGCACTGGAAGCTGGCACCTCTTATAAGAGTGAGTCCAAGGTATTCGAGATCGGCGTTGACTCCCTGCCGGCATTTCCGAAGGATTCCACTGACCGTAACCGTACTTCTCCGTTTGCCTTCACTGGTAACCGCTTTGAGTTCCGTATGGTTGGTTCTTCCGATAACATCGGCTGCCCGAATGCGCTGCTGAATGCCATTGTTGCCGGCGAACTGTGTGAGATTGCTGACAAGATGGAAGGCGTTTCGAAAGATCAGTTCGACGAAAAGCTGAAGGAACTGCTGGTTACTATCATCAAGGAACAC
The DNA here is from genome assembly GCF_937915125.1 of uncultured Ruminococcus sp. GTDB lineage: Bacteria > Bacillota > Clostridia > Oscillospirales > Ruminococcaceae > Ruminococcus_C. The sequence continues at coordinate 39,034 of NZ_CALDMP010000021.1, read as the reverse complement.
AAGCGTGTTATCTTCAATGGCAACGGCTATTCTCAGGAATGGGTAGAAGAAGCTGAAAAGCGCGGTCTGCCGAACTATAAGTCCACTGTAGACTGCGTTCCGCACTATTCTGATTCGAAGAACGTGGCTCTGCTGGAGAAGTTCGGCGTACTCTCCAAGGCAGAAATTGATGCCCGTGTTGAGATCCTGCTGGAGAACTATGCAAAGACCATCAACATTGAAGCTCTGACCATGATCGATATGGCAAAGAAGAAATATGTTCCGACCTGTCTGGCATATTCCAAGGAACTGTGCGATATGATCAACGCCAAGAGCAGCCTGGATATCTGCGCCTGCGTAGAAAAGGATCTGGCTTCTAAGGTTAGCGAACTGACTAAGAAGGCTTATGATGCGACTGCAAAGCTGGAAGAAGTAACTGCTGCCGCTGCAGCAAAGGATTCTTGCATTCTGGATATGGCAAAGTCCTATCGCTATGACGTTATCCCGGTAATGGATGAACTTCGTGCTGCTGTAGATGCATTGGAAGTCATCACACCCTCTGAGAAGTGGCCTGTACCGGCATACAGCGATATTATCTTCAACGTATAACTCTGAGAAAGGTTTACCTCCAATCTCAAAGAAAGCATCACGGATTTTCTTATGGAATGTCCGGGATGCTTTTTTGCATTTTCTCTTGACAAACATCGGCTGCTATGCTATACTATTCCTAAACTGTTGTATGTATAATACAACAGATACCACAGCAAAGGAAGTATCGTTTTACATGAAGTGTCTCAGTCAGAATATCAAAAAATGGATTGCAGGCATTCTGGTTGTTTGCATGATCTTATGCAGCCTGTATGGTCTTTGGACAGGTATATGCAGTTGCCGTGCCTATTCCATCCCTCCTCTTACAGATACCGATCTTGCGGCACTGGATCTGTCTGATACAAAGCATCTGATGATCGTTGCCCACCCGGATGATGAAACCCTTTGGGGCGGTGCCCATTTGCTGGACAGCGGCTATCTGGTGGTCTGTATCACTAACGGCACTAATGAAACACGCGCCAAAGAATTCCAATCCGTCATGGCGTAAACCGGCAATGTGGGTCTGATCCTCTCCTACCCCGACAAAACTGCCGGGAAACGGGATAACTGGATGCATATCCGCACACAGCTGCAAGCGGATCTGGATAAAATCATTACCTATCAGCCATGGGATGATATTGTGACACACAACGCCGCCGGGGAATATGGACACATCCACCACAAAATGACCCATCAGCTGGTAACCGCTGTTTATGATGCCAACGGGCTGCAAATGCCGCTGTATGTCTTTGGGAAATACTATCGGGCCGCGGTTCTGCCGGATGTGCAGGATACGCTGACGCCCATTTCTGCGGAAGATTTACTGGGGAAAGAATCCCTTTTATCCCTCTACACATCCCAGACTGCAACAGCAGATGCACTTTCTCATATGAATCCCTATGAAATGTGGACAGAGATCCGAGGAGGCACAGAGCATGAATTTAAAACGTGAAAGAAAAGCCATTTTCGTGCACTGCGGCTGTCTGGCGTTGATTCTGTGTGCAGTCATAGGCTTGATTTTTCTGATACATCCGGACTGTGTTTACGGTGCGCAGACAGACTGGAGCAATCAACACTTTGCCATTCCGGAATATTTTCGCACTCGTTTCTATGCCACTGGGAATTGGTTTCCGAATTTTGCTATGCATCTGGGCGGCGGACAGAACATTTTCAATTTCGCCTATTATGGGCTGTACAGCCCTATTTTCCTGCTCTCCTATGCATTTCCGGGTATTTCCATGGCAGCATATATCCAAATCTCCAGCATCCTTCTGACGCTGCTCAGCAGCATTCTCTGTTATTTCTGGCTGAACAAATGGTTTCGCCGGAACACCGCCTTTCTGCTTGCAGTATTGTATCTTCTGGCTTCGCCTGTGATCTTCCACAGCCACCACCACATTATGTTTGTCATCTACTTTCCATTTCTCTTCTGGGGATTATTCGCCGTACACCGAGCGCTGGAAAAGCGATGCAGTCTCCAACTTGTCCTTGCGGCAGTCTGCATTCTGCTCACCAGTTTCTTTTTTAGCGTGGGTGCGTTTTTCACGCTGCTTCTCTACGCCCTGTTTCTGACCATTCATCAACACCAGGTACATGCCCTGCGGCAAGTATTGCGTACTTTTGGCATAATCACAGCACATCTGCTTCTGGCATCAGCCATTGCAGCTTTTTTTCTCCTACCGGTTGCCATGACCTTGCTCAGCGGACGAGATGCGGACAGCAGTACCTCCCTCTGGCAGATTCTTCTTCCGGGCATTCACCTGCGCTATCTGACCTACAGTCCCTTTTCCACCGGTATGACATCCATTTGCATTCTGGCAATAGCAGCCATACTCTGTTTTCCAAAAAGATCCTATCGCTTTCTTGCAGTTGCGTTTGCTGTTCTGCTTTGCCTTCCAATGATTCTCTATGTCATGAACGGTACCATGTACCTGGACCCCAAGGCATACATTCCCCTTCTTCCCCTGCTTCTGCTGCTGTGCGGATTCTTTTTCACAGAACTGCGTGCCCGGCAGATTGCCCGAAAACAAACGCTGATTCTCTTTGCATTGCTTTTGGGGCTGGGACTCCTGATGCATGACGGAACAGATTACGAGCGGATGGGAACCATGCTGGATGGCATGTGCATGCTTTTGGCATTCTTTTTGTATACCCGAAAACAGAAACAACTGTTAATCCTGATCCCCACCCTGGTTTTCAGCATCACCGCCTGTCTTACCGTAAATCTGGGAGATAGCTACATGAAAAAGCAAGATCTGGATGTGGTTTATTCGGAGGAAATGCAGGAACTGGTGGATACACTCACGAAAGACGACCCATCTTTTTACCGCATTTCCAACGAATATCACGCAGGCGATACCGTCAACCGCATCTGGGGTGCTGACTATTACCGCAGTTCTGTCTATTCCTCCATCCATAACAAGTCCTTTTCCGATTTTTACTTCAAGCAGACATGCAATGAAAACAGCATCCGGAACGCTGCGATGATTATCCAATCCAAAAATCCTGTATTTGGACTTCTCATGGGTGAAAAGTACATCATCACACAAAAACCCATCACCCGCTATGGCATGGAATTCCTTGCACAAAAAGGCGATTACCTTCTTTATAAAAACACGCTGGCATATTCTATCGGATTTGCCACGCCATACGTCATGACCCAAGAAACGCTGCGTTCCCTGGGATATCCCGACCAGCTGGAAGCTTTTCTGGAAAATGCGGTGGTCTCCGAGTCCGATCTATCCGATGCACCTCACTTAAATTCCAAACTGCCGGACGGAATCAAAAAAGTGTGTCCCACTTATGACGCGGAGGGCATTGACCCAGCGCAAATTACCGATGTGGGAGAAGGCTATTACATCCACAGCAAAGAGGCATTTACTATCACAGTCACACTGAAGAAACCCATGGACGCCATGCTTCTGCTCCAATTCCACGTCAACAACCACCTGGGAAACGGTTCTACCACCGGAGATGTCACAATTTCTGTCAACGGGATCCGCAACAAGCTGACCGATCCGTCATGGAAATATCAGAACCGGAACAACGATTTCCAGTACACACTATCTTCCGCCGATCCCATTCAGAAATTGACATTTGAATTTTCCGCAGGTGACTATGTGATCTCCGATTTCGCCATGTATGCCATGGACTATGATATTCTGGAACAGGCAGCAGAACGGACTGACCCGTGGGAACTAAAACATGATACCCTTGGGGACGACACCATGGAGGGAAATATACAGGTCAAAGAGGATGGCTGGTTCGTACTGTCCATGCCCTATGATACCGGCTTTCAGATCCTCGTTGACGGTACGAAAACAGCATATTATCCCACAGATACGGACTTCATCGGCTTTCCCATTTCTGCCGGCAGTCATCAGATCCGGCTCACTTATACTGCCCCTTGCTTTTCCATCGGAAAAAAAGTTTCTGCCGTTGGAATTGCCGTTACTCTGCTGTGGTTTCTGGGGAACTTGACAGTTTCCTGTCTGCACCGCCGGAATCGAAAAAAATTGCGGTATTGCCTTGACATTTCCGAAAAAAGTGCTATAATCAAAAATGGACAGATCCCCTGTCCGCAGAAAAAATAAAGGAGTGTTTCTTATGGATCAGAACGTATCTGCATTGATCAATGATCAGATCAACAAGGAATTTTATTCGGCATACCTCTACCTGGAGTTTGCAAATTATTATGCATCCGTTGGTCTGGACGGATTCGAAAATTGGTACAAAATCCAGGCACAGGAGGAACGGGATCACGCAATGCTGTTTTACCAGTACCTGCAAAACAATGGTGAAAAGGTCACACTGGAGGCAATTGCAAAACCGGACTGCGACCTGACGGACAATATGGCACCTCTGAAGGCAGGACTGAAGCACGAAAAGTATGTGACTTCCCTCATCAACAACATTTATGCAGCTGCCTTTGAGAAGAAGGATTTCCGCACCATGCAGCTGCTGGACTGGTTCGTCAAAGAACAGGGCGAAGAAGAGAAAAATGCCGCTGATCTGATCACAAAGATGGAACTGTTTGGCTCAGATGCCAAAGGTCTGTACATGCTGAACAGTGAACTCGGGGCACGTGTTTACTCTGCACCTTCATTGGTACTGTGATGGACATCCTACATTGATACTATTTTACCGCATCCGGTGAGACATTTCTCCCGGGTGCTTTTTTATCGGTTTACTGCCTTTTTATCCGTCCGCCCCAACAGATAATCCACGGAAACATCATAGAAATCCGCCAGCCGCACCAGAATTTCCGTGGGAATATCATGTCCCCCGGATTCATAATAGCTATAGGTGCGCTGGCTGATGAACAGCACCTTTGCCATGTCGGTCTGTGTCAAATCCATATCTTCCCTTAAATTTCGAATTCGTACATATTGCATAAAATACCACCCTTTCTATATGAGTATTATTTTATGCTAGCACGAATTATTCTATTGACATTTAGAACAAAACGTGCTATAATAAAGTATCATATGATAGAAAGGATGTTTTTCATGGAAGAAAACAACAATTCAACAAATACCGCTGTTTCGCAGCCTGCAACACAGCCGGAGCAAAAAATGAAGTTCTGCAAGCATTGCGGTGGAAAAATCCCGGAGGATGCTGTACTCTGCACACTATGCGGCAGACAGGTTGAGGACATCAGTAAAAACAACGCAGCTCAACCTCAAATTATTATCAATAACGATAATATCAACACAAATACAAACACTAATGTTAATAATAACGGCGGGCGCGGCGGCAAAGCAAAAAACAAGTGGGTTGCTTTGGCTCTTTGCTTTTTCCTCGGTGTGCTCGGAGGACACAAATTTTATGAGGGCAAAATCGGAATGGGCATCTTATACCTGTTCACAGCTGGTTTATTTGGCATTGGTGCACTGATCGATTTTATCGTCTTGCTGTTCAAACCAAACCCATATTATGTCTGATTCATTCTACATCTCTATATTTCTCCAAGCAAAAAGCGCTGTGCGAACTTCATCCGTTCACACAGCGCTTTTCTCAATGCATATTCTATTGGGGTTATATCTCTTTATTCCTGAGCCTGCTTCCGACGAGCCTCCAGCTCTTCCAGAGCATCCTTACGGGACAGGCTGATCTTTCCGTCCTTGATCTCCATGATCTTGACAATGATCTCATCGCCGACGGAAACAATATCCTCCACCTGTTCTACTCGTTCCTTGTCCAGCTTGGAAATATGTACCAAACCGTCACGGCCTGGCGCAATTTCTACAAACGCACCGAACGGCTTGATGGAAACCACCTTGCCCTTATAAATCGAGCCGACCTCCGGATCGATGGCAATCGTCTCAATGATCTGATATGCCTTCCGGCAGCCATCCTGGGAGATGCCGCTGATAAAGACATGTCCATCCTCGTTGACATCGATCTTGACATCACAGTCCGCAGAGATCTTCTGAATCACCTTGCCGCCCTGACCGATAACTTCCCGAATCTTATCCACAGGAATCTGAATCTGCATCATCTTCGGCGCATACTCACCAACAGATGCTCTCGGCTCCGGAATTGCCTTCAGCATGATCTCATCCAGAATGTACAGACGAGCCTTCCGTGTCTTTTCAAAGGCTTCCTGAATAATCGCCGGCGTCAGACCGTCTACCTTAATATCCACCTGAATGGCAGTGATACCCTTCTTGGTACCACCCACCTTGAAGTCCATGTCGCCGAAGAAATCTTCCAGTCCCTGGATATCCACCATGGTCATGAAATCATCGCTGTCGGGCAGTGTGATCAGTCCGCAGGAAATACCAGCAACCGGTGCCTTAATGGGCACGCCTGCGTCCATCAGTGCCAGCGTTGAGCCGCAGATGGATGCCTGAGACGTGGAACCGTTTGAGGAAAGCACCTCGGACACCAGACGCATGGCATAGGGGAATTCCTCGACTGACGGCAGAACCGGCACCAGAGCACGCTCTGCCAGAGCACCGTGACCGATCTCACGGCGTCCAGGTCCACGGCTGGGCTTTGTCTCGCCTACAGAATAGGACGGGAAATTATACTGGTGCATATACCGCTTGGATGTCTCTTCGTCCAGTCCGTCCAGCTTCTGGCTGTCGCTGACAGGACCCAGGGTTGCCACAGTGAGTACCTGCGTCTGACCACGGGTAAACAAACCTGTTCCGTGTACACGGGGCAGCAAGCCGACTTCTGCTGCCAGGGGACGGATCTCATCAATGCTGCGTCCGTCAACACGCTTGCCCTCATACAGCCATGCACGGACAATTTTCTTCTGGATCAGATACAGGCATTCATCGATCATGCCGATCTCTTCGCCGCATGCCTCGTCAAATGCTTCGTGTACAGCATCTTCAATGGGACGCAGACGAGCCTCACGGATATTCTTATCGTTGGTATCCAGCGCATATTCCACCTGTTCGTGCACCATAGCATCAATTTTCCCGAACAGCTCCGGATCAACCTCATGGGCTTCAAATGCAAACTTTTCCTTGCCGATCTTCGCCTGAATATCCGAAATAAAGGCAACGATCTTCTTGATCTCTTCATGGCCTGTGAGGATGGCATTCAGCATGGTATCCTCAGGTACTTCGTTGGCACCGGCTTCGATCATGACGATCTTGTCCTTGGTTCCCGCAACAGTCAGCTGCAAGTCATTGTGCTGGCGCTGTTCCAGAGTCGGGTTCAGAATGATCTCACCATCCACCAGACCTACGCTGATGCCGGCAATCGGACCGTTCCACGGAATATCTGAAATGGAAATGGCGATGGAAGTTGCAATCATACCGGTGATCTCCGGTGAGCAGTCCGGATCCACTGCCAGAACGGTCATAACAACGGAAACATCATTGCGCATGGACTTCGGAAACAGCGGACGGATGGGGCGATCCACCATACGAGAGGTCAGGATCGCCTTTTCCGAGGGCTTTCCCTCACGCTTGGTAAAAGAGCCAGGGATTCTGCCCACGGAGTACATCCGCTCTTCATAATCCACCGACAGCGGGAAGAAATCAATGCCTTCCCGGGGTTTTGCACTTGCAGTGACATTTGCCATCACAACAGTGTCGCCATACCGCACCCAGCACGAACCATTGGAGAGTTCGCAGGTCTTTCCGGTTTCTACCACAAGTGGTCTGCCGGCAAAGGTCGTTTCAAATTTCTGTACGTTTTCAAACATGATTTTCCAAATTCCTTTCCCGATTTCTGCATCTCAAAAGCTGCACCCAATGCCTAGAGATGCGCAGCAGCGTTAGCAAAAAGCCCTGAATTCCACAGCAATGAAAGCCACGGCTTCCTGCTAAAGCAACTGCTGCTGAAATCGATGTCATAACGATACACAGAAAGGCAGACAGAGGCCATCGCTCTGTACTGCCTTTTCCACTTTACAAATCTTACTTACGGATACCGAGCTTTTCGATGGTAGCACGATAACGGTTAACATCCTTCTTCTTCAGGTAGTTCAGAAGGTTTCTTCTGTGACCAACCATCTTCAGCAGACCTCTTCTGGAGTGATGGTCGTTCTTGTGTGTCTTCAGATGTGCAGTCAGGTCGTTGATTCTCTTGGTGAGAATGGCGATCTGCACTTCCGGAGAACCAGTGTCGTTCTCGTGGGTACGGTTATTTTCGATAATTTCGGTTTTTTCTTCCTTCAACAGCATGTTCTTTCACCTCATTAAATATTTCGTCATACACATAGAAAAAGGCAGGTGACTTCCCGTTCCGGGCTTACTCCAAAATCCAAGTACATGACAAAGAGTATTATACCACATTTTCAGCAGTTTGTAAAGTATTTTTTTTGTGAATTAGGAAATAATCTTCCCCTTATGTCCTCTGGACGAGCCTTTTCCACCGGATTTTCCACTCTTCGCCTTTTTTGCCGGTTCAATGGGCTTCTCCTTGCCGCCCATATCTTCGAAAACAGCCTCTTCCTCCGATGAAACAGACTGCATCAGTTCCGGATTCACTTCGCCGCGCTGCTCATAGTACGGATTGATGATGTACTTCTGGATCACCGGATAGCACTGCATCACAACGACCAATCCCAGCCAGGATGCCGGCATAAACGGCAGCAGGAACAGCAGGATCAGAGAATATTTGATATCGACAAAGACAAACACCAGCACGAAAACTGCCACAACAGCACCCACGATCAGCAGCGTGATCACATTCTTTTTCAGCGCTACCACTGCCAGGGCAAGAGAATTTTTCAGGACATTTTTCAATGACAGATTCGTGGAGATCATCATGAGAAAAATATAAAAATTCATCAGAAGTGCGATCAGACCGATGCTGAGGGTAATGGCAAAGAATACGTAATACACCTTGCTGCCTGTCTGTTCAATCAGCTGAGGGTATACATAAAATGCAGCGCTGATACAGCACACCAGCAGACAATCCAGCATCCCCACAACAACGGAATGCTTGAATTCCGAGCGCATGGTACGCAAAAAGTCATGCAGCAAAAATGTCGGCTTTTCCATAAAAAAGTTTTTCAATATTTTCGTATGCGCCGCTGTAGCCGGGCCGATGAGCACCACAAACGCCAACAAACAGATCACCGCCAACACCAATCCAAGTGTGGACCGCATGGTCAGATAGAGTGCAACAGCACCTAAAAGCGGCACAAAGCACAGAAAATAGATCACGTTCAGTTCGAGCAGTTTCCAGAACTTCTGCACGAAAATTTCCATAAAGCGAAAAAAGCCTTTTTTCTTCGGCGCATTTTTCGCAATTCCTGCGCCGGCACGCTCATAGTTCCCACCAAAAAGACCCATAGACAATAAATTCCTTTCCTTAAAAAGTCCTGCTGTAAACAAGCTATCCAACCTATCTACACATTTTTACTTCGTTTGTCCGGCAGTGGATATTCCATAGAACGCCAGACTATACAGTGCTGCGATCAGCAGCAGAAAAACCAGAAGCACAGTAAACCGTGCGCAATACATCCGGAACTGGTGGTACATCTGATCTGCCGGGTCATCCCGGAATCCGAATGCTGTGAACAATCCCGAAAACCGCAGGGATTCCCTGGTGGCGATGACCATCAGCACCGAAACCGGCACAAAATAGGGCAGCAGACATATACTGCGCAACACTGGATTCCCGGCGCTGCACTGGATGCTCAGAGCACCGCCCATGCAGAAGCCGTATGCCAGCAGAGTAATCATGGCGCCGGGCTGTCCAATGGCAGAAAAGCCCAGAAAGAACAGACACAGCAGGAAGATCACTGCACCGCCCACCGCTTGGGAACAAAGTGCAGGCACAGTCTGTTCCGCCTGAAAAAATGTCCCGGCAATGCGTGTCCAGCCGAAGGATGTCCCCTGCTGTTTCAGCAGCAGAAATAAAACGCCGCCGGCTGCTCCCAGCAAAATGACGCCGAAGAGCAATAAAAATAACCGCTGTTTCCTTTCGCTTGTGGTAAGTGTTGTCCGTTTTCGGATCATAGCAGACCGCTCCTTTGCTTTGCAGATTGGCTTGTATCTCTGCTAAAGCCTATGCGTTCTGCTATTGTATTAGAACTTATTTCGCCAGCTCGTAGGCACGCTTGGTGCAGTGTTCACAGGCATCCTCCACCACTTCCGTCAGCTTTCCGGCATAAAACCGATCCAGTCCAGCCAGTGTCGTACCACCCGGCGAGGACACCTGACGGATCAGCTCATCGATCGTGCTGCCAGACTCCGTGATCATTTTCGCCGAACCAATCAGGGACTGCACGAACAAATCCTTGGCTGATTCCTCGGGCAGACCGGCTTTTGCAGCATAGTCCAGAAACCCCTTTGCAAACAAATAGATAAACGCCGGGCTGCTGCCGTTAATGGCAATGATCTCCTTCATTTGTTCCGGTGCAACAACTGCCGTCATACCGCAGGAGTCAAAAATCTGACGCACGACGGCGAACTCCTCCTCCGTCACGGAATCGTCCTTCGCCAGGGCAGTCGCCCCGACGCCCAGCAAAAGCGGCGTGTTGGGCATTGCCAGAACCACCTTTGCAAAAGGCTTCGTCAACTTCCGGATATAGTCCGCCCCGATACCGGCAGCAATGGAGATGAGCACCGTTTTTTCCGTCACGGCATCTGCAATGCGAGGCAACACTTCTTCAAACTTCTGAGGTTTGATTGCCAGAAACAGGTATTGGCTAACCCCTGCGACCTCTGCTTCGTTGGTGCATTTTTTTACCCCATAAGCTGCCAGCGCATCCACCTTCGCCTCCGTAGGATTGTATGCAAAAAGCGTTGTTTCACCCCGGAGACTGCTCCCGGCAATGCCTTTTAAAATGGCACTGCCCATATTGCCAACGCCCAAAAAACCAATGGTTTTCATGGTATGTATCCTTCTTTCTTCAAAAAATATATAATATATTTATTATACTACAAATCCCCCAAAAAATCAAGCATCAAAAAAGGGCAGACTCACCTCAAGCGAGTCCACCCCTGGAATACATTATCGTATCAATCAGAATGCAACGTCTTCTGCGATATGGTGCAGCTTTTCGTCATAAGGCTTGGACATAGACAGTGCTTCCTGAATATCGAAGTCAACGACCTTGCCAGCCTGCATACCAACTACACGGTTGCCGATTCCCTGCTCCAGCAGTTCAACTGCATAGTAGGCCATTTCAGTTGCAGCCACACGGTCACGAACTGTAGGAGAACCGCCGCGCTGTACATGACCCAGAATGGTAGAACGTGATTCGATACCAGTCTTTTCCTGCAGCAGCTTTGCAATCTCATCTGCATGACCTACATTCTCCGCTACAACAATGATGAAGTTCTGCTTGCCTCTTGCCTTGAATTCCAGCATCTTCTTTGCGATCTTATCCAGATCATAAGGCATTTCCTTTGTAATGATCTCCAAAGCGCCGGAAGCAACACCAGTATTCACTGCAATATAGCCTGCGCCGCGACCCATAACTTCTACAACGGAGCAGCGATAATGCGACTGGCTGGTATCAGACAGCTTGTCCATCAGTTCCATTGCAGTATTCATTGCTGTATCATAGCCAATGGTATATTCTGTGCAGGCAATGTCGTTGTCAATGGTACCCGGCAGACCCACGCACGGAATACCATGTGCCGACAGATCCGCTGCACCGCGGAACGAACCGTCGCCGCCGATGACTACCAGACCCTCCAGACCATGCTTTTCACAAGTTTCCTTTGCCTTTAATACGCCCTCTTCTGTCCGGAATTCTGCGCTTCTTGCTGTATAGAGCATTGTACCGCCCTGTTTGATAATGCCTGCAACGCTCAGCTCGTCCATCTGCTCCAGATCATCATCGATCAGACCGCAGTAGCCGCGCTTTACGCCGTAAACTGTCATACCCTTCTTCAATGCAGTACGAACAACGGCACGCACTGCTGCATTCATGCCCGGCGCATCGCCGCCGCTTGTTAATACACCAATCGTTTTAATCATAACGTATACTCCATTCCGCCGCACGGCAAAAAATTGAAACGGCTGACCTACATTTCGCCGAAAACAGCTATTTTTCACGCAAGCCGGAAGCCATTCCATTCCTATTTCATTATACTGATATTTCTTCTTTTGTCAAGTGGTTTTCGAAAAAATTAACAAGTATTCTCCATCATCTCACAGAAAAAATCATGATTTTTCCCATATTTTGACGATCATCATATAAGATAAGCTTTCGATTCCCCATTTCATCAACACTTCTTCGACTGTGCCTGGATCATACCCACCTGCTCCGCCGAAAAAGTCTCACAAAAGCGTGCATACGAGGCTTCTGTGACAGCGACCGCCTGACCGCTGCGCGGAGAGATCATGCGCTTCTGATCCAGCAGATAAAAGCAAAGCGGGGTTTCCCCGGGAAATTCCGCCGCCAGTGCCAGAGCACGCTGCATCTGTTCCGGCTGCCGGGAATCCAGCTTGATGCACAGCCGTCCCTGGGGCAGCGTCCGCAGCAATTCCTCCTCCGTAAGAATACTGTCACAGAGGACACTGACAGTATCTTCCTTTTGGGCAATTTTTCCTCGGACACAGAGCACTGCATCCCGTTCCAGCTTGGCACGCACAGCCGGATACAAAGATGGGAATACCACGCAATCCGCCGTCCCGGTGCGGTCCTCACAGGTGAGAAAACACATAGTATCTCCCTGCTTTGTTACATGCCGTTTGACATTCTGCAAGGTCACGAACAGGATCACACGCATGCCGTCCTTTTGCTCGGACAAGGAAAAAGCATTCTGAGCATGAAACAGCCGGCTGAGCCATTGCACATGATCCAGAGGATGCCCTGACAGATAAAATCCCATGCTGTCATGCTCCATCCGCAGCAGATCCTCCGGCGAATATTCCGGCGCAGGTGCGATCACTCTCTCCTGCACCGGCGTCTGTTCTGCACCGCCGAAGAGATTCAGCTGACCGGTAACAATGCTGTTCCGTTCCTCCCGGCATTCCGCCAGAATTTGCTCCCGATTTTCAAACATCTGTCGGCGGTTCAGTCCCAGCCCATCCAGCGCACCGCAGAGAATCAGACTTTCCAGTGCCTGTTTGTTCAGTCCGAAAGGCAGTACCCGGCGGCAGAAGTCCGAAATGCCGGTAAAGTTTCCCTCTTTCTGCCGCTGCGCCACAATGGCATCAATGAGACCTCGTCCCAGATTTTTCACCGCCAGCAGCCCGAAACGGATATGCTCCCCATAGCGTGCAAACACCGCTGTGCTTTCATTGACATGGGGCGGCAGCACACGCACGCCGGCACTCTGGCACGCTGTCAGATATTCCATAAGCTTTCCCGTTTCGCCCATGACGCTGGTGAGAAGCGCCGCCATATCATCTGCAAAATAGTGATATTTCAGATATGCCGTCTGATATGCCAGCAGCGCATAGGCAACCGCATGGGACTTGTTAAATGCATAGGATGCAAATCCGGCAATCTCATCAAAAATGGCATTTGCCGTTTCTGCCGGAACGCCGTTTGCCACAGCGCCGCAGCAGGGCGTGCTGCCATCAGAGCCATCACTGCCATAGAGGAATACCTGCCGTTCCTGCTCCATGGCAGCTTGTTTTTTCTTTGCCATGGCACGCCGCACAATGTCTGCCCGTCCATAGGAATATCCCGAAAGCGTCCGGCATATCTCCATGACCTGTTCCTGATAGATCATACAGCCATAGGTAGGTTTCAGGATCGGTTCCAGCAACGGATGGACATAGGTGATCTTCTCCGGATGGCGGCGGTTTTCCAGATATTTGTCAATGGACATGCGGGGTCCCGGACGATACAGGGACAGAGCAACCGTCAGATCTTCCAGACAAGTGGGACGAAGCCGCATGAGCACATGGCGCATCCCGGCGCTTTCAAACTGGAACACGCCTGTGGTATCCCCACGAGACATCATGGCATACACATCCGGGTCGTCCAGCGGAATTTTGTCAATCTCAAATGCCGGTTCATACTGGTGGACTGTCCGGATGCAGTCCCGGATAATCGTCAGGTTTCGCAGACCGAGAAAATCGAACTTCAGAAGTCCCATGGATTCCAGCACCTGCATGGGATACTGGGTCACCACAGTCTCATCATTTTTCTGCAAAGGCACCAGATCTGTAATAGGCACTGCGGAAATGAGTACCCCTGCCGCATGGGTAGAGGCGTGACGAGGCATTCCCTCCAGACGCATTGCCATATCCATCAATTTTTTTGCATTGGCGTCTGATTCATACAGCTTTCGCAGTTCTTCCCCATCGCTGCCCTGCATTGCCTGGGCAATGGTACTTCTGGAATCAATGGACTTGGCAATCTTATCGCACAGACCATAGGATATCCCCATGGCACGGCCTGTATCCCGGACAGCACCACGTGCTTTCATCAGGTCGAACGTAATGATCTCCGACACATGGTCTGTCCCATATCGGGAAATGACGTATTCCTTGACCCTCTGTCTTCCCTCAACGCAAAAATCCACGTCAAAATCCGGCATACTCACACGTTCCGGATTGAGAAAGCGTTCAAACAGCAGATGATAGCGGATGGGGTCAACCTGGGTAATGCCCATACAATAGGCGCAGAGGCTCCCTGCACCGGAACCACGTCCGGGACCTACGGGGATCCCGGCATTTCTGGCATAATGGATATAATCCCACACAATGAGGAAATAATCCACATAGCCCATCTGGGTAATGACAGAGATCTCCATCCGCATCCGCTGGAGCACCTCCTGAGACGGATGATCGCCGTAATGCCGCCGCAGTCCGTCCCGGCAGAGCTGTACAAAAAACGCCTGACAATCCGTCACACCCTCCATGGTGAATTTCGGGAGATAAATATGCCCCGTTTTAAATTCCACCTGACAGCGTGCCGCAATGGCAGCCGTATTGGTCACCGCCTGCGGCACAGCAGAAAACAGCGATGCCATTTCCTCTGTGGATTTCAGATAGAACTCATCTGTCTCAAAATGCATACCATCGGGATCATCCACCGTTTTGCCGGTCTGGACACACAGCAACACATGCTGCATTTCCGCATCCTCTTTCCGGATATAATGAGCATCATTGGTTGCCGCCAGAGGAATTCCCGTTTCCCGGGAAAGACGCAGCAAAAGAGGCAGATTCCGGCGTTCTTCGGCAATATCGTGATCCTGTATCTCTAGATAGTAATTCCCTGCCCCGAACAGCTGCTGATAGCGCAGCGCTGTCGATTTCGCACCGTCATAATTCCCCTCTGACAGCATTCTTGGGATTTCCCCGGCAAGGCATCCGGACAGACAAATCAGACCCTCATGGTACCGGGACAGCAGTTCCCAGTCCACACGGGGTCTGTGATAAAAGCCTTCCAGACTGGCAAGCGACACCAGCTTCACCAGATTCTGATAACCCCGCAAGTTTTCGCAGAGCAAGATCAGGTGATAGCTTTTGCCGTCCAGACGATGTTCCCGGTCGTGCCGCGTCCGCTGTGCCACATAGACCTCACAGCCAATGACCGGATGAATCCCGGCAGCCTTTGCCGCATGGTAAAAGGGCATCACGCCGTACATGACGCCATGATCCGTCAGCGCCACTGCCGTCTGTCCAAGCGACTTCACATGTTCCACCAGCTGCTGGATACGGCAGGCACCGTCCAGCAGACTGTACTCACTGTGCACATGCAAATGCACAAATGCATCATTTGGTATGGACGGCACGGCTTCTCAACTCCTCTGCAATGGCGGCTATTTTCTGAAAACGATGGTTTACGCCGGATCTGCCGATGGGAACAGACAGCAGTTCCCCCAGTTCTTTCAGGCTCAGCTCCGGGTTTTCCAGGCGCAGCTCCGCCAGCTCCCGCAGTTCCGGAGAAAGGGTATCCATCTGACCGCATTTCACGATCCAACGGATATCCTCCGTCTGCCGCATGGCAGCGCTGACCACTTTATTGATATTGGCTTCGTCGCAGTTGCGGACACGATTCGCCTTGTTGCGCATATCCTTGCGGATCTTGATATTCATCAATTCAATGGTGCACTGCTGTGCACCCATATAGGTCAACGTATCCTCAATGTGCTCACTGTCCTTGATGTACAGCACATACATCTGTTTCCGCAGGATCCGGCCGCCACTGACACCGATGCTGCCCAGAAGCTTTTGCAGATCTGTGCAGAGCAATTCTGATGGCGTGTTGAATTCCAGATGGTATTCCTTATTGGGATCCATCACACTGCCGCAGCCAAAAAATACTCCGGCAAGAAAGGCACTGAGACTATTGTTGACCAGATTGGAAAGCCGTATCTCCCGTTTTTCCGGGTGAATATGATACGTTTCACAGATCTTGGCGATCTGCCTGGGCTCCGTGATTGTGAAGCTGACCATGGACTGTGCGCCGCCTCGTGCGACTGTGCGGACATCCGGCTGGAGCACCGTCCGGAACACAGAATGAAACAGCGTAGGCATCAGCCGTGCAAATACTGGACTTTCGCTTTGCAACACAATCTGTTTTTCCGTAAACGTCCGGCAATAGAGCAGTACACCGTAGAGACAGGCAAACTGCCGATCCCGGTCGGTAATACTTCTTGCAATTTCCTCCCGGACATCATTTGAAAACGACATGGGTGATTCCCTCCTCAGGGACGATCCTTTCCGATATCACGATGCTGCTTTACAACGTGCATTCCCTTGGAGATCAGATATTCCCCGATCAATTCTGTAAAGGTAATGGAGCGGTGCTTTCCTCCGGTACAACCGAAGGCAATGACAAGGCGGCTCTTTCCCTCCTGAATATAGAGCGGAATGAGAAAATCCAGCAGATCCTTGATCTTTGCCATAAGCGTCTGGGACTGTTCAAAGGACATGACATATTCCTGCACGCACTTTTCACAACCGGTATGAGCACGCAGTTCCTCGATATAATAGGGATTCGGGAGACAGCGCACGTCAAACACCAGGTCGGATTCCGTAGAAACACCGTATTTGAATCCAAAAGAAGTCACCTTGATGGACAGAGAATCTGTGGAATTGTCCAGAAAAATCTCCCGAATCTGTTTTTTCAACTGGGAAGCGGAAAAATAGGATGTCTCCAGATAGTAGTCAGCAAGCCCCTTCACACGCAGAAGCTGTTCCCGTTCATAGGCAATGGCATTGTGCAGACAGCCCCCGAAACGTTCGTCCAGGGGATGCTTCCGGCGTGTCTCCTTATAGCGCTTGATGATGACCTCATCTTCTGCCTCAATGTAGAGAATCTTCACATCCAGATCTGCCTGGCGTTCCAGTTCCAGCAGCACACGATAGGCATCCGTGAACATATCGCCGGAGCGCAGATCGGCCGCAATGGCAAGCTTCCGGAAATGATTCTCCGACTCCCGGCAGATCTCCACAAATTTTCCTATGAGCTGCGGCGGCAGATTGTCAATACAATAATACCCGATATCCTCTAAAACATCCATGACGACCGATTTCCCCGAGCCGGACATACCGGTCACTACCACCACATGCATCTTTGTATCTTCCTGCATTTTTCCACATCCCTTTCTATTTCAGAATTGATTTTCACCCTTTCGCCTGGTCGCCCAGCAGCACCGGTTCCAATTCCAACTGATATCCAGTCTTCTCCAACACAGTCTGCTTGACAAAATCGCACAGCTCCAGCACATCCTGACAGGTGGCTTTTCCGGTATTGACTACAAATCCGGCGTGCTTGACACTGACCTGTGCATCCCCCACGCTGGCACCCTTCAGACCGCACTGATCGATCAGAAAGGACGCATAGTTTCCCACCGGACGCTGAAATGTACTGCCGGCGCTAGGCAGCTCCAGAGGCTGCTTTGCACGGCGCTGTCCCATGAGGGAATCCATCTCGTCTTTGATCTCGCCGTATTTCCCCGGACGCAGTTCCAGTGTGACGCCCACGATAATGCCGTCATTGCCCCGGAAAACGCTCTTCCGGTAGCCCAGCTCCATTTCTTCTCGTGACATGACAACAACCGTTCCGTCCGGCTGCATATATTCTGCCGAAACGACCACATCTGCCATTTCGCCGCCATAGGCACCGGCGTTCATATACAGTGCGCCGCCTATGGTCCCCGGAATCCCTGCCAGGCATTCCATACCGGTGAGGGATTCCTCCAGGGCAAACTTTCCGATCTTTGCCAGAGTCGCACCTGCCTGGCAATGCAGCTGTGTGCCGTCCAGGGTGATCTCTGAGAAATCCTTTCCCAGATGGAGTACTACGCCTGCATAGCCGCTGTCCGCAGCCAGAATGTTGCTGCCGTTTCCCATGACGGTATAGGAATAGTTCCGGTCACGGCAGAGACCGAGCACCCGGCGCAGCGTTTCTGTACTGTTTACGTTCACAAACGCACCGCAGGCGCCGCCGATCCGAAATGTCGTGTGATTCCGGAGCGGTTCTGCATACTGAACACTGCAGCCGCAAGTCTCGCAAAGCGCAGTGAGTTCATGCCAATTATTCATGATTTTGTCTCCAACTCCTATAGACTCCCGCCGCATGTCCGCTGGCACAGAGTCTTTGGGTTTATCGTATGAAATCAGAGCATGTTCAGAGCTCTAAAATTTAAGGAATCACTGATTCAATCACGCCTTGCGGCTTGGCACGCATCTTGCTTGCATATTTTCCGTCATATTTCACAAAAATGCTCGTGAATACACAAAGTATTCACTGCGCTTTTTGTTTCATCCGACGAAAAATCTGACCGCGCAATCTGCGCACCAGATTCAATCAGTGTTTCCTTAAAATGCGTCATAGTCCTTAACGACTTCCTTGGACTCCATATCCAGTCCCAGCTGATCCAGCAGTTCCGTAGCGGCATTGTATCCCATCTTCTTCTGACGGTTATTCATGGCTGCAACTTCCAGGATCACGGCAAGGTTTCTGCCGGGCTTTACCGGAATGGTGAGCATTGGCACCTTAACACCCAGAATGGTGGCAAACTGGGTATCCACACCCATGCGGTCATAAATCTTCTCTGGATTCCACTGTTCCATTTCTACGATCAGTTCGATCTTTTCTGTATTTTTGACGGCACCGATACCGAACAGGCGGCGTGCATTGATGATGCCAATACCACGCAGTTCCAAAAAGTGACGGATATTATCCGGCGAGCTACCTACCAAACTGATATTGGATACCTTGCGGATCTCCACCGCATCGTCTGCCACCAGGCGGTGACCTCGCTTTACCAGCTCAATGGCAGTTTCGCTCTTACCTACGCCGCTTTCACCGGTAATAAACACGCCCTCGCCGTAGATCTCAATGAGTACTCCGTGCCGTGTAATTCTTGGCGCCAGATTCAGATTCAGGAATGCGATCAGACCGGAAATAAAGTTGGAAGTACTCTCCTTGCTCCGCAGCAGCGGCACGCTGTACTTTTCCGCCAGATCCAGCATTTCTGAGAAATACGGCAGTTCCCGGGCAATGATCAGTGCCGGGATGTGCCGGGACATCAGAGCATCCAGACGCTGGGTTCTGGTCTCTTCGTCAATGGTGGAAAGATATGCAAACTCCATCTTGCCGATGATCTGCATCCGTTCCGGGTTGAAATACTCATAAAACCCCATGAGCTGCAATCCCGGACGAGTGACATCGTTCTCATCGATCAGGATCTCTGCCGGGTCTTTCGGCATGTAAATGGTCTCCAAATGAAATTCCTTAATAATCTCGGCTAATGATACCGTAAATTTTCCGGCCATACCGATCACTCCTTTTCTGTTATTCAGTCATTTCTGCATAAAGTACACACCCGGAAAGGGAAAAATCCGAAACCAGCTGTTCCATTTCCCCGGAAACCCCCACCGCTTCTGCAGTAATCCACAGAGACATCTCCTGTGCAGCCCGGGTTACCTTTTGCAGAACATCCTCTCCCTGCTGTACATCTGTCCCCAGATCCAGCACAACCCCGGAAACCTCCAGAGCATCCGGGTCAAATACTTCTTCCGTTCCTGCCGCCGCACCGGCAGCATCCACTTCCACCAGTACCGGGACAGTACCAGCAGTATCCGCCAGCTGATTGACCAGCTGCACCAGGGCATCCTTCCGGTCGGCGCTCTGTACCGATTCCCCAATATAGTTCAGGTCTGACTGCCGGAACTGGGGAAAGATCACGTCAGTACACCAGATCTGTGCAAAGCCTGCTCCGGCAATTTCCTGTGTCAGTTCCTTCAGATAACCTAAAGTCACTTCGCTGAAAGGACTTGCCCAAGCCTTACCGCCGTTTTCCTTTTTGTTGTCCAGCCAGCGGCTGCCGTCTGTCACCAGATAGCCTGCCTGTGCATCTGCATCCGGCAATAAATTGTCATACAGCAGACTGCACTCCGCCACCGGTGTCCAGCCCTGTTCCTCTGCCGCAGCGACAATTTCCGACAACGTCAGCGCACCCTGCGCCGCACCGCATTGCTTTGCCAGTCCGGACTGTGTCTCGTACAGGACAGCGCCGCCCTGGAGCTTCAAGGGAATGACCAGAATCTTTCCCTCCGGCATTTCTTCCCTCGCCTGCTCCAATGCCTGTGTCAATGCTGCCTTGCTTTTTAGCGCAGATGCCGAAAGTCGAACGCCTTCGCCGCCCTGGACAGCTTGTGCCAACGTTTCTGCCGCCGTTGCAGACGTAGTTCCGGCAGCGGCAAATTCCGTCACAGAAGTCGTTGTATCGACAGCAGAAAGCGTTGTCTCCGCCGCACTCGTCTGGGACGTATCACCGCCGGCATACTGCAAAATAGGCTTTGCAATGCTGTACCCCACTACGCCCACTGCACCAGCAATGAGAAATGTAAACCCGATAGAAAGCAGAGTTCTGCCGGGGCCCGTTGCAGAGCGCCGGCGCTTTCTGGAATATTTATGCACCCTGGGCTGTTTTCTGGACTGCATATTTGTTCCCCCTCAAACCTTTGTACAGGTAAAATGTGAATTGGAATCAAAAATAATATGCAAAAATCCCTATGCATATGTCTCGTTATACAGCCGATCTGCCTCAGCACGGATATCCTCCATAGCAGCACGTGGGTCTGCCTGGCGGAACAAATAGCTGCCGATCACCAGAATTTCTGCGCCGGCACGCAGTACATGAGGTGCTGTCTCGGCGTTGATACCCCCATCCACCTCGATCTGATAGTTCAGCTGGTGCACACGAGCATAATTCCGCAGTGCTTCAACCTTTTTCACCATATCCCAGAGGAATGACTGTCCGCCGAAGCCCGGTTCAACTGTCATGACCAGAACGACTTCCACCATTTCCAGATACGGAATTGCCTCCTCCCAGGGCGTGCCGGGTTTCAGGACAATACCTGCCTTTGCACCAGCTTCATGAATGGCTTCAATGGTCAGTACCGGGTCGCTATCGCTCTCCAGGTGAAATGTCACCAGATCTGCGCCTGCTTTTACGAACTGTTCTGCATAGCGCAGCGGATCCTTAATCATCAGATGCACATCCATAAAAAGATTGGTGCACTGATCAATTGCCGCCAAAACCGGCATTCCAAAGGTAATATTCGGCACGAATTGTCCATCCATAACATCAAAATGCAGCATATCCAGTCCGGTGCGTTCCAGACCGACAGTTACTGCCGCCAAATTTGCCACATCTGCGCTCAGAATCGACGCAGAGATCTGCACATGTTTCAAAGTGCCGTATCGCTCCTCTCGTCAAAAGTGAATTTTTCCTGTAAAAACGTTGTCCCATTTTCTCAGCAAAATCGTTTCCTATGAACATTATATAATAAATCCGGTATTTCGTCAATAGCGTTTTTTCCGGAACAAAGGATTTTTTTCAGACTTCCAGCCGATTCTCTGTGATTCCGGCGCATTCTTTGTTTCTATCTCCTGGTAGATAAAAAAAGCTGATATTGTCCGTAAAACTGTGCATCTGAAGTAGTTATGTCCCTATTTTTCGGGACTTTTATGTCTGAAAGTTCATACTTTCCCCGTTCCATCAGATGAAATGTAAATTTCTGCTGAAAAAGCTGGACAATTCCATCAAAAAATTGTATAATAAATATGGCATGCCAAAACGCTGCGGCAATGCCCGAAATCTCAGAACCGGCTCACCGGTTCTTACGCCAGGAGGTTGTATATGAACGAACAGGAAATCAAAGAACAGCTTTGTGATATCTGCCATAAAATGTGGCAGCTTGGCTGGGTCGCCGCAAATGACGGCAACGTTTCTGTCAAGCTGGAGGACAGCACCTTTTTCGCCACTCCCACTGGCATGAGCAAAAGCTTCATTACCCCGGACAAGCTGGTCAGGATCAACGACAAGGGTGAGGTCCTGGAGGGTGCATCGGGTCTGCGTCCCTCTTCGGAAATCAAAATGCACCTGTGCTGCTATCGGGAGCGTCCCGATGTCGGCGCAGTGCTCCATGCCCATCCGCCGACTGCCACCGGATATGCCGTGGCTAACAAGGCGCTGGATGAATACACCATGATCGAATCCGTCATTGCCATCGGTTCTGTACCGGTGACGCCCTACGGCACACCTTCCACAGACGAAGTACCCGAGGCAATCAAGCCGTATTTGCAGGAACACGATGTCATGTTACTCCAAAATCACGGTGCACTGACTGTGGGCGCAGATCTGATCACGGCTTACTACCGCATGGAAACCCTGGAACTGTTTGCAAAGATTTCTCTGAACGCACACCTCCTGGGCGGTGCCCAGGAGATTTCCAGGGAAAATATCGACCGCCTGTGCAATATGCGTGCACAATACGGCGTCACCGGCAAGCATCCGGGTTATAAAAAATACCCCAACGGTCAAAACTGACAGGAGGATCTTTCATGCTGAAACATATTCCTGCCATTCTCACGCCGGATCTGCTGAAGATCCTCATGGAAATGGGGCATGGTGATGAGATCGTTATTGCAGACGGCAACTTCCCCGGCGCAGCCATTGCAAAACGGCTGGTGCGTCTGGACGGTCACGGCGTACCGGAAATCCTGCGCGCTGTCATGCAGTTTTTCCCGCTGGATGCCTACACCGAAAAGCCCGTGGGACTCATGGAAGTCGTTCCCGGTGACCCAGTGGTGCCTACCATCTGGGACACCTACAAGGATATCATTTCCGCTGAAGAACCGGAACGATGCAAGATCGAATACATCGAACGTTTCGCATTCTACGAGCGCGCCCGGAATGCTTATGCAGTCATTGCCACAGGAGAAACCGCAATTTATGCCAATATTCTTCTGAAAAAGGGCGTCGTGATACCGGAGGAAGCCTGATGAAACATTATGTACTGGCATTGGACTTCGGTGCTTCTTCCGGTCGTGCCATGCTGGCAGCCTATGATGGCAAAACCATACAGCTTCAGGAAGTTCACCGCTTTGTCAATGAGCCGATTTCCAAAGACGGAATGCTGTACTGGAATGTACCGCAGCTGATGCAAGAACTGGAAACAGGCCTTCAGAAAGCGTACCAGATCGCACCCTATGAAAGCATCGGCATCGACACCTGGGGCGTGGACTATGGGCTATTGAATAAAGATGGTAACCTCATAGACAATCCCCGGCACTACCGTGACAGCCGGAGCTGCGGTTATGCTGCAAAGCTGACGCAGGAACTGCCGCCGGAAGAACTCTACCGCCGCACTGGCACCCAGATCATGGACATCAACACCCTTTTTCAGCTCATGAGCCAGCGGGATATTGAGGGCTTTGACGGATGTGAAAAGCTGCTGCCTATGCCGGATCTGTTTGCCTATCTGCTGACAGGAACGATCTCCGCAGAGCGTTCCATCGCCAGCACCACCCAGATGCTTTCTGCACAGACAGGCACATGGGATACCGCATTGCTGGAACAGCTGCACATCCCTGTGACGCTTCTGCCGGATATCGCTGAAAGCGGCAGCAGCAAGTGCGTTCTCTCGGAAGAAATCCAGAACCGTCTGGGATTGCCGCCCATTCCGGTGACAGCCGTCTGCGGTCACGATACCCAATGCGCTGCCTTTGCCGCACCGGCTAAGACAGACAAACATATTTTTCTGAGCTGCGGCACATGGTCGCTCTTTGGTACGGAATGCGATACGCCAATTCTGACGGAACAGGCGGCAGCACTGGGACTGTCCAACGAAGTGGGCTACGGCAAAAAAGTGACATTTCTGAAAAATATCATCGGTTTGTGGATGATCCAGGAGGCACGCCGGGAATATGCACGACAAGGACAGAATTACAGCTTTGCAGACATTGAAAAAATGGCTGTGGAAGCTCACGGTTCGGCTTGTTTTGTCGATCCGGACGATCCGGTATTTACACCGCCGGGTGATATTCCCGTACGAGTGCAGGACTACTGCCGGAAAACCGGTCAGCCTGTCCCGGAAACACCGGGAGCCGTATTCCGCTGCATCTACGAAAGCCTTGCCATGAAATACCGCAAGGCACTGGATGAACTGGAAGAATGCACCGGCGAACACTACCCGGTGATCCATCTGGTGGGAGGCGGTACAAAAGATCGCCTGCTTTGTCAATTGACGGCAGATTTCTGCCAGCGTCCGGTGATCGCAGGGCCCATTGAAGCCACAGTCTACGGCAATGCTGCCATTCAGCTGCTTGCTATGGGTGCCATTGCATCCCCGGAGGATGCCCGGAACTGCATTGCAGCATCCGAACAAATGCAGACCTATGAGCAGGAACAGTTTCCGGATCAACTCTATTCAAAATTTCTGACAATGATAAAATAAAGTGAGGGATCATCGTGTATCCAAGAATTGGAATTCGCCCCGTCATTGACGGGAGACAGTTCGGCGTTCGTGAAGATCTGGAAGTCCAGACCATGAACATGGCAAACGCCGCAAAAAATCTCATTGAATCGAACCTCCGCTATCCGGACGGCACACCGGTAGAATGTGTCATTTCACCCACCACCATCGGCGGCGGCGCAGAAGCATATGAATGTGAGACCTTTTTCCAGACGCAGAATGTCTGCGCAACCCTGTCGGTAACACCATGCTGGTGCTACGGCAGTGAGACCATGGATCTCAATCCTCTGACCATCAAGGCTGTCTGGGGCTTTAACGGCACAGAGCGTCCGGGTGCAGTATATCTGGCCGCCTGCATGGCAGCACATGCCCAGCGTGGTCTGCCGGCATTCTCTATCTACGGCCACGATGTCCAGGATAAGGATGACACCAGTGTTCCGGCAGATGTTCAGGAAAAGATCCTGCGCTTTGCAAAATGTGCCATTGCTGTCGGCGTTATGCGCAACAAGGCATATGTAGGGCTGGGCGGCGTATCTATGGGTATCGCTGGCTCCTACTGCAACTCTGACTTTTTCCAGAATTATCTGGGCATCCGTGCAGAGTGGGTGGATCTGACGGAAATTCTCCGCCGTATCCACCTGGAGATCTATGACCATGACGAATACGAAAAGGCATTGGCATGGGTCAAGGAGAACTGCCCGGAGGGATATGATGTTAATACCGAAGTCCCGGAGGACAAGGAGATCGACCCCTTTGGTATCAAAACACCTCGCACACCAGAGGAAAAGGCAAAGGAATGGGAGTTCATCGTCAAGTTTACTCTCATTGTCCAGGACATCTTCTTCGGCAATCCGAAGCTGGCAGAAATGGGCTGGAAGGAAGAAAGCCGCGGACGCAATGCCATTCTGGGCGGTTTCCAGGGACAGCGCATGTGGACAGACTGGCTCCCCAACGGTGATTTTACCGAAGCCATTCTCAACTCCAGCTTTGACTGGAACGGCAAGAAAGAGCCGACCATTCTTGCAACCGAAAACGATGGTCTTAATGGCACAGCAATGCTCTTCGGCAAGCTGCTGACAGGTACGGCAACGATTTTTGCAGATGTGCGTACCTACTGGAGTCCGGACGCTGTAAAGCGTGTTACAGGTGTTACGCCCACAGGCAAGGCTGCAGATGGTTTTATCCACCTGATCAACAGCGGTGCAGCCGCACTGGACGGCACAGGTGCTTCCAAGGATGCGGCTGGAAACGGCGTAATGAAGCCTTGGTGGAATGTTACCGATGAAGATATTCAGGCAATGCTGAAGGCAACTGACTGGGAGCCGGCAAATCTGGGATACTTCCGGGGCGGCGGTTTCTCATCTCATTTCCGCACCCGTGCAGAAATGCCGGTAACGATGATCCGTCTGAATATCCTCAACGGCACACAGCCCCTGCTGCAAATCGCAGAGGGTTACACCGTAGACCTGCCGGACGAGATTCACAAACCGCTGGATACACGTACCGACAAGACCTGGCCTACCACCTGGTTTGTGCCAAATCTGACCGGAGAGGGTGCATTTGCAGATGTATACCACGTCATGGCAAACTGGGGTGCAAACCACGGCTGTCTGGCATATGGTCACATCGGTGCTGACCTGATCACACTTGCAAGTATGCTGCGCATCCCGGTTTCCATGCACAATGTACCGGAAGAGCGGATCTATCGTCCGCACACCTGGAGTGCCTACGGCACAAAAGATCTGGAGGCTGCGGACTACCGTGCCTGCACAGAATACGGCCCCATCTATAAATAATTTTTCTTATGCTGGACACTGTGTCTGATCCCTGCGGATCGGCGCAGATTCCATAAAATTCAGTTGCGTAGCGAAAACCGTCTTTGGGATGCACCCTGAGGACGGTTTTCTTTTTGCCGTGCATTTTGCCGAAAAAAATATTCTTTGAACAAGCTTTGTCGAACATATTGCCAAGTCAAACATAATATGCTATAATGAACTGGTGAAACAGAAAGGAGTCCTGCCATCTGCAAAAGCAACACCAACTAAGACTTGCCGCCGCTGCGCTGACCTGTGTCTCCCTGCGGCAGGAGTCAACGTCCTACTACGAATTGCCGGAGCAGCGATTGATCTCTTGCGAATCAGAACCGAAATCGCTCCCGGATCTGTCCCTGCATTTTCTGCACAAGACATTCCCCCACAAAACCATAATTACATCTGCCACTGTCTGACCTGAAAAACAGCCGTAATCGGAAATATATCTGGTTGCGGCTGTTTTTTATTCTTTCTTGAAATAAAGTATCCATTGACAGAAGCCCACGCCGATGCTATAATAAAACCAAAACGGAGGATGAAGCATGAACTGGAAAAAGCACTATCGAAAAGCAATCACCTTCAGCTACGACGACGGCAACGAACAGGACTTACCGCTGCTGGACATTCTGAACACCTATGGTATGAAAGCCACCTTTAATGTCAACACAGGACTGGATCACGATCACGGTACATGGAAATATCGTGACACACTCTGGGTACACCGTCTGAACCTGGCGGAATGTCCCCAGATCTACCAGGGACATGAGATCGCCGTACACGGCAGCCGCCACTTGAATCTGACGGAACTGACCCGAGAGGAAATCCGACATGAGCTGGATTCGGACATCGCTGCGATTAACGAGATCTATGGCACCCGTCCTGTGGGAATGGCGTATGCCTACGGCGTATACAACGAAACTGTTATAGAGGAGATTTCCCGGGAAAATCTGCAATATGCGCGAAACACTGTCAGTTCTCACCAATTTGAAGAGCAAGCTGATCTCCTGCAATTCCAGCCTACCTGCCATCACGACGATCCTCAGTTATTTTCGCTGGCAGAACAATTTTTACAGCTGGAATCGGATACGCCGCAGATCTTCTATATCTGGGGACACAGCTATGAATTTGAAGGGAACCACAACTGGGATCGCCTGAAACAATTCTGTGAAATGGTTGCAGGAAAAGACGACATATTCTACGGCACGAATCGGGAAGTATTGCTCCCCGAATAATACGCAAAGAGTCCCTGACGCAGCTTTACTCTTACTGCATCAGGGACTTTTCACCATATTTCGGAGCGGTTTGCAGCCATGTGTAAATGGCACTCCAGGATTCTTTTACCAGATCACAGCCATGTTGATAATAGGCTCTGATTTTCTCTTCATTTTGCGTAAACAAGGGAATGGGCGGGATCTGCGGACGCAGAACAAAGACACGTTTTTCCTTCTTTGCCTGTTCCATATGACACATTTGCTGTTCATACCGTGCGATCCGATGTATTATCGCATAATACAAGTTGGGATACTTCTGATAATACAACCGCCGAAGCAGCAGACGCAGACGTGCATAATCCGTGGGATGCGCACCTTCACCTCCAGTGAGAACTACCAGTACCTTTTCGCATCCTGTTTCTAATAAATGTAAAAATGGAACAGGATCGGCAATACTGCCATCCACATAGTGTTTCCCATCCAGTTCCACAGGCTCACAAATGATCGGCAGCGCACAGGACGCTTTTATGGCAGTAAACATACGCCGTTTGCTGCCGGAATCGGTCAGATATGCCGGTTCACCATCCTCACAACAAGTAGCCACAAAATCCGTTTGCATAAACGACTTACAGCAGGCGTCCCAGTCCACCCGACTGGCATATTCATACGCCATACGATCCAGATTTAAAAAATGCCCCGAATGCACCATGTGCCGGATCCCGAAATAACGCTTTTTCCTTTCCATAATCATCATATCTAATGCAATGCCCTTCTGCCCAGAACGATAATTCAAAGCACACCCAGCGCCTGCTGAAGTGCCGGAGACAGCAGAGGCATAAAATCCCCGCTCCATAAGAGAATCCAATACGCCAGCAGTAAATGCGCTGCGTTCTGCACCACCCTCTAAGGCTATTCCCGTTTTCAATTTCTGACTCCTTTTCCGGTTGAGATAATGATACTATTATATAAAATTTTTCGGGTTCTGTCAAGTTTCACCCAAAATCGACAAATATACGCGGAGCATTCTGATGCGTATTACGGGATTCGTACAAAAAAGCTTGACATTTTCATTTGGATGATTTATAATAAATACAGATGAGAAAATACGAGAAAAATCGTGATTTTGCACAACGTCTTTTCAAAATCGCCAAATTACACTAAACACAGACATCATGTATCTTTCGTTGTGCATATGTCACTTTGCTCATGAAATTTCATCAAGAATAAAAAGATATGTAAAAACGCAGGAGGTTATTATGGACAGATTAAAGGGAAAAGTTGCCATTGTTACTGGCTCCACCAGCGGCATCGGCATCGGTATTGCAAGATTGTTTGCAGCGGAAGGCGCTAAAGTTGTTATCTGCGGCCGCCGTGAGGCAAAAGGTCAGGCAGTGGTAGATACCATCACAAAAGAAGGCGGAGAGGCATCCTATCATTTCATGGATATCACCATTACGGAAAGCATTGAGCAGCTGTTTGCGGATACTGCTGAAAAATACGGAAAGATTGATATTCTGGTAAATAACGCAGCAAATGTCAGTTTGAAAGATGGTCGTATTGATGAATTGACTCTGGAGATGTGGGACAACATTTTCCAGAGCGACCTGCGCGGTACGTTCTATGCCACAAAGTGTGCACTGCCCTATCTGCAAAACAATGAGAACGGCGGTTCTATCATCAACATCGGTTCCATGGCATCTTGCGGCGGCGATTTAAGCTCTACGGCATATGCTAGTGCAAAAGCCGGTGTAGATCTGCTGACCCAGTCCACCGCATTGCAGTACGGCAAGCAGAATATCCGCTGCAACTGTGTCAGACCCGGTCTCATTGTCACACCGGAAAACGAGGCACATGTACCGCAGGTCGTAAAGGACATCTTTACAAGCAATATCATGGTAAATCGCTACGGCTGCCCGGAGGATATCGGACACATGTGTGTATACCTCGCCTCGGACGAAAGCTGCTATGTGACCGGTCAGATCGTTAATGTAGACGGCGGACTGAATTCCCATGTACCGACTGTAGCACAGTTCAGACAAATGAATTCTCGTACATGGTAAACTTTTTCCAAAATAATAGAGCATAAAAACGGCGTATCAGAATTTCCCATCTGATGCGCCGTTTTGTGATATGCAATAAAGAGTAAAAATACTATCTTACTTCTTCTTCATTTTCACCATTTTGTAGACAAAGACTTCCACAATGATCAGTCCCAGCAGAACAGCGCCCAGCACAATGACCAGAGTCACTGGGAAACCGCCGCTTTCCCCATGGCTGTCTGTCCTGGAAGCCGTATCATTATGGCTTTTCTGGCTGTTGGAATCGCTTGCATTGCCGGAATTATCCGCATTGCGACTCTCCGGATCACCAGTTGCCTCCAGCTGTTCCATCGCCTGAGACTTTGCACCGGCAACAATGCCGCCGTTGCTGTCGCAGACAAATGCCGTCAGCCACGCCAAAGGCTCATTCCAGTTGATGGTACACTCATTGACAGACCATGCTTCAATGTGATCCTGATAGCACTTTGCCGGTGCGATCTCGCCTTTCTGCCAGCCGCTGCCCTGTACCCATGGATCTTGCATACCGGAATTGGGTCCACCTACCAGCACGCCGGCCGGTGCAAGAGGATATTCCTCTGCAATCTGGTTCGCCCAGTAACGATGATGGGGATACATGACCGCATGGGTGCCATAGCCTGTAACATAGGAAACGTCCATGGGATTGCACCCAAGGAGATAGTTCATGGCGCTGACAACGCCGTCCAGATATTTCTGCTCCCCGGTCAGGTCATAGGCGCAGGCAATGACCACCGCATTGTCCGCCACAAAGGAGTTGGAGCCCCAGACATAGCCAGTGTCATCGTCAGAATAGCTCAGCTTGCTCTGGGCGTACGGCTGACCGTATCCCTGCTTCTCTTCCCGCTTCAGATGGGCATCCGCCGCATCTGCTACAGCATCTCCAGCATTTTCCGCAATTTTCTTGTCCTGCAAATCGCCGCTCAGTGCCAGGGACAATGTTCCCAAGGCAGCAGTATTGCCCCAGTCAAAGCTGCCGGCAGTATCAACATCCTCACCGCCGGAAAGCGTTGTGGGAACAGAAAGATAATGCTCCGAATCTTTCAGGTCGTTCAGATATTCTTTTTCACCTGTGGTTAGATACAGTTCACACGCTGCCCAGTAAAACTCGTCTGTGGCGTCGTCATCTCCATAGGGACCGCCGCCAATAGACTGATCCAAAGGCGCATAGAGATCCGGATGCTCCTTTGCAGCTTCATAGGCATCCTCAGCGGCATCCAGACATTCCTCTGCAAATTTCTTGTCATATGGCTCCCAGAGCCGTGCCGCCTGTGCAGCACATGCAGCCAGATTCAGCGTAGCGCAGGTCGTAGGCGGCTTGATGATCCGTTCTTCGGTATCATCAGCCGGTGCTATTCCCAACGCCGTCCACTTGATATCATGTACCTTATGGTAAACCATATCCTCATACTCGCCGTCCTGGACGATCATTTTCAGCATCCATTCCATTTCCCAGCGAGCTTCGTCCAGCAGATCGGGATAATCATTTCCCTGCTCCGGCAGCTGCATCGTACCGTCTGCATAGGCATTCTCTGTTCCCTTTGCTGTAGCACGTTCATACTGATTCTGCATCATCCAAAGTGCAATGCCGCCATTTACCACATATTTTCCGTGGTCGCCTGCATCATACCAGCCGCCGGACACATCCTGCGTGCCGCCGCTGCTCTGCAAATCGTCCCAGTCCGTGGTAATTCTCGCCACATCACTGCTGTGACCTGCTGCATGTGCCAATCCATCTGCATCCCCGGAAGTGATATACTGACTCTCCACCTCAATACCGCTGCGATTCTGATAGAAATAGTTCAGGGCATCGTAGAGCATTCCGGAATAAGTTTCCGTGCCACCAATGGTGAATTCCCGGCTGACAGCATCTCCAGCTTTCAGTGTATATGTCCCCTCGTCCGTCACCTCAGAGAAGTCCAGGATATGAACGGAATCGTCAGAATCTGCATCCTCTCCCATAGGTTCCGATTTGCCGGAATATACTTCCTTACCAGAAGCGTCCAGCAGAGAGAATTCCACTGCCTTTTTCTCATCGGAGATGAGTGTTGCACGCTTGGCGCAGTCTGGAAAATATCCCACCTGGTTGGTGACGATATTTGCACGCTCCCAAGTATTTGCCGGAATATAATCATGGGCATCGCTGTTTGTGCAGATCAGGGACATGTTGTCAAAGGTAAACACCGTCCCTGCCGGCACTGTATCGCCGCCGATATGGAATGCCCATTCCACTTCGGCAGTACGCTTTGCCGTAAACGTTCCCTTTACCGTGGCTGTCTGGTTTGCCGTCAGGTTCTGCACATTCCAGTAGGCGTCGTACTGGCTGTCATCGGGATTGCCGTGCCAGTCCTCTGCAAATGGCTCTGCCATATCGCCGATTTTAGTATAATAAGTACAATTATTGCTGGCAGTAATGTCATAGGATACTTCATAGGTGCAACCGGACTCCAAAGTCAGCCCACGGTGCCGGAACTGACAGTCCCAGCGATCCTCGCCGCCGTTAGATGCACCGCCGGGATTCACAATGGTGATGCGATATTCTCCGTCAGTGATCTCAAATTCCATTTCGCCTGGTGCAGATTCACAGACATGCCAGGGCAGTCCCACTCCGTCTTCAAAATCCGTCTGTCCCAGCTGTTGCCCGGCAAAAACCGGCAGCGACAGCGGCACTGATGTGAGGATTCCGGCGACAACGACTGCAGCCGTCACCGCACAGAATACACGGTTTTGTTTCATAAATAATGCCTCCTTAAACTGTCTGCGAAAGATCGACATTCACTTAGCCTGTCCGATCTGCTTCACCATGGTCACATGGGGACAAAACTCGTCCATATGCAGATCCTCCGTCCGGGCATATCCCAGTTTCTCATAGAATCCAGCCACACGGCACTGTGCCGAAAGAGAGATCTCCTTGCCGCCGCACATCGCCGCCTGCGCTTCCAGTGCAGAAACCACAAGTTTTCCCAGCTGCTTTCCACGGTATGCCGGAAGCACTGCAACTCGTCCGATGTGATAGCACTCGCCGTCATCCGTATACAATCTGCCCGTTGCCGCCGCAGTTTCGCCGTCATAGACCAATATATGCCATGCATTGGAATCGATTTCATCAAATTCCTGCTGAAAGCCCTGTTCTTCCACAAAAACCGCAGTGCGGATGGCAACGCAGGCATCCTCCAGCTTCTGATACATTCGTACCGTATATGTCATCTTAAAGCACCTTGGACAAAAATTCCTGGAGACGTGGATTTTTCGGGTGGGAGAAAAATTCCTGCGGTGCATTTTCCTCTACGATCTGTCCCCCATCCATGAACATCACACGGGATGCCACCTCTCTGGCAAATCCCATTTCATGAGTGACAACGACCATGGTCATGCCTTCAGCGGCAAGTTCCCGCATGAGTTCCAGTACTTCGCCTACCATTTCCGGGTCAAGCGCCGAAGTCGGCTCGTCAAACAGTATCACATCGGGATTCATCGCCAGCGTCCGTGCAATGGCAATACGCTGTTTCTGACCGCCGGAAAGCTGGCTGGGATACTGATTTGCCTTATCGGAAAGCCCCACCTTTTTCAGCAGCACAGCGGCTTTTTCATCCGCCTCTGCCTGCGTCATGAGCTTCAGTTTCACCGGCGAAAGGGTAATATTCTTCTGAATGGTCAGATGGGGAAACAGGTGGAAGTGCTGGAACACCATGCCCATTTTTTCCCGCACAGCATACAGATGCTTTTCTGACATTGCCGTCAGATCCTGTCCCTCGAAGAAGATCTGACCGGCAGTCGGACGCTCTAGGAGATTCAGACAGCGGAGAAAGGTACTCTTTCCGGAACCGGACGGGCCGATGATAACCACTTTTTCGCCTTTCTCAATGGTGGTAGAAATCCCTTTCAGGATCTGCAGATCCGAAAAGGATTTTTTCAGGTCTTTAACCTCGATCACTCTTCGCCAGCCTCCTTTCCAGCTTCGACACCAGGGAACTCAGAATCATGACCATGATCAGATATATGGCTGCCACTGCGATCAGCGGCAGGAATGCCTCATAAGTCTGGCTGCGGATGATATCGCCGCCCTTGGTCAGATCAGTTATGGCAATGTATCCGGCAACAGAAGTTTCTTTCAGCAGTACGATACACTCATTTGCCAGTGCCGGCAGCACATTCTTGAATGCTTGAGGCAATATGATAAACCCAAGAGTTTTGGGATAATTCAGTCCCAGACTGGCTCCGGCTTCAAACTGACCGCTGTCAATGGACATAATACCGGAGCGGACAATTTCCGCCACATATGCCGCCGAATTTAGTCCAAAGGCAAGCACCGCCACGAAGGTTTTCCCCACGTTGACAGAGGCGAAAATGACAAAGTAAATGATCAGAAGCTGAACAACCACCGGCGTACCCCGGATCACAGTCAGGTAGATTCTCGCCAGAACATTGAGAAACTTCAGCTTTCCCGTCTTATCATGGGTAGAGCGGACAATGGCGATCAGAAATCCCAGCACCATGCCCAGGATCACGGCAAAAAACGTGATGATCAGCGTGGTTTTCAGTCCATCCAGCAGATACATCCAGCGATCTTTTTCGATAAAAGTAGTCTGTAATTTATGCGTGAATTCCTGCCAGAAATTCATGCAGCATTCCTCCGTTTCTTAGGCAGTCATTTTCAGGGCAGACAATATGCATCGCTGCCAGATCCGTACGGTACTCCATTAGTCTTTCCGTACAATGATCACCTGTGTAGAAGTTGCATAGCCTTGGGTAAAGGAAACGTTTTCTTCACGGTCAGGGGTAACAGACAGACCAGCCACGCCGACATCTGCCTTACCGGAGTCTACCGCTGCGATAATGGAATCGAACTCCATATTCTCCACTTCCAGCTCCATACCCAGTACATCGCAGACTGCCTGCATCATATCCACGTCAATGCCCACAATGGCATCGCCGTCCATACTCTCATAAGGCGGGAATTCCGCATTGGTCGCCATAACCAGTGTCCCCTGATCCCGTGTTACGCTCTCATCCGGTGTATAGGAAACCTGGTCTGCATCGTCACCGATCCAGTGGCTGACGATCTCATCCAGCGTACCGTCAGATTTCAGCTGTGTCAGCGCATTGTCCAGCTTCTGTCCCAGTTCATCATTGCCCTTCTTATAGGCAATGGCATATTCCTCTTCCACAAAGGGATCGTCCAGGATCCGCAGGGTATCATTCTTCTCCACGAAAACCTTCGCCGGTTCGCTGTCAATGATCACCGCATCGATCTTTCCCTGTTTCAATGCCTGTACCGCATCTGCACCCTTGTTGTACGGTTCAACGGTAGCACCATCCACTTCACTCTCTGCATAAATATAGCCTGTGGTACCAAGCTGTGCGCCAATGGTCTTGCCCTCCAGGTCGTCCACACTGAACACCGTATTTGCCGGTGTGCCGCAACCGGTCAGGGATGCAGCAAGCATTGCACCTGCTGCCAGGATCGCCATTGTCTGTTTCATACATTTCATACAAGATCTTCCTTTCTGTTTCTCATCGGTCAGACAACGTCCCGAGATACGCCGCAGAACCGATCACAAATTAACTACTATTATAATCGAAATCGAGAAAAAAAGCAAGTCATTTTTCCGAGTTTCCGAATATTTTGATATTTGTATACGAATCCCTGGAAATTTTTTTCTTTTCCATTGTGAAAGCTTCTGCATCAGTAAACAATTTGTAAAAAGCATTCTGATATATTTTGACGGAACAATATCGCTCGTCGACAAATATACTGCATTTGCATATTCCCTTCAATGCAGTTGACACATTGTTTTTTCCATGTTATAATAACATTGTTTTGAGACCATCATTTCCGAAATGAAAAAAGGAGTAATGTAACAATGAAAACCACTTTAATGAAACGCACCTTTGCAGCTGCGGCTGCCATGACAATGCTTCTCCCTCTTGCCGGATGCGGCAGCAAATCCGAATCCAACGGCGGCAAGGAAAAGTTTATTGTCGGCTTTGATGCCGCATTTCCGCCCTATGGCTACCAGGACGAAAACGGTGAGTATGTGGGCTTTGACCTGGATCTGGCGGCGGAAGTCTGCAAGCGCAACGACTGGGAACTGGTAAAGCAGCCTATCGACTGGAACGCCAAGGATATGGAACTGAATTCTGGCACCATCAGCTGCATCTGGAACGGCTTCACCATGAACGGTCGCGAGGACGATTATGCCTGGACTGAACCCTACGTGGACAACTCTCAGGTCTTTGTGGTAAAAGCAGACAGCGGTATTGCAACCTTTGACGATCTGGCAGGAAAAGGCGTTGCCGTACAGACAGACTCCTCCGCAGAGGACGCTCTGGAAGAGGATGAAAACAAGGCGCTTACCGATTCTTTCAAAGAACTGGTGGTAGTTTCCGACTATAACACTGCATTCATGAACCTGGATTCCAATGCCGTAGATGCCATAGCCATGGACATTGGCGTTGCAAACTATCAGATGGAATCCCGTGACGGCGACTATGTTATTCTGGACACCGTTCTCTCTGCGGAACAGTACGCCGTAGGATTTGCCAAGGATAACACTGAACTGCGGGACAAAGTGCAGAAAACCCTGGACGAAATGCGTGAGGACGGCACATTTGCAGAGATTGCCGAAAAGTGGGATCTGACTGATTCTATTATCCAGTAATCCAAAACGAAAGGAAACGCCATGTCTTTTTTTGAAATTGTCGCCCAGCTGGGTGACAGTATGCTCCGTTCCATCTGGATCTTCCTGCTGACGCTGCTCTTTTCCATGCCCTTGGGGCTTCTGATCTGCGTTACAAGAATGTATGCATGGAAACCCATTCAGTGGATCATGAAGTTTTACATCTCCGTGGTACGAGGCACACCGCTGATGCTCCAGCTTCTGGTAATTTACTTCGGCAAATATTTTGTGTTTGGTCTGCCTCTGACCACAAGCTACCGTTTCTGGGCAGTTATTATCGCATTTTCTCTGAACTATGCTGCCTATTTTGCGGAAATTTTTCGCAGCGGCATCCAATCCATTCCGGTGGGACAGCATGAAGCTGCCAAGATCCTGGGATACAACCGCTTTCAGACCTTCCTGCGAATCATTACGCCACAGATGGTCAAGCGTGTCCTCCCGGCAGTAACAAACGAATCCATTACACTGGTCAAGGACACTTCCCTTGCCTTCGCCATTTCCTACATTGAGCTGTTCACAGAGACATCCATGATTGCAGCATCGGAGACCTCCATGCTGCCCTATCTGGCAGCAGCCATTTTCTACTATGTTTTCAATCTGCTGGTTGCCGGTCTCATGTCGCTTCTGGAAAAACGGCTGAGCTACTACAAAATTTAGGAGGTGCCCTGTGAACTATTTAGAAGTCAGTCACCTGCAAAAACAATTTCAGGATGTACAGGTGCTCAAGGATATTTCATTTTCTGTACAGCCCGGTGAAGTACTCTCCATTATTGGTCCTTCCGGCTCGGGAAAATCCACATTGCTGCGCTGCTGCACCTTTTTAGAGACTCTTTCTGCCGGTTCCATTTCCTATATGGAGAAAACTGCCGTTACAGCGGAAATGGGAAAGAAACCAGTCTATGCACAGCGGGCAGATTTCCGGGAGATTCAGCACTATTTTGGTCTGGTATTTCAGAATTTCAACCTCTTCCCCCACTATTCCGTTCTGCGGAACATTACAGAAGCACCCCGAATCATTCTCAAAAAAAGCAAGGCAGAAGCTGAAAAAACCGCCATGGAACTTCTGGAAAAGGTAGGTTTGGCAAACAAAGCGAAATCCTATCCCTGTGAGCTTTCAGGCGGTCAGCAGCAGCGTGTGGCAATTGTCCGTGCCCTTGCCATGTCCCCATCCATTCTCTTTTTCGATGAGCCGACTTCAGCCCTTGACCCGGAATTGACCGGAGAGATCCTGGAAGTTATTCGGCTTTTGGCTGAAGATCATATGACCATGGTTATTGTGACTCACGAAATGAGCTTTGCAAAAGCCATTTCCAATCGGGTCATCTTTATGGCAGACGGTTATATTGTGGAAGAAGGCACTCCAGAACAAATATTCGATCACCCGGAACAAGAGCGCACACGTCAATTCCTGGCACATTATCAATAAACGCAATTCTTTTTTAAAAAGCTACCGCAGGCTGCAAAATTCAGATGGCTAATCAATCTGCCGTAATCATGAATTCTGCCGCCTGCGGCATTTTTATGTTATGATATTGAACTGTTCTAGTACATTTTCTGCCTCAAAATCTATAGGTGGCAAAGAACGTTACTAGCCGCTAATGCAAAAAGAACTGCCGCATCATTTTACTGACGCAGCAGTTCTCGCAAATTGGTGGACGAACCTTATCCAAAAACAAACCCTCCTCCGTTTGCTGAAAATGCTCCTCAATTTCAGACAAAAGAAGGTCATCAACAGTAACAGGTTCATCGCCTGAATTGAAGACAATTGTCATTTTATCATCATACAGATATATTGCATTTACAAACAACGTTATAAGTGCTTTTCGATATTTTATATCACTCGTATTCCCTTTTTTGAGTGAGTTCAGGAAAAATCGAATCTGAGGTTCTGATAATACAACTTGGTTTTTCATTTCTGTTTCCAAGCTTTCTTCAAGCCTCTTTATAATATTCTCAATCTCTTCGATTTTTACAAAAATAGATTTGCAGACACTTGGAATATCGCATTCCGCTACATTATTAAGCAGATTATTGTGCTTGCGTTCATACTCTTTTATCTGCTTTTTAAGTTCTGCTATTCTATGAGATTCAGCGGAGGTATTTGCTATTGCCATAAGCTCTTTTGTAATTTTTCTGATATTCTTATTGGTCAATTGCTGTCGGCAGACCTCGACAACCAAATCTTCTATATATTCTTTGCGTACTCTCTTTTTATTACAGCCTTAATCCGCAGACTTGAAATCCTGTTACTTTTAAAAGCCACAGAAATATGGTATAATAAAAGAAAAAGAATAGCTATGAGAACAGCACCCGGAAGGTGAAAAAAGAAATGCGGAAAATAGAAGTGGTATTAAGTGACGAACGGCTGATCACACCAAGCGGATTATGCATGGTAGGTCAGGCAATGGCAAAGTCTGACCTAATCAAAAAAGCGGCAAGAATGAAAACGGAGAAACGTTCCCAACCACAAATCAAAAACGGTGATATTCTGCTGACAGAAATCGGTATGCTGACGCTTGGCAAGACGGATTTTGATTACGTCAATGAATTTCACAAAGATGAAGAATACTACAAAATGTCCC
>NZ_CALDMP010000020.1 GCF_937915125.1 uncultured Ruminococcus sp. | reverse complement strand
AATATGCAAGCATATGACGTGCAAAACCGCTAGGCGCTCTTTGTGCGGTGTTGCCGTAATATAGTTATGCGGCAAAAAGCCGCATTACGACTGATCCA
Organism: uncultured Ruminococcus sp.; assembly: GCF_937915125.1. Lineage (GTDB taxonomy): Bacteria > Bacillota > Clostridia > Oscillospirales > Ruminococcaceae > Ruminococcus_C. Next base: position 38,152 of record NZ_CALDMP010000020.1, on the reverse strand, counting down.
ATGCGCCGATTACCGCAATAAATCCGGCAACATCCGTAAAATCCTGATAAACCGAGGCAAAGCGGACATAGGCAACGGCGTCGATCTGCTTGAGCATCTCCATGACCATATTGCCGATCTCAGAGGAGGTCACAGTACTGCGCATTTCGTTGGCGTACTGATTTTCCAGCTGGTCGATCATGGCGGAAACCTGTTCCATGCTCACAGGGCGCTTTTTAATGGCGTTAAAAATACCGGTAATCAGCTTGTTCCGGTCAAACGCCTCGAAGGAACCGTCTTTTTTCTGCACCATCAGCAGCGGTCGCTCCACTACCTCATAGGTGGTGAACCGCTTTCCGCAGCGAGTGCATTCTCTGCGGCGGCGAATCTTGGTTTCAGAGGGACGGGAGTCCAGCACGCGGGTATCCCGTTCTCCGCAAAAGGGACAATGCATTTTCAGACGCCTCCTTTCTGTATTGCGTGGATACGATTTTGCAGCAGGGTGTAATTACTCGCCAGCTCCGATACATCGGAAAAACCGCTGCGGTATAGTTCCAGAATCACGGAACAATCGGGGCTGACTTCCGCAAGGGTCTCCAGAAAGGCGTTCACCCGAAACCGACCCTTTCCGATGGGCAAACAATCACCGTACTGCCCGTGGTCACTGATATGGACATGCACCACGTGACTGCCCAGCAGCTTCAGCATGGCAAGAGGATCCTCACCGGAGCGCACCGCCTGTTTCACATCCAGCACAAAGCGAGCCTGTTTTCCCAGACCGCCGCACATTTCCTTGAGAAACGCCGAAGATGCACTGGTACAGCGTGCCACATTTTCCTGCGCCACAATGACGCCGTAGGATTCTCCCAGTTCCGCCAGACGTCGGAACCGTTCGAAATAAAGCTCTCGGTTCACCGTCCCTGCTGGTACTTTATTGCCGTGCAGCACGAACACCTCTGCGCCCAGCCGCTGCATTGCCGTGAAATAGTGGCGGCAGTATTCCAGATAATCCTCCACGCGGCGCGGATAGTTGGAAAAGAGCATCATAGGCTCCATTTCACTGGTAAACGGATGGAGCGAGCGACAGGTCATCTCAAACCGCTGCATCACCTGCGCCAGCGTATCCACAAAGTTCCGGCGCAGTTCTGCATGGGTGTTGATGAAAATTTCCACGTGGGAAACGCCGGCAAGCGCCAGGTCGTACAGCGCCTCTTCCACCACCCGGGGATAGAGGCACGCCGTGGAAACACCGGCACGCAGCATAGGATCCCTCCTTCCGTTTTTTCCATTATACCATGCCTTTGAAAAAATTTCAATAGAATTCGCATGATTTTCCGCAGAAATCATTTTAAATAACGAGAACACAATGTGATACATTGCATCAATTGAAAATTGTTTCTTAACCAACATAAAAAAGGGTGCTCATCATGCTGGTCCAGCTGAGCACAGCTGGCGCAGGTCCAGGGACAGCGTCCCTGGTCGCCGTCTGCAGACGGCGAGACACCCTGGCGCATCCTTTTGCGCCGCGGAGAAAAGGGGTGAGAAAAGCGGCAGCTTTTCGAGGGGAAAGCGGACAAGACCGCTTTCCCCCTGTAAGCCTTTTTCAACAAGCAAAATTTTGAAAACGTCCCGGTGGGACGTTTTCAACGGAATAAATTTTAGCTGTGACAGGGTACTACATCTAACCTCTGAACCGCAAAAAAACGAGCCAATGCACCGCACTGACTCGTTTTCTCATTTTTCGCTCAGAAAAAACTTATACTTTCGCCTTTTTCTTCACAGGCTGCAAAACGCTGATACCGCGCTTCTTCTGCCACCATACCCACAGGCTGGGTACAAAGCAGATAGAATTATAGGTACCCATCACAATACCGATCATCATGGGAACGGAGAAGCTCAGGATGGAGGTCAGACCCATTGCAATAGAGACAATGGTGACAACCAGCATAGAGCTGAATGTGGTGATAGAGGTACGTAGTGTACGGCGCAGGGACTGAGAGGAACTGATGTTCACCAGATCATTGACCTGCATTCCCGGCAGCAGCGTCTGATTTTCACGGATACGGTCGTAGATAACAATCGTATCATTGATGGCATAACCCAGCAGTGTCAGGATAACTGCCATGAAGTTGGAGTCGATCTCAAAGCCGCACAGTACCACGCCGCCATAGGTAACGATCAGCGTGGACAGAAGTCCCAATACTGCACACACGCCCGCAGACCAACCGCTGATCTGCTTGAATCGCAGTGCAATATACACGATCAGGATCAGTGCTGCAAAAATCGCAGCAACGATACACTTGGCAAAGAATTCGCTGCCCGATGTGGCATCCACATCGTTGGCATCCAGAAGCTCCAGCTCGCTGTCCGGATAGAGTTCCTGGATCTTGTCTGTTACCTCAGCCTGACGCTCAATGGTCAGACCCTCGTTGGAGCTGAAGGACAGGGACAGGGTCTTTGTATCGCTGTCCAGGCTTTCGCCGCCCTGGGCATTGACAGAAGAGCCAACCAGCGCGCCGATTTCACTTTCAATGGTATTTTCATCCATTTCGCCGGAATAGCTGTAAGTGATAATGGTACCGCCCTTGAATTCCAGCGCTACATCTACGCCAGTGAAGGTGGAGAGAAATGAAATGACGATCAGTGCAAGAGAAATCAGAAAGAACAGCTTCGACTTGCCACAAAAATTGCGCACTTTTACGTCAACATCAAACTGTTTCGGTTCTTTAGTCTGCTTTGACATCAATACCACCTCCATAAAGCTTTTTGTTCTGGAAGCACTTGAAGCGTGACAGAGACATGGTCATCAGTCTGGACGCCAGTACACCCATGATAAAGTTCATAATCAGACCGGTCATCAGCGTGAAGCCGAAGGAATAGATAACACCCTCGGTGGTTGCGCCGAAGAAGTAGAAGATCGTGTTGTTGAAGATCTTCGCCCAGATGCTGTCCGGCACGCCGAATGCACCCATGAGCACGATGGATACGATAATACCCGTCAGGTTTCCGTCGAAGATGGCACTGAAGGCTCTGTGATAGCCGGAATACAGCGCTGTATCCAGATTCTTGCCCTTGCGCAGTTCCTCACGGATACGCTCGCCGGTGATGATATTCGCATCGACGCCCATGCCGACAGACAGGATGATACCTGCAATACCCGGAATAGTCAGCGTCGTACTGGACATAAAGCCGAACCAGCCGGAAACCGCTGCCAGCATACCGGCAACCTGTCCGATCAGGGTAATAGACGCTACTACACCCATCAGACGGTACAATACGATCATATAAACAATGATAAATGCCAGTACAATGACGCCGGCAATGATCATTGCTGTCAGCGCACCCTCGCCCATGGTCGGGGAGATGGTCTTGAAGCTGGTGGTCTCCAGGGAGAAGGGCAGTGCACCGGAATTGATCTTGTCTGCCAGTTCCTTGGCACTTTCATATGTAAAGTCACCAGTAATGGTCGCCTTTCCGTCTGAGATCACAGCGCTGACAGACGGTGCAGAGATCATGGTGTTGTCCATCCAGATGGAGATCTGACCCTGCTGCGAGTAAAGTTCTGAAGTTGCCTCATAGAACTTTTCCTTACCGCTTTCATTCAGATCCAGAGTGACCATCCAGGTGTATTCGCCTGTAGTATCATCCTGGGTCGCACCGGTGCCAGCCTTTTCGACATCGGCACCCGTCAGTACGATGTCACCGGCAGGAATGATATTACCCGCTTCATCGTAGGATGAATCGGTACCCTTGCGGAAAGTCAGCTCAGCGGTCTCGCCCAGTTCCTTGACAGCTTCTTCCGGGTCGAAATTCGTCTCGCCCGCCTGCCAGGGGAACCGCACGATAATGCGGCTGCTCTTGTAGTCCACATAGGTCTCGCTGTCGCTGATGTTCTGGTTTGCCAGACGGAGCTTGATGGTCTCTAGCGCCGCGTCCATTTGTTCCTCCGTTGCATCCACATCGCCCGCCGGTTCAAAGGTCACGTCTACACCGCCCTGGATATCGATGCCCAGACGGATATCGCCGACCCCATGAACATAGGTCGTGACGGTATCACCATACTGGGAGGTTACACCGAATACAGTGGTGAGTGCAAACAGAGCGATAACGGCAAATACAATGAAGAAAACAGGTTTTTTTACTTTTCTCACGATTTAGCCTCCTGTGCTGCGGTCTGTCTGTGGCAGAACCGCATAGTATACTGTGCCGTCGGCAGAATGCACGATCGACAATTACTTATTATTATATTCCAATTTTCGCAATTAGTCAATAGGAAATGCAAAAGTTGTACAACATTGCCGATTTGAAAGTCAAAATTTCGGCGACTTCTCCAAATTCAGCCGGGAAACTTTTTGAAACAACGTTGCAATTCGTTTATTCTTATGGTATAATAGGAGAAATGAGAAATTCGAAAGAAAAGGAGGCATGACACCCATGGTACACTTTGGAAACGACTGGGATACCATTTTAGAGGGCGAATTCGCCAAAACATATTATCAGAATCTGCGGCAGTTCCTGCTGACGGAATACCGTACCCAAACCATTTATCCCGGCATGTACGATATTTTCAACGCTCTGAAATACACCGCATATGCCGATGTCCGGGCGGTAATCCTGGGGCAGGATCCCTATCACGGTCCCAACCAGGCACACGGGCTGTGCTTTTCCGTCCGCCAGGGCGTTGCACCGCCGCCGTCTCTGGTGAATATTTTTAAGGAGATCAAGGATGATGTGGGCATTGATAACACCGGAAAGCACGGCGAACTGACCAACTGGGCAAAGCACGGGGTACTGCTTCTAAATACGGTGCTGACAGTGCGTGCAGGGCAGGCGAATTCCCACCGGGGCAAGGGCTGGGAGGAATTCACAGACGATGTGATCCGGCTTCTGGATGCCAGAGAAGAACCGGTGGTGTTCCTGCTGTGGGGGAATAATGCCAAGTCCAAGAAAGCCCTTATCCAGCATTCCCAGCACCTGGTGCTAACGGCGGCGCATCCCAGCCCCCTTTCGGCATATCACGGATTTTTCGGCTGTAAGCATTTTTCCAAGGCAAACGCATTCCTACGGGAACGTGGATTGCCGGAGATCGACTGGAGTATTTAAGGCAATACCGCACAAAGATTGTGCGTCAGATGCGTCGTCAGATTTTTCGTCAGATGAAACAAAAAGCGCAGTGAATACTTTGTGTATTCACGAGCATTTTTGTGAAATATGACGGAAAAGATGCAAGCATATGACGTGCAAAGCCGCTAGGCGCTCTTTGTGCGGTGTTGCCTTAAGGCAACACCGCACAAAGAACCCGGGCGGATGATATCCGTCCCTTCAGCGGGGTTCTGTTTGTCTTTTCAATATCACGCTTCTGGCTATAGAAAAAATCTATGGCTTTCGATTCAAAATTACACTCTACCGAAATTCCCAGTAATGTGCTATAATATGAGAAATAACCGTTTAGGATATACCAACACAGAAAGGTTGATCCCCCATGAAAATTACATCTATGTTCTCCAATCACACAGTTTTTTCTTTTGAAATTTTCCCGCCGAAAAAGACATCACCCATTGAGACAGTCTATGATACCCTGGAAGCATTGCAGGATCTGAAGCCGGACTTTATCAGCGTCACCTTCGGCGCAGGCGGCAGCGGTAACGGGGAAAATACCCTTGCCATTGCACGCCGTCTGAAAGAACGGTACGGCGTAACACCCATGGCACATCTTCCCTGCATCCACTATACAAAAGATCAGATCGACCGGATCCTGGAACAGTTCCGGGAAAATGGCATTGAAAACGTCCTGGCACTCCGTGGCGACCGGGTCGAGGGGATGCAGCCGGCTGAGGATTTCATCCACGCATCTGAGCTGATTGCCTATATCCGGGACAAGGGCGGCTTTGATATTGCGGCGGCTTGCTATCCCGAATGCCACCCGGAGGCACCCAATCTGGACACGGATATCCGCCATTTAAAGGAGAAAGTGGATGCCGGCGCAAATCACCTCATTACCCAGCTGTTTTTCGACAACGATACTTTCTATGATTTCCGCTACCGCACTGCCCGTGCTGGTATCAATGTGCCCATTGAAGCCGGTATCATGCCGGTGACCAACCGGAAGCAGATCGAGCGTATGGTGACCATGTGCGGTGCAAGTCTGCCCAGAAAGTTTACCAAAATGGTACAGCGGTTTGAGAACAGCCCCGAAGCACTCCGGGATGCCGGTATTGCCTACGCCATTGACCAGATCGTGGATCTCGTGACAGACGGCGTGGACGGCATTCACCTGTACACCATGAACAACCCTTACGTAGCACGGAAGATCAGCGAAGCTGTAAGCGGTATTCTCAAAGCGGTGCCCGTATGCTGAGCCTGTCTCTGGAACCCATTAACCGGAAAGAGGCGCTCCGGTATATGGGGTATCACGGCGAACCGGACGAAGCTTTCACAGCGCTGGTGGATAATTGCGAAAAGGCACTGCAAAAAACTGCCCAGCCCAGAGTGATCTATCGGGTACTGCCCCTGTCCAGAGATGGAGACAGTCTTTCCGCCGGTGCGCTGCCCCTGCCGGGTACGGATATTGCAAAGCATCTGGGTGGCTGTGACCGGATCCTGCTTATGGCAGCGACACTTTCCGGGCAGGCAGACCAGCTGATTCACCGTGCCGGTATTTCCGATATGACACGTTCCCTGGCGCTGGATGCGTTGGCAAGTGCCGGCATTGAACAGATCTGCAACCGGGCGGAACTGTTTTTCCAGGAACAGCTGCCGGGGGTGTATTTCACCTGGCGGTTCAGTCCGGGATACGGTGACCTGCCTCTGGAATTGCAGCCCCGGATCTTGCAGCTGCTGGACGCCCAGAAGCGGCTGGGGCTGACGGTGACGGCGGAGAATATCCTCATCCCACGGAAATCTGTGACGGCACTTATCGGCTTGTCTGAGCAGCCTTTGAAAAAGGGCGCAAGAGGATGTGCTACCTGCCGGATGCGGGAAACTTGTGCGTTCCGGAAGGGCGGCGGGCATTGCTGACATACAGCAATAGGGCACCTCTAAAAACCTAGGCGATTCGGCAAAGTGCACAAGGGACGCCGGATTCTAGGCGCAAAACCGCAGGCATACTTTGTGTCTGGCAAGGTTTTGCAACGACGAAGACGGTGTTCATTGGGCATTTTGACGAACGTCATAGGTTTTTAGAGGTGCCCAATAGGCAAAAGGAGTGTATCTCTTATGAAAACAAAAAACGAAATCTATACACCCCAGCAGATACAAACCATATTAGAGCCCATATTTCTGCATTACCACGTCAAAAAAGCCATTCTGTTCGGTTCCTATGCAAAGGGAATGGCAAACGAACACAGCGACATTGACATCTTGGTAGACAGCGGTCTGAAGGGTCTGGCATTCTTCGGCTTGCTGGAAGATGTCGTCGATTCTCTGGGAAAAGATGTAGATTTACTGGACGTAACGCAGATCATACCTGATTCTGAAATCGAAACTGAAATCATGAAAAGTGGGGTGGCGATTTATGGATCATAAAGACAGACAAATCCTCTTGAAAATATACAATCACATTACTTCTATACTAGAATATTGCACAGATTGTGATACACTTGAGGAGTTTCAACAGAACTCCATGCGCATAGAAGCTTGTGTTTTTAATCTGATGCAAATCGGCGAACTCGCAAAGACGGGACTCAGTGATGCCGCCAAAATAGAAATTTCATCTATACCATGGAAACAATTATATGGTATGCGCAACCGTATTGTACATGGTTACTCTGGTGTAGATATGCGAATTGTCTGGGACACCATCCATGACGATCTTGCTTTCTTGAAAATGGAAATCAAAAAGTATTTGAATTGAAAGGACAACCCCCTATGCTCTCTTCCCTATTCCCCAACCGAAAATTCATCCGCTTAGACGGCGGCACCGGCTCTATGCTCCAGAAAGGCGGTATGCCTGTAGGCGCACTGCCTGAGGTGTACAATATTACAGAGCCGGAACGTATCATCGCCGTGCACCGTGCCTTTCTGGATGCCGGTGCCGATGTGGTCTATGCCAACACCTTCGGCGCAAATCGCCACAAAATGGCGAAGTCCGGCTATTCCGTCCAGGAACTCATTGCCGCCGGCATTGCCTGCGCCAGAAAAGCCTGCGAGGGTACCTCTGCAAAGGTTGCCCTGGATATCGGTCCTATCGGACAGCTGCTGGAACCGCTGGGCACGCTGACCTTTGAAGAAGCATATGATATTTTCCGGGAGGAGATCGAAGCCGGACAGGATGCCGACCTGATCGTCATTGAGACTATGACCGATCTGTACGAGACAAAGGCGGCACTTCTGGCAGCAAAGGAACATTCCCACAAGCCCGTACTCTGTACCATGACCTTTGAGCCGAACCTGCGTACCTTCACAGGTTGTACTGTGGCATCGGCGGCAATGACGCTGGAAGGTCTTGGGGCTGATGCAATCGGCGTGAACTGTTCCCTGGGGCCGGATGAACTGTATCCCATTGTGGAAGAAATGGCAAAGTGGACGACCCTGCCCCTGATCGTAAAGCCCAATGCCGGGCTGCCTGACCCTATTACCGGAGAATATCTGGTGTCTCCCGAAGAATTTGCCGCTGCTGTGGCGAAATTTGCGCAGCTGGGCGTTACCATTTACGGTGGCTGCTGCGGTACGACCCCGGCACATATTCAGGCGGCATACAACCTGTTGGAACAAACACCTATTATAAAGAAAGAAATCCCGGACATTCCGGCGGCAGTTTGCTCCCCTTCGGAAGTGGTGGTCATTGACCAGCCCCGCATCATCGGTGAGCGTATCAATCCCACAGGAAAAAAGCGGTTCAAGGCGGCATTGCAGGCAAATGATATGGATTATATCCTGGATCAGGCAGTGCAGCAGGTGGACGCCGGTGCAGATCTGCTGGATGTGAATGTGGGTATGCCTGGGATTGACGAAAAAGGCATGATGATCCGCACGGTAAAGGCGCTCCAGTCCATCGGCGGCACGCCCTTGCAGCTGGACTCCACTATCCCGGCAGTGCTGGAAGCGGCGCTCCGTGTGTACAATGGCAAGCCTATTGTAAATTCCGTCAACGGTGAGGAGGCATCTCTCCAGAATGTCCTGCCCCTGGTGAAAAAATACGGCGCTGCTGTAGTCGGACTGACACTGGATGAAAACGGCATTCCCCCGAAAGCAGAGGATCGGTTCGCCATTGCAAAGCGCATCCTGGACCGTGCCACGGCGCTGGGCATTCCGAAGCGAGACATTTATATTGACTGCCTGACCCTGACCGCATCCGCAGAACAGGACGGCGCACGGGAGACCTTAAAGGCACTGCGTCGGGTGAAAGAGGAACTCGGGCTGAAAACCGTCCTGGGCGTATCCAATATTTCCTTTGGTCTCCCCAACCGAGAGGCTGTCACCCGGACATTCCTGACGATGGCACTGGAAAACGGGCTGGATCTGCCTATTATCAACCCCAACATTGCCTCTATGACAGAAGCGGTGCGTGCTTATCGGTTACTGGACGGTATCGACCGGAACTGCACAGAATTTGTTGAAGCATATGCGGGTATGCCCACGGCTGCCCCTGCTGCCGCTCCAGTTTCCGCCGGGAAATCCCCTTCCCCGGAATCAAAACCAGAGGCTCTGGATCTGCCCTATGCTATGTCCCACGGGCTGAAAAACGAAGGGGCAAAAATCACAGCGCAGTTATTGGAAACCACTGATCCCATGGAAGTGGTGAACGGCGTGCTTATCCCGGCACTGGACGAAGCCGGAAAGCTGTTTGAGCAGGGAAAGATCTTCCTGCCCCAGCTGATCCAGACTGCCGGCGTGGCACAGGCGGCTTTTGAAGTCATCAAGACCACACTGATCCAGCGCAATGCCGCACCGGTGAGCCGGGGTGAGATCGTTCTGGCAACGGTAAAGGGCGATATCCACGACATCGGCAAGAATATTGTTCGGGTACTGCTGGAGAATTACGGCTACACTGTACTAGATCTGGGGCGGGATGTCCCCTGCCAGTTGGTGGCAGATACAGCAAAAGAACACGGCGTAAAGCTGGTGGGGTTGTCGGCGCTGATGACCACTACACTGGGTGCCATGGAAGAGACCATTCAGCTGGTGAAACAGTCCTGTCCGGACTGCAAGGTCGTTGTGGGCGGCGCAGTGCTCACGGCGGATTATGCGGAAAAGATTGGCGCTGACTTCTACGCCAAGGATGCCATGGATACTGTGGCTGTGGCGAAACAAATCGTTGGATAAGATTATAAATGCATAGTTATGGATATAAAGGAGGAGTTTTATGGCAACAGAACCCACCGGTGATATGCCAGAGCTGGACGAAGAAGAAAAGAAGATCCGAAAATGGGATTTGGTCAACAAGCAATGGGCTGCCACCATTATTTTCAGCGGCGTGGTCCTTTTGCTGGTGGCATTTTTGTTCATCAAACGGGAAATGTTCACCAATATGGTGGCATATGTCTTTGATGTCATCCGCCCCATCACCATCGGACTGATCATTGCCTTTCTGTTATATCGTCCCACCTGTCAGATCGAAAAGCTTCTTTCCAAGGTACAAAAACGAGCGCCCCGGTTTCCGGCAGGTGCATTGTCCGTATTCTGCGCCTATTTCCTGTTGTTTCTGATACTGGCAGTGATCATCCGCATCATCGTGCCCCAGTTTATCACCAGTATCAGGGATTTCACGGACAATATTATGATATACTATAATAATGCCATGAAATTCCTGAACAGCGACAAGGGCGAACAGATCCTGAACCTGCTGAACGAAAACGGCTTCGATCCGGCGACCCTGCGCACCAAGCTCATGAGCCTGACCACATACATTCCAGATGCTGTGGGCACCATCGGCACCTGGGCAAGCGGTCTCATCGGCGGCGTCATTGACTTTTTCATTGGTCTGATTTTCTCCGTCTATGTCCTCGCCGGACGGAACAAGCTGCGCAGTCAGGGCACACGGATCCTGCGCCACTTCCTGCCTCAAAAGTATTACCGCCGTCTGACCCACTATGGCACTCTCACCTTCTCGACTTTCTCCAAGTTCATCAGCGGTCAGATCGCAGACGCATTTATCCTGGGAGTTCTGATCTTCTGCGTCATGAGCATCGGCGGTCTGGAATATCCCATGATGATTGCCGTTATTATCGGTATCACCAATATGATCCCCTATGTGGGTCCCTGGATGGGTACCATCCCCTGTGCTCTGATCCTGCTTATGGTAAACCCCTGGCACGCCATCGCCTTTGTCATTATCGTCATCATTGCCCAGCAGGTGGACAGCAACCTGATCTATCCACGTGTTGTGGGCTCGTCCATCGGCTTGCCGGCGATCTGGGTGCTCTTTGCCATTACCGTAGGCGGTGGTCTCTTCGGCGTCATCGGCATGGTTGTAGGTGTCCCGGTGATGTCAATTATCTATACAGTGGTCCGGGAAAAAACTGCATCCAGCCAGGATGACGGTCAGTCCCAAAAGCCGGAAAAACGAAAGTGGCACATCCGCAAAACGGTCCAACGCATTCGCAATCGTGTCAAAAAGAACGATTCCCCTTCGGATTCAGAATAAAAAACAGCAGACAGGAACTGCCGAGTACACCGGTGTTCCTGTCTTTTTTTGCGTTCTCTCGATTGAAATTTGAACTTGTTTATTAATCCCATACAATATGATTTTATACAAATCTCTCCCTGCGAATTTGTGAAAAACAGCAATTTCCAACATAGAGTATTGACAAAATTGTACAAAAATGATATAATGGTAGCAAGGGGAGGAAGGAATTTCCTTACGCTGAAATTGTTTCTCCCCAGAGAAAAGATAACCTATCAAAAGCGGTTGACAGGGATTGTCACCGCAAAACAGAAAGGATGGTTTTTATGAAAAAAGTAAGAAAGACTTTCGCAATTCTGCTTGGCACAGGGATGGTGCTGAACAGTATGCCTTATGGCATTGTTTCCGCTGAGGAAATCAACACCGATGTCACCAGTACCATAGAGGCAGACGGAACAATTCTCACACGTATTTACAGCGATGAATATCGCTACGCGCCGGATGTAAACAATCGCACCTATCGGGACTATAACCCATCATCTGTTTTTCTTGTAACATGTACGGATGCAGAAGCGTTTCAAGCTGTTTTTTCGGAGGAATATTACATCGAGGTGCTAGAGGACGGTAGACTTTGTGCTACCGGTAAAGATGCACCTAGTGGATTTTCCTATGCAGAGCCACTGGGCGACAGTGAGTGGGAACAAGAGGATGCAAAAGCGGCTGCCATACCTCTGCTTCGCTCCGGATTGGTCACAGAAATGATACTGCAAAGTGCATACCACGAATATCGTTCCGATTATATTCCCACGGTAGGCACCATGACTGTCTATGCAGACAGAGCATTTACTGACAGTGATTTCAGTTGGCTGAACAGCTCTGACTATAAATTAAACGGGACACAAGCACACATTATCGCTGGGGACGATGGAGATTGGGATAAACAGTACAGCCTCATGAAAACAATTCTGGAGACCATGCCCTCTGTTTATGCTGTCTATTTGAGACCGTATGCAATGGATGCCATCTGGAATGGCGCTACATATTATAATGTGCTCACCTACACCGCCCAACTGAAAGGCGACCCCGACAATGACACGCAAATCACCCCTGACGACGCCTACCATACCCTCTGCTATTATGCAAAAGCTTCCGTGGGCGCAGACACCGCCTTCACGGACAACAGCGATGAAGCCAGAGAAGCCGCTGCCTTTGCCGCTGCGGATGTCAACGGTGACGGCGTTGTGAATGGGGATGACGCTTACTTGATTCTGCGGCACTATGCGGCGGAGTCTGTGGGCGGTACACCTGGCTGGGATTGATTCCCATTCCCAATTACATCAGCAAAAAGCGCTTCGGACAAATGCCCGAAGCGCTTCGTTTTTTCTCAATTAGTCACTGACATACGGCAGCAGTGCAATGTGTCTTGCACGCTTGATCGCAGTTGTCAGTTCACGCTGATGGAATGCACAGGTGCCGGTAACTCTGCGGGGCAGAATCTTTGCACGCTCAGTCATGCACTTCTTCAGTCTTGCAACATCCTTATAATCAATGCGCTCTACACGATCCACGCAGAACATGCAGACCTTTTTCCGCGGTCTCTTTCCGCCGCGCTGAGATCTTTCTCTCTCCATGCTGATATATCCTCCTATCTGCAATGCGGTATTCATTTTCGCTGTTCGTCAGATCAGAACGGCACTTCGCCGTCGCTGAGGATCTCCTCGAAATCGCCCAGATCGCCCAACTGCAATGCGCCGGGTGCCTGTGCTGCCGCCGGTGTCGGTGCAGGTGCCGCAGGCTGTGCCGGGGCTGCCGGAGCCGCTTGTGCATAAGACGGCTGCTGGTATGCACCCTGATAGCCGCCGCTTTCCTGTGCAGCACGCTTGGACTCTCCAAAGGAAACGTTGTCAGCTTGTACTTCCATGCTGTAGTGCTTGACGCCATTCTGGTCTGTGTAATCGTTATTTCTCAGGCTGCCTTCCACAATGACCATACTGCCCTTGTGAAAATAACGGCTAACGAACTCAGCCGACTGCCGCCAGCAGGTCACATTGATAAAATCCGTTTCACGTTCACCCGTTTGCTTATTGGAAAACCGACGGTCAACTGCCACACGAATGCGGCAAACCGGTGTCCCATTTGTCGTCTGACGAAAATCCGGGTCTGCACACAGACGGCCCATCAAAATCACTTTGTTCAGCATATCGGTTCCTTTCTGATCTTTTCTGAAACACTTACTTTACAGTTACCAAAGAACGCAGAACGCCGTCTGTAATGTTCAGAACACGCTCTACTTCTGCCGGAACATCCGGAGTGGACGTAAAGGTATACAGTACGTAGTACCCGTCCGGCTCATCGTTGATCGGATATGCCAGCTTGCGCTTGCCCCACTCGTTTACTTCATCCAGTGTGGCAGCAGATGCGATCTTGTCACGGAACTTTTCAACCAGTGCCTTTGCCGCATCCTCCCCGTTCTTCAGACTGAAAACCGTCATCAGCTCGTAGGATTCCTGTTTCTTTGCCATACTCAATACACCTCCTTCTGGATTTCGCCCGTGCGCATGGCACGAACAAGGATAACACACCTATTATACCAGATAGCCGCAAAAAAGTCAAGAGCTTTTTTCGGTATTTTTCCGTTTTCTCTATCACAATTGTTTTTCTCATTTTTCAAGGAAACTATTGACATTACACAAATTCTGTGGCATAATTGAAATATCAGCAGCATGAGAACTATTTATAATGAGGAATATTATTGCCTGCGGCGATGGATTAAAGGCAACACCGCCATGCCTCATGCCTGACACCTCATTCCTCATTAAAACAAAGAAACGGAGGATGTATGAAACATCAGCAAAACATCGGCCGGAGCGCAGCCATTCTGACAGCGGCGGCTCTGACTGTCACGTCTCTTCCCGTCCTTGCAGTATCCTCAGCGGAATACAACACCTGGACAGGTTATGTTCTGCGGAACACAGAGGGAAAATATCTGAGCGTTGCCGGCGGTACAGAAGCCGAGGGCATCTCTGTGGACTTTTTCGAAGCAGACGGCGCTGCGGCTTACAACACCTGGTACTTTACCGAAACGGACTTCGGCATTACCATCAAGTCTGCCCTATCTGAGGGGCAGTATTATCTGGCAGAGGGCGGAAACGGCAGTCTGTTTCTTTCCACCACGCCCGATACATTTGACCTGTCCGCAGACGGCATACTCAGCGGGTTCCGCAGCGGTGTGGAAAATCCCGTCTATGCCCAGGTCACACCAGAGGCTGTCACCAATCTCCGTGCCGGAGATATGAACCAGGACGGCGTGCTGGACGGCATGGATCTGGCGATCCTGCGCCAGCTGGTGACCGGAAACGCTGATTTTGTCCAGACTGGAATCGGCGATCTCAACGGAGATGGAACGCTCAGCGGCTCGGACGTCTCCCTGTTACAGCGTTATCTCCTGGGCGAACCCCTCACCTTCCCGGTGCCGCAGATTCCCCAGTGCAGCCAGACCCCCCCGCTCCCAGAACCGATTATCACTGAAACCACACCGATAGAAACGACTGCACCGACAGAAACAACTACAACAACAGAAAGTACCATACTGACGACAGAATCCACTGTCGCTGAAACCACAAGCGTTACCACTACCACAACAACGACACCAGAGTTTACCATGGCAGACTTCCCGGCAGAATATCAGTATGCAGCAGACTGGATCTGGGACAACCGCATTGCAGTGGAAAAGTCCACCGAACGCAGAAATACAATTTTCGACCAGATCGTTGCCGGAAAGGGCACTATCAATTATGTGGTGCGCTGGCAGTCCTACAAAACTGTCACCCTGGAACAGCGGCAGCAGTTCGAACAGCTGGTGAGCGACAGCATCAACGATTGGGCAAAATGGCTCTCCGGCTGGGACGGCTGGGAGTATGACAACATTGAGGTCAACATTGTGGGCTGGGCAGTACTGGACAAGTCTGTGCTGCTGGATCTGCAGCCGGACGAGGTAGTATATGACGATCTCATCGAGCCGTACGACAGCACCTATGACACCTCAAACGGCGTGGAGACCATTCCGGACAAGCTTCCCAGTGCACCCAGCGAGCTGTCCCGCTTCGACCATTTTGCAGACAGTTCCTACGAATATCCCGGCGGTCTGGACGCACGCTTTGACATGTATCTATGGGCGACCCAGGGGTTCCCGTCCATCGGCGGCTGCGGCGGCGACTGGGGACAGCGGCTCTCCGACGATGCCTATCTGAATATGCTGGACGGCACAGGACTTCACGTTCTGGAACATGAGATCGGGCACGGCTTTGGCATGACGGACTTCTACGGCGGCGAAGGCGAATATAACGGTTTTCCGCCGGGAGGATTCCCGGGCGGTGAGAATTCTCTCATGATGGCAGGCTCATCCATGAAAATCACCGATTTTGATGGATGGATGCTGCGATATATGTGGAGCAAAATCAAGGACGAGGAAGGTCGGTTCTGATCTCCGTCCCATTGCGTACCGGACATTGCATTCCCAAACCCTTATACCTAAGGCAATACCGCACAAAGATCGTGCGTCAGATGCGCCGTCAGATGAAGCAAAAATGACGGAAAAGATGCAAGCATATGATTTGCGAAGCCGTCAGGCGCTCTTTGTGCGGTGTTGCCCTAAAAAATTGCATTTTGCATAGTTTCAAAATGACAATTGGATGTTCCAAAACAGTCGAACCTCTGCAGAATAGCACTTCTGCGGAGGTTCTTTTTTGCTGTTGCTGCCAAAAATGATTCCCTGATCTCATCCAGCCACTTGCATAAGTAATATGCAGCAATGCACACAGCTAATATGTGAAAGCCCTTATTACTCCGAAAAAAGAAAAATTTCTGCAAATTCTATTGCAATTCTTCGTAAACCCTGCTATAATAGAACTGTATGCTGCAGTGAATACTGCAACCGAAAGAAAATTCTGTAATTTGGAAAAGTGAGGAATTCTTATGCCTGCAAATATTGTAGTCGGTTCACAATGGGGAGACGAAGGAAAAGGAAAGATCATTGATATCATGGCATCCAGAGCAGATGTGGTGGTTCGTGCCACAGGCGGCAACAATGCCGGTCATACGGTGGTCAACAACGGCGAAGTCTACAAGCTCCACCTGATCCCCTCCGGTATTCTGTACCCGGACACCCTGTGTCTCATTGGCGCCGGCGTTGTCCTGGATCCAAAGGATTTCACATCAGAGCTGGATGGTCTGGAAAGCCGTGGTATTTCCACTGCAAATCTGAAGATCGACCCCCGTGCCCACGTGGTAATGCCGTGGCATATTGCACTGGACGGACTGTCGGAGCAGTTCCGGGGCAATTCGGATATCGGTACCACAAAGCGTGGTATTGGCCCTACCTATATGGACAAGTATGAGCGCTGTGGTCTGCGTGTGTATGACCTGGTGCATCCGGAAATTTTTGCGGAAAAGGCACGTACCACTGGTATGCTGAAAAATAAGATCATCACTGCGGTCTATGGCGGCGAGGCATTTGATCTGGACGCTGTCATTGCAGAATATATTGAGTACGGCAAGCGCCTGGCACCCTATGTGGATGACGTTTCCGTGCTGACCTATGAGGCAAACAAGGCAGGAAAGACCATCATGTTCGAGGGTGCGCAGGCAACTCTGCTGGATATCGACTTCGGTACCTACCCCTATGTTACCTCTTCTCACCCGATCTCTGCTGGTGCCTGCATCGGAACTGGCGTTGGTCCGAAAATGATCACCAATATCATCGGCGTTGCAAAGGCATATACCACCCGTGTAGGCAAGGGCCCGTTCCCCACTGAGTTGGAGGATGAGACTGGTGAACTGATCCGCAATAAGGGCGGCGAATTCGGCACAACCACTGGCCGTCCGAGACGTACCGGCTGGTTTGACGCTGTGATCGTCCGTCATTCTGTCCGCACCAACGGTCTGGACGGTCTGGCAATCAATAAGCTGGATACCCTCAGCGGTATCGGTACGCTGAAAATGTGCGTTGGCTATGAAAAGCCCGATGGCACTGTACTGAAAGATTTCCCGGCAGCATTGGAATCTCTGGCAGACTGCAAGCCCATTTACGAGGAATTCGAGGGCTTTGATGAGGATATTTCCAATTGCAAGAGCTTCGATGAACTGCCGGAAGCATGCAAGAAGTACATCGCACGGCTGGAAGAAGTCTGCGAGTGCAAGGTAGTCATGGTGGGCAATGGTCCGGATCGCAGCCAGATCCTGGAGCGATAAATTAAACATAGGCAATACCGCACAAAGATTGTGCGTCAGATGCGCCGTCAGATTTTTCGTCAGATGAAACAAAAAGCGCAGTGAATACTTTGTGTATTCACGAGCATTTTTGTGAAATATGACGGAAAATATGCAAGCATATGACGTGCAAAGCCGCTAGGCGCTCTTTGTGCGGTGTTGCCCATATGCATTTTAAGGCAATACCGTACAAAGATTGTGCGGTATTGCCCTACAAAAACAGAAACGAAACGGCGTACTGCTCTGTACTTTGGAGCGTGCGCCGTTTTTGATGAATGATAAAGCCGACACGTGTGATTCCCTTTTCACCCCAGTTGACTTATCTCCAGAATAATGGTATAATAAAAAAGTATATTATAAAGGAGCGTGATTCGATGAAAGTGGTTTTGCTGGCACATACGCCCCAGCCGGAACAGACTGTTGCAGCGGCGGCACGGCTGTGCTATTCGGATACAGGAGTCGAGGAACTGCGGGATGCAATTTCTCTGGAACGTGCGGAACAATTTGTGGAAATGCTGGACGGCTTCGGGCACGAAAGTCCTGTGGAACATGTGACCTTCACCTTCGGCATTGAGGGCGTGTCCCGGTCATTTCTGGCACAGGTGACACGTCACCGCATTGCCTCCTATTCCGTACAGAGCCAGCGCTATGTGCGGCAGGATCAGTTTGTCTATATCACACCTCCGGCAATTGCCGCAGACCCGGCGCTGGAGGCAGAATACCAGGCGGCAATGCAGCAGTCCATTGATGCATACAACCGTCTGGCAGATGCACTTGCGGCAAAATATGTGCCGGAATTCCTGGCCCAGGGACTGACGGAAAAAGCTGCTCGCTCCAAGGCGGAAAAGAAAGCTATTGAGGATGCACGCTATGTGCTTCCCAATGCCTGTGAGACCAAAATGGTACTGACCATGAATGTCCGCAGTCTGCGGAACTTCTTCCGGCTGCGCTGCTGCAACCGGGCACAGTGGGAGATCCGTGCTGTTGCCACAGAAATGCTCCGGCTCTGCTGCGAAGTTGCACCCTCTCTGTTCCGAACCGCTGGTCCATCCTGCTGTTGCGGCAGCTGCACGGAGGGCAAAATGAGCTGCGGTAAGGCAAAGGAAGTCCGGGAGAAATTCGAGGTGATCCGCAATGGCTGATGGAAAGATCATTGTACTGGACGGACTGGACGGATGCGGAAAGTCCACCCAGTTCGAAGCGTTACAGCAGCTGCTCCGGGAACACGGCAAAGCGGTGAAGCCCATCAGCTTTCCCATGTATGACAAGCCCTCGGCGGCACTGGTGAAAATGTACCTCCGCGGAGACTTTTCCGACACCCCAGGCGGTGTCAACGCCTATGCGGCATCCAGCTTTTACGCTGTAGACCGCTACGCCAACTATAAGCTGGACTGGGAAAAAAATTACTGCGCTGGGGAGTGGATCCTCGCCAGCCGCTATACCACCTCCAACGCCATCCATCAGATGAGCAAGCTGCCTACAGAACAATGGGACGATTATCTGGCATGGCTGGAAGATTACGAATACCACAAGCTGGGACTGCCAAAGCCGGATCTGGTACTGTTTTTGTCCATGCCTCTGGAATTATCCCAGCAGCTGCTCTCCAGACGCTATGCGGGTGACGCTGCCAAAAAGGACATTCACGAGGCAGACCTGCAATATCTGGAACAGTGCGACCGGGCGGCACGCTATGCCGGAGAACGGCTGGGCTGGCATCGGATTGAATGCGCTGAGGGCACTTCCCTGCGCTCCATCACGGAGATCCGGGACGAATTATTCCGGCAGATACAGGAGGAACTCGGATGCTGAGTTTTCGGGAGATTACCCTTGCCGACCGCCCCTGGATTCAGAAGGCACTGAAACAGTCGGACTTTATGGGCTGTGAATACAGCTTCGCCAACAATCTGGCGTGGCATCGTGCTGCGGATTCCAGAATTGCCCGGTTTGAGGACTTTTATCTCATCTGTGCCTTTGCCACAGAGGACGGCGCACCCCATTTTTCCTTTCCCTCGGGGAAAGGCGACTACCGCCGTGTCGTCAGGGCAATGGCGGAATATGCCGCTGCGGCAAAACAGCCTCTGGTGATTGCCGGGCTGACAGAGCAGACGCTGCCCATTCTGGAACGGGAATTTTCCGGCGTGTTTTCCCTGCATAACGACCGGGACAGTGCCGATTATCTCTACCTGACAGAAGAATTCACAGCACTTTCCGGGAAAAAATATCACAAAAAGCGCAATCACATCAGCCAGTTTTCCAAATACGGCGCTGTTTTTTCGGAAATGACGCCGGCGGATTTTGACGAGTGCATTGCCTTCGCTGCCCATAGCTATAACGAAAAGGACGGCTATACAGATGCTTCCAGCGTCATGGAACAGTACGCCATTCACACCTTTTTTGCGCATTTTGCAGAATTGGAACTCTGCGGCGGTGTGCTCCGGGTAGACGGCGAACTTGTCGCCTTTTCCATCGGCGAGCCCATTTGCAGCAATGTGTTCGGGGTGCATATCGAAAAGGCAGACACACGCTATCACGGTGCATTCCCGGCAATGGCGCAGCAATTCGCCGCCCATTTCGCCAAGGGGTACACCTATCTGAACCGGGAAGAGGATCTGGGCGTGCCGGGACTGCGAAAGTCCAAGCTGTCCTACTATCCCGCGCTCCTGCTGGAAAAATGGATGGCAGTGTGTGATACGCCGGAACAATTGCTTTGAATCAAGGTCGTATTTGTAGGGGTGGATATCATCCGCCCGTGCATTACGTCAATAATACGATTTCTGCGGGCGGTGAATAGCCACCCCTACAATGAAAAAAAGAAAGGATCATCATTATGATTTATGTGTTTCTCGCAGAAGGATTTGAAGAAGTAGAAGCGCTGGCACCGGTGGATATGCTCCGCCGTTCCAAGCTGGATGTGACTACAGTAGGCGTTACCGGGAAGATCGTCACCGGTTCCCACGGCATTCCCGTAACAGCGGACATTACGGCAGACCAACTGCCCATAGATGCCGCAATGGAAATGATCGTGCTGCCGGGCGGTATGCCGGGTACGCTGAATGAAGAAGCATCTGCTGTAGTACAGGCTGCCATCGATTACTGTGCCGAAAATGACCGTTGGATCGGCGCTATCTGTGCTGCACCGTCTATTCTGGGGCACAAGGGACTGCTCCAGGGAAAGACTGCCGTTTGCTATACAGGTTTTGAGAAAGATCTGACCGGTGCAGAGATCGGCACAACCGGGGTGGTAACTGACGGCAAGATCATTACCGCAAGAGGTGCCGGCGTGGCAGTGGACTTCGGTCTGACTCTGGTGGGCGCAATGCTGGGTAAAGAGACACAGGCGCAGATCCGGGCGTCAATTCTCTGTGACTGACCGTATCGCTGCCAAAAAGCAGCTGCGGCAGACTATGCGCCAAAAACGCCGGGAATTGCCGTCCTCAAAAAAACAGGCGCTGGATCAGCAGATGGCGCAGCAGTTTCTCTCCAGTTCACTTTACAGCACATGTGAACAGCTGTTCTGCTTTGTATCCCTGCCCCAGGAACCGGATACCACGGCGATCCTGGGGCAGGCACTGGCGGACGGCAAATGTGTGGCAGTGCCCCGCTGTCTCCCGGACAAGACCATGCAGTTTCACAGATTATGTACGGACAAAGATATGACAGCACAGCTGAAAGCTGGTACATACGGCGTACTGGAACCGCCGGAGGATTTGCCTGTTGTAACACCGGACGAAACTGCACATCCCCTTTGCCTTGTGCCGGGGCTTGCCTTTGACCGCATGGGCGGACGGCTGGGATATGGGGCAGGGTATTATGACCGCTTTCTGGGGAGATATCCCTTTTTGCTGAAGATCGGCTATGCCGCATCAATATTTGTAACAGATGAAGTCCCCATGGAACCGACAGACCAGCGTCTGGACGGCATCGCTACCGAATATCCGTTGGAGGTATGGAATGGATAACAAAGACTACAACCGAGACAAGCTGCTCGATGAAATATTACGGGAAACGGCGTCTCAGAAGGCATCTGCCGAAACGCCAAAGGAAGAACCGCCCCGGTTTGTGCCGGAACGCCAACCGGAGCCGGAACGGAAAACACCTGTTTCTCACGCATTTCCGACCCAGGAACAACCCCAGGCGCCGGAACCAGAGCCAGAACCGTCTGCGGCATCGTCCTACGAGCCGGAACCTGTTTTTACTGCTTCACGCCCGGTGCAGAAAGAAGATACCCTTTCGGAAAACAGCTGGAATCCGAGACCACAGTCCAGACCCTATTCCGTCAGCGATCCTCTGTATGACGATCTGGAAGGCGAAAGTCAGCCCTTTCGCCCGGAACCGGTACATAACAACCCGGAGGCACGTCCCCGGAAAAAGCGGAAAAAGCACCGCGGCATCAGCGCTTTGATCATGATCATTGTTATCATTGCCGTTTCTGTACTGCTGTCCAGTCTCCTCATCGTCTATGGACAGGATCTGCTGGGCATCAACAGTGACAGTTCCACTAAGATCGTCACCATTCCCCAGGGGGCATCCATGGATGAGATCGCAGAAACACTGGAGGCAAACGACATTATTGCAAAGCCGGATTTCTTTGTTTTTATTGCCGGCATGAGCGACAAGGACACAGACATCAAGCCCGGCGACCACGAACTGCGGCCGGATATGGCGTATGAGACCATTTTGAGCGAGCTGGTGAGCGACCCTCTGGACAGTGCCCTTTCTGTGAACATTACCTTCCCCGAGGGCATCCGGCTGGTGGATGCAGCAGAGCTGCTGGAGGAAAACAATGTCTGCGATTCCGAGGAATTCATGGACTATTTCAACAACGATGCCAAGTTCGGCTTTTCCTATGAAGAATACCTCCCCAGCTTCCAGGACGAGAAATTCTATCACATGGAGGGTTATCTCTTCCCGGATACCTACACATTCTATCAGGAAATGAATGTGGAACTGGTGTGCCAGAAGATTCTGAGCAATTTCAACAGCAAGATCCTGCCGGAATACTACGACCGCATGGAGGCACTGGACATGACGCTGGACGAGACCATTGCCCTGGCATCCATGATCCAGGCAGAGGCAGGCAATACAGAACAGATGGCGACCATTTCTTCTGTATTCTGGAATCGTCTGAACAATGCCTCGGAATATCCCCTGTTACAGTCTGACCCCACCACCAAATATGTGGAAGAGGTCATCAAGCCCCACAGCCAGTCCTATAATCAGGCACTGTATGATTCCTATGATACTTATACCTGCACAGGTCTGCCGGCAGGACCTATCTGCAATCCGGGCAGCGATGCCATTTATGCGGCGCTCTATCCGGCAAACACCAGCTATTACTACTTCTACTCCAACATTGACACCAAGGAAACATTCTTTGCGGAGACGCTGGAAGAGCATGACGCAAACCAGCAAAAGGTAAAGGAACAGCAGGAGGCAGCAGCGGCAGCCGCCGAAGCTGCGACAGAAACGGAGGATGCTGGGGATGGCAATGCAGAGGAATAAACCGGAACTTCTGGCGCCGGCAGGCGACTTGGAACGGTTACAGGCGGCGCTGGATTATGGTGCAGATGCAGTCTATCTGGGACGGGAAAGTTTCAGTATGCGTGCGGCGGCAAGCAATTTCCACAGTGCGGAGCAGCTCCGGGAGGCTGTGGCGCTGGCGCACCGATACGGCAAAAAGGTATATCTGACCTGCAATACCCTGCCCCGGAACGAGGAAATCCCCACTTTTCCGCAGTTTTTGCAGGAGGCGGTAGATGCCGGAGCAGATGCGCTGATTCTGGCAGACCTGGGACTTCTGGCAATGGCACGGAAGCTTGCGCCGGACATGGAGATACACATGTCTACCCAGACCGGCATTGTGAATTATGCATCCTGCCAGGCACTGTACGACATGGGTGTCAAGCGTGCTGTGCTGGCACGGGAGCTGTCCCTGGAGGAAATTGCTGCGATCCGGGCGAAAATTCCAGCGGATATGGAGTTGGAGAGCTTTGTCCACGGCGCCATGTGCATGTCCTTTTCCGGACGGTGTCTCCTGTCAGCGTATCTCACGGGACGGGATGCCAACCGCGGTGCCTGCGCCCAGCCCTGCCGCTGGAACTATCACCTCATGGAATCCACCCGGCCGGGACAGTATTTTCCCGTAGAGGAAACGGACGAGGGCACCTATATTTTCAACGCCAAGGACTTGTGCATGATCAATCATTTGCAGGATCTGCTGGATGCCGGCGTGGACAGCCTGAAAATCGAAGGACGCAACAAATCGGCATATTACGTGGCAATTGTGACGAACGCCTATCGTGGGGCGCTGGATGCGGTACTGTCCGGACAGCCTGCACCCCAATGGGCACTGGATGAAGTGGTACAGGTCAGCCATCGGGAATACTGCACGGGATTTTTCTACGGCAGAGAAAACGCCAATCAGCGCTATGAGAGCAGCAGCTATGTGCGCAACTGCGATGTGGTAGCTGTGGTGCAGGAATGGCGTGACGGGCGGCTGTATCTGACCCAGCGGAACCGTTTCTTTGCCGGGGATACCCTGGAAATTCTCGCACCGGGACAGCCGCCTGTGACAGTGGCGGCAGAAGGTTTGCAGAACGGTGACGGTGAAAGCATTGAAACCGCAAATCATGCCATGATGGATTGCTCCATTGCCTGTGAAAAGGCGTTTCCCGCAAGAAGTGTGGTGCGCAAACCGGTTTCATAAAAACAATTCAAGGCAATACCGCACAAAGATCGTGCGTCAGATGTACTCTACGAGCATAAACTTTGTCAGATTTTTCGTCAGATGGAACAAAAATCACAGTGAATACTTTGTGTATTCACGAGCATTTTTGTGAATATGACGGAAAGCATGCAAGCACATGACATGCAAAGCCGTCAGGTGCTCTCTGTACGGTGTTGCCTCAACATAAAAATCACACCCTTCGAAGCAAAATTGTTTCGAAGGGTGTTTTTTGCAAATTCAGAAAATCAAAATTATGATTGACCTGTGATTCTGCAATATTTCTGCATCTTCCCCATGCAGCAGCAGACCACGATCCACCGTATCCAGGGCAGGAACAACAGTACCTGCAAAAAGATACGCAGCGGTTTTTTCCAGCCGAAACAAACAGCACAGGCAATGAGATACCGATTTCCATAGAATACTCCCGTGATGTATGGAATCAGCAGTGCTCCAAGAATGGGCAGCAGGGGCAACAGTAGTTCAATGGAAGTAATTGCCACCACCACCGCCCCGATAATCAGCATCGGCGGAAAAATCAGCGTGCAAATCAGAACCGTCAAAAGATACATGCCCACTAAGCTGAGCACCACCACCAGATAGATCACGCCTGCCACCAGCATCAGCAGGAAGAATGGCAGGGAGATCCATGCCACGATCAGATTCCGCTTTGCAGCCAGCACCGGGGATTCCTGGGACGAGATGATTTTTGTGCCAGTAGCAGTCCGCACCAGCGTATAAACCCACGCCAGCACACAGACTGTACCAGCAATCACGATGATCCAGTCCGGGACTCCCTGGGTCAGGAGCAATTCCAGCCAGTCTGCCGTTTCCGTCATCTCTTCCAGAGTTGTTGTCCCCAGCAGATCGGTGATACAACTGGAACATGCATTTGCCGCAACGGGCGTTGCCGCACCAAGCAGGCTGAACAGGTTCAACAGTACCTGCGGCTTGGTTTTCTCCAGATGCAGTTTGCCGCAGATGTCCAGAATGATTAAAATCATGCAAACGATGGCACAGATAATACTGAGCATGAAAAATCCTCTTTTCCTTTCGCCAGTTTAGGCAATACCGCACAAAGATTGCGCGTCAGATGCGCCGTCAGATTTTTCGTCAGATGAAACAAAAAGCGCAGTGAATACTTTGTGTATTCACGAGCATTTTTGTGAAATATGACGAAAAAGATGCAAGCATATGACATGCAAAGCCGCCAGGCGCTCTTTGTGCGGTGTTGCCTTTATTCCCGAATCTGTCCGTTGCCGCTGACCAGATATTTCACTGTAGTCAGCTCATGAAGTCCCATAGGACCTCTTGCGTGAAGCTTCTGGGTGGAGATGCCGATCTCTGCACCATAGCCGAACTCGCCGCCGTCGGTGAACCGGGTGGACGCATTGACATAGACCACCGCTGCATCCACAGTGCGCTGGAACTTCTGGGCAGCATCCAGGTCACGGGTAATGATGCACTCGGAATGCTTCGTGCTGTATTTTGCAATATGCGCCATGGCTTCGTCCATGCTGTCCACGACCTTGACTGTAATCTTATAGTCGTTGAACTCCGTGTCGTACAATTCGTCCGTTGCCGGTTCGATATCTGCGCCGAGAATTTCCCGGGTGGCTTCATCGCCGTAAATGGTCACATCATGGGCTGCAAATGCCGCCTGCACACGGGGCAAAATCTCCCCAGCTACATCCTTGTGGACAACCAGTCCCTCAATGGCATTGCACACAGACGGGCGCTGGGTCTTTGCATTGTCAATAATGCGCACCGCCATGTCATAATCCGCCTCGCCGTGGAGACATTTGTCCACATACACATGGCAGTTTCCGGCACCTGTTTCAATGACCGGCACAGTGGACTGGCGCAGTACTGCCTGAATCAGACCGGCACCGCCACGGGGAATGAGTACATCCAGATAGCCTGTCAGGTGCATCATATCTGCGGCAGTTTCCCGGGATGTATCCTCCACCAGCTGAATAATATCCCCTGGCAGTCCCACGGTTTCCACTGCCTGCCGCATGATATTGGCAAGGGCTGTGTTGGAGTGGATTGCCTCCTTGCCGCCACGGAGAATTACCACATTCCCGGCTTTCAGGCAGAGGGTCGCCGCATCCACGGTGACATTGGGACGGGATTCGAAAATAATACCGATGACGCCCAGAGGCACACGTGTTTTCAGAATCTGCAAGCCGTTGGGACGGACAGAGCCGCTATCTACGGAACCAATGGGGTCCTCTGCGGCAATGAGCTGACGGGCAGCGTCTGCCATGCCGGAGATCCGTGCCGGTGTCAGGCGGAGACGATCCTGCAAGGATACTGTCATATTATTCGCCTGTGCGGCGGCTAAGTCTTTTGCATTTGCTTCCAGAATTTCGTCCTGTCGGGCAAGCAGTGCATCTGCAATGGCGGCAAGCGCCTGGTTTTTCACCTGAGGTGCGGCGGTGGCAATGGCGGATTCCACTGCCTTGGCACGGATGCCCAGGGTTTCTGCGTAGTTCATAAGTAATCTCCTTTCAGTTGCATAACGGCATTGTAGGGGCGGCTATCAGCCGCCCGCAGGTATGCCGTGACGGAAAATATAGTCAGATATCGGGATACCGCAGGTATGCCGTGACGGAAAATACGGGCGGATGATATCCGCCCCTACATGGTTTGTCTATGTCATACAGCAATATCACTGCTGTTTCATTATGAGATCATGATCTCAAGCGGCTCCTCTGCGTTCTGATAGATTCCCACCGGAATTGGCACATCAAAGGGATAAATGGTCGGGGAAAGGCTTTCCTCGAAATAATACACCAACGTTTTCCGGCTTTTCGGGTCAATAATCCAATACTCCCGCACACCGGATGTCTGATACAGATACAGCTTTTTGATATAATCATCGCTGCGGTTGGAGGATACCACTTCTGCTACAAAATCCGGCGCACCATTGTATTTCTGACGATCAAACCGCTCCGGATGGCAGGCAACAAATACATCGGGAATCACTAAGTTATGCTCATCCAGCATGACATCCGTAGGTGCCGAAAACACCTCGCATTTGCCGTGATGGCGGCGCAGATAATTGTCGATTTCCGTTGTCAGGCTCCGAGTAATCCGCTGGTGGGCAATACTGGGAGATGCCATAGCCACAATCTCACCATTCAGCAGTTCTGCAAGCTGTTCCGTGTCCTGCATCATGATATAATATTCTTCCACTGTATAACGCCGGTTATCCTTTGCTGTACTGCCCATGGCGACTCCTCCTTTACCCCTGTGCCAGAAAATGCGTTCCCACCGGTTCCCCGTCAAACAGCCCATACAGCTGCTCCGGGTCTCTGCCGTTCATAATGACCATATCCACGCCGTTTTCCGTGGCGATCTTTGCCGCATTGATCTTGGTGGTCATGCCGCCGGTACCGAAGGATGTCCCTGCGCCGCCTGCCATCTGGACAATGCGCTCGTCGATTTTTTCCACCACACGAATAACCTCTGCATCCTCATACTTCCGGGGATCGGCGGAGTACAGCCCGTTGATATCCGACAGGATCACCAGCAGATCTGCATCCACTGCCACTGCCAGCTGTGCAGCGAGGGAATCATTTTCCCCGATCTCCAGTTCCAGCTCATCAATGGAAACCGTGTCGTTCTCGTTGACGATGGGAATCACGCCCAGCTCCAGCAGCCGGTGGATGGTGTTCTGTACATGGGGCAGACGACCATTTGTGAGCGTGGTCTTTGTCAGCAGGATCTGCGCCACCGTCACGCCGTATTTGGCGAACATATCGTCATAGATGTGCATCAGCTCGCACTGTCCCACTGCCGCAGCCGCCTGTTTGGACGGTGTGTCCTTGGGACGCTCCGGCAGGTTCAGCTTTCCCACGCCCATGCCCACAGCGCCGGAGGAGACAATGAGCAGTTCTTTCCCGGCATTGTGCAGATCTGACAGGATCCGCACTAGATTGGTCATGCGGCGGATGTTCAGCTTTCCGGTTTTATGGGTCAGCGTGGATGTGCCCAGCTTGAGCACGATCCGCTTTTTCTTGGAAACATCGATCATTTTTCTACTTCTCCTATATTGGTATACTAGGTAGATTCTTGTTTATAAATCATCCTTATCAAATAAGCCAAAAATAATTCGACAAACAAAATCTACCGACCCTCAACAAATCACATTCTGCGGCGTGCCAGCCAGATACAGGCGCAGATTGTCCTCCACAATGGACAGCAGCCGCTGTCTTGTCTCCAGAGGTGTCCAGGCAACGTGAGGTGTTATGGTGCAATTCTCCAGCCCATACAAAGGCGTATCCCCCATGGGTTCTTCCGTCAGCACATCCAGTGCTGCCCCGGCAATCATGCCATTTTGCAGCGCCCACGCCAGGTCATCCTCGTTGATGAGTCCGCCCCGTGCCGTGTTGACTAGCAGTGCAGTGGGTTTCATGGTCTCCAGCCGTCTTCGGTTTACCATATGGGCAGTTTGTTCCGTCAGAGGTGTGTGCAGTGTCAGCACATCCGCCCGGGCGAAAGCTTCGTCTACTGAAACCAGATCATAGGGACAATCCCGGGGCGTTGTCCGGGTAGCGGCAATGACATGCATACCAAAAGCAGCACCAATGGCGGCGACTTTCCGCCCGATACTGCCGAGTCCCACGACCGCCAGGATTTTTCCAGAAAGTTCCTCCATGGGATAGGGCATCACAGAAAAGGTCTTTGCCCGTTTCCATACACCATCCCGGACAGCTGCATCATACGCTGCCACACAGCTGTAGTGATGGAGTATGAGAGCAAAGGTGTGCTGTGCCACGGCATTTGTGGAATATACGCCGGCATTGCAGACGGTGACACCGTGCGCCTTTGCCGCTGCAATGTCAATGTTGTTATAGCCCGTAGCACACTCGCCGATATAGCGCAGCTTCGGACACTTGTCGAAAATTTCTGCCGGAACTGGGGTCTTATTGCAGAGCAGCACTTCGGCATCTGCCAGGCGTTCTGCAAGCTGTTTTGGTGCAGTCAGGTCATAGGCACAGACCTCTCCATATCTGGAGAACCGTTCCAGTGAAACACCGCCGCCGGAAAGCGTTGCCCCGTCTGTAATCACGATCTTCATGCGGTTTCTCCGTCATTATCCTGCTGTTTTTCCAGCTTCTTAGTTCTGGCACGTTCGACAATGGAAAATACCACAGCTCCCAGGAGTAGCACCACTTCAAACATGCCCACAGTGTGGAACCATGTCTTGTTGGAAGGATCGCCCACATAGATCAGCAAAGATGCCGGAATGGCAACTGCCAAGATCAGCTGATACGGTCGCCGCAGACGGATGAACTGTATCAGGAAAAATAAACCTGCAACGATACAGAAAATCAGGTGGTAGGTAAATGAGATCGGAAATGTACTTGCGTCCATAATAAAATACTCCCTTTCTTCCATCCGGCATACTGCTGTCCGGATGATATACGTTTTTATTATACCATATTCTTCAGGGCTTTGCAATGGTTTTGTCAGAGAAAATCACGCTTTCGCCGTGAGATGTGATTCATGGAATCGTTTTCGTACATGGAAGGACACGGCACCTCGTGTCCCTACAGAAAATGTACGGCATATCAAAACGGGCGGCTAATAGCCGCCCCTACATGTGAATTTTCACCCACACAATGTTTATTCATCATCCGGTGTCTTTTCTTCCGGATTTCCATCATAGTCCATTTTACGCACATGATACTGCACATCTTCCAGAAGTCTCCGGTTTGCTGAGATAGTATCCCCCAGAAGTCCCAGCGTAATGGTCTGGAACCCGATCATGAGCAGCACTGCCGCCAGAATGAGGGACTGGATATGACCGCCGCCGGTTCCCATAAAGAAATACACCAGGAACCGGATGCCAACAGCCAATCCCAACACAAACAGTATCGCACCAATGGTGCAGAAAAATTGCAGAGGACGGTACATCGCCACAGAACGGATGATGACCGAAGCGGAACGCTTCATATACCGCCACATGCTAGAGAACAGCCGGGACGGACGTGTCTCCGGGTTGGTGCGGATGGGTACAGATGCCACTGCCATTTTGCTCCGCCCTGCCTGAATGATGGTTTCCAGGGTGTAAGTATACTCGTTGACCACGTTCATACGCATGGCAGTTTCCCGGGAATAGGCACGGAATCCGCTGGGGGCATCGGGCACGTCAGTATGGGATGCCACACGCACTACCCAGCTGCCCAAATGCTGGAACTTCTTCTTTTTCCAGGAAAAATGCTCTGTCTCGTCAATGGGTCGCTCACCGATGACCATATCAGCCTTTTTCTCCAGAATGGGACGCACCAGCTTTTCGATATCCTCACCGCAGTACTGATTGTCTGCATCGGTGTTCACGATAATATCCGCACCCAGCCGCAGACAGGCATCCAGACCAGCCATAAAGCCCCGTGCCAAACCCTTGTTCCGGCGGAAAGAGACAATGTGATGGAATCCCAGTTCCCGGGCTTTCTGCACCGTCTTGTCCTTGCTGCCGTCGTTGATGATCAGGTATTCGATGGTATCAATGCCGTCAATGTGCCTTGGCAGGTCATTGTATGCCAGTTCCAGTGTCTCTTCCTCGTTATAGCAGGGAATTTGAATGATCAGCTTCATAATTACACAATTCCTTTCCTTTGCAGTTATGTCATGGGTGTAAATACCAGGGATTCCAACGGGAAACCCAGTACCCGGGCATCTCCGGCGGCAACCCGTTCTGCTTTCCACAGATCACATTGCAGTGTGACAATATTCTGTCCGTCTTGTACCAGCTCCGCCGGGATGTCCAGAGAGAGGGAATTGCCGTTGTTGCTTTCGTCCACTGTCACTGTACCCGCCGTTTCTCCGTTGATCTGCACCGTCACAGAATAGGACTCCAGTTCCAATGCCTCCAGCGGCATCAGGCAGCCCATGGTGATGGTCAGCGTATAATCCTCCGAGGACAGCTGACAGCGCACTGCCGCATCCTCTGTATTCGACCAGCAGAAATCCTGTTCCAGGAAACCAAAACCGCGGTATTCCTCTGCGGCGCATTCTTCCGCCGGATATTCCAGCCGTTCCGACAAATAGCGGTACATGGTCACCGTATCCCCTG
This sequence comes from uncultured Ruminococcus sp., assembly GCF_937915125.1. Classification (GTDB taxonomy): domain Bacteria; phylum Bacillota; class Clostridia; order Oscillospirales; family Ruminococcaceae; genus Ruminococcus_C. The sequence goes on along the minus strand of NZ_CALDMP010000020.1, from coordinate 6,532 downwards.
TGATCTGATATTCCAGAGGCAAGGGTGAAATACGTCCTCTGCCGCTGACATTGTCGTCGTTATACTGGGTCACATCGTTGGAATATACCAGCTGGAACTGATCGTCAAAGACTTCTGTCCATTCTCCCTTGCCGATATAGTAAACCGTATCATAGGTCTGGGACAGTTCCTCTGCCTGTGCCGCAAAATCGTCTCCCAGCACAGGATATGCCGCCGCACCAGTCATGGCACGCAAGGGCAGATACAGTGTCCACATGGCGTCGCTGTCCACGATAACGCAGTCCTCCGAGGTGATCTTCGCCGCAGTTTCCTCCAGCACATCCCATTCCAGACGGGTATCATCCTTCATGACTGCAAGGAAACAATCATATGGTGCCACTGCCACAAGACCTGCCGCCATAACCGGCAGAGTTACCCGGGCACGGAGGCGGTCAATGGTCATTGCACCGAACAGTGCCGCCACCGGAATAAACGGTGCCAGATACCGTCCGTAGTAGTAGAAATACTGTACCTCAAATCGCAGGAACGCCGCATAGAACAGCACGCAATAGAATGCCGTCACAAGGACGACGAGTCGCTGCGGCGATTCCAGATAGAACCGGGGTCGCAGCACGCCCAGGATCCACGCTGCCGCCAGCAGGAAGAACCCGGTATTGCAGACATATCCCCAGAACGCCGTCCCACGGAATGCCGCCAGGGGACTGTCCGCTGTCAGACATTTCAGCAGAATATACAGTACCAACGGTACCAGAAGTACCTCTACCAGAAAAAAGCCTGTTTTCGTACTGCGGAAGCGTTCCAGATAGCCTTCCGGCGACAGGTGAGCATATTTCCGGTGTACAAACCGGTGGACTGCCCAGATATAGATACCACAGAACACCAGTGCCACTGCGCATACCAGCGGTACAAACCAGGGCAGCTCCTTCTGGGTAATACCAATCCCGAAAATGGGGCTGTAGTTATTCATGGTGTAGAACGGCTGGACGTGGCGCATGGCGAAAAAGCTCACCAGATAGCCTAGCACCGTCACCGGCATGAGCACAGCAAAGCACTTGCGGCGTGTGAACCAGTACATGCCGCCATAAAGCACCACGAACATGGGGATCATGGTGTAAATGGACACGTGGAAACAGCCGAACACTGCCACTGGGAGAATGGACATCCACTGCCGCTCCGGGTGCTCCTGATCCGTAAGAAAGTAGAGGAACAGTGCCATAATCACCCCGAGAAACCCCTCTGTCAGGGCGGATTTCGCCACCCAGACAACGATAGGTGAAGCCGCTGTGACTGCACATGCCAACAGGCTGGTGCAGGAACGCAGCTTCAGATTCCGGCAGGTGAAGAACACCAGGAAAATAGTACAGAAATAGAACAACGTCTGCACGCCCTGCATCTGTGCCATGCCGAAGATGGTTCCCCACATGGCAAGGATGGAGGCAAAGGTGGGAATGCCGTGGTAAATACCCGAAACCGGGCTCACATCAATATCATAAACTGTAGGCGGATATTCGTGAGGACCGATATCATAGCCAATGAGCCGATGGCGTATGCTCTCTGTAAAAGCGCTTCGCTGTTCGCCGGACAGCAGGTGATATTCCGCAAAATCCTGCTGTCGGTCGGTGATTCCGTTCATGAAATTGATTGCCACAGTCTGATACACGCCCTCATCCTGTCCCATGCCGAAGAAGCCGTGCTTTACGGCAATGAGCACCGCACCGCAGCAGCACACCAGGATGGGGATCCAATGGGGTCTGATATCCCACGAGGTCTGTACCAGCTCCCGCCAGGGTATGGCATCCCGTTTCCGGCGCACCAGCACTGCACCGATACCCGTCAGGAAAATCAGACCCGCCGTGGCGCAGGCACATCGGAACAGCCGGAATTCGTCCAGTACAAAAAGTCCCATGCCGGCAACGATCCAGGCGCAGAACCAGTAGACCACGCCCAGCACCAGGATTTCCAGTACGTTGCCTTTTTTCCACCAAATACCCACAGTCAGTACTGCAAGGATGACGCCCAGCAATACCACCCCAGAAAATAGATTCATTCTGTATCAATTCCTCCTTATTTTGAAAGCCCCAGACAGTCGGAACGCAGTAATCACAATATGGATAAGATTGCAATACGTAGGGCGGGGGCTTGCTCCCGCCGTCATAGTAATGATATACAAATGTTAATAGGATAAATTATACGGTTTTTCGTTGCAAACGTCCCACCGGGACGTTTGCAAGGCTTTACTTTTTCAAGTGGTTTCACAAGGCGGGGCGGTCTTGTTCGCCCCGTCTCGAAAAAGCTGTCACTTTTACTTCCCCACGCTCTCGATCACTGCTGAAAACTTCTGCATGATCACGTCCCAGTCATAATTCCGGGTAATATACGCCCGTGCATTGGCACACATCTGCATATATTCCACCGGATGGTGCAGCAGATACTGCACTGCACCCTCAAATTCAAAGTAATTTGTATAGAACAACCCGCCGTTGCTCTTGGTGCAGTGTCCTTTCAATACCGCACAGGCACCGTTCACCAACACCGGCACAGACAGAGACATTGCCTCCAGCACGGAAATGGACAAGCTCTCAAACTTCGACGGCAGCACCAGTGCCTTTGCCCCGGCAATGCCGTGGAACTTGTCCTCCTCCGGCACAAAACCCAGAGAAATGATATCCGGATGCTTCGGAATCCGGCACACCGCCTTACCCAAAAGCACCAGCTTCAGATCACCGCCGCAGCGTTTCTTATATTCCATGAAATACCGGAACAGCATGGGGCAATCTTTCCCCTCGTCAATGCGTCCCACATAAATGAGATAGGGATCGGTAATCCCATACTGCCGCCGGAATTGCGCCGGATCGGGATCGCAGGGAATATCCACACCGGTACCCATGACATCGCAGGGAATGGGCTCCGTTTTCGGGAACTGCCGCCGCACTAGCTTTCGCTCCTCATCCGTCAGGAATACAAATGCCTTGGGTTTTGTAAACAAGTTCTCGTAAGTGAGAAAATGGAGATAGGGTTCCTCATGGGCGGTGGGGATGAAGATTGCCTTGTCCGCTACCTCCGGCAGTCCCATAACTGTCAGGTAATAGAGATATGTCACGAAAATAAATACATCATAATCGTCCTTGTGCTTCCGGATATAGCGGATGCACGCCGGGGAATAGGGCCCCTGTTTCTCGAACCAGGTGCGTTCCTTTGCCAGACTGCGCTGTCCCTGGGAAAGCTCCTGCAAATATGCTTCATTGTAGCTGTTGAAATCCCGGGCACGGAGACGCTCCACCGGAAATCGCCGCACGGTAACACCGTGGATGGTCTCCACATCACGGGCATACCAGTCCTTCCAGGTGGTGTAGTCCACTGCCTTTGTGGTCAGCACCTCCACCTCATAGCGGTTTGCCAGACGTTCCGCAATGAGCCGTGCGTAATATTCCGAACCGCCGTTGACCTCCAGACCATACCGCTGATTGACGATCGCAATCCGTTTCATGTTTTCACTCCTCTGTCAGCTTTTCGAAAAAAGCCTTGTATTTTTCCACGATCACCGACCAGTCAAAGTTATCTCTGACGAACTGACCGCCGTTTGCACCCATCTGCGCCGCCTGTTCCGGGTGGGACAGTATGTACTGCACACAGCCCTCGAACTCGAAGTAATCCCGGAAATACAGACCGCCGTTGGAACGCTTGGCAAAATCCCGTGTGACAGCACATTTGGAATGCACCAGCACCGGTCTGCCGCAGAGCCAGCTCTCCATAATGACCAGAGAAAAGCTCTCGTTATGGGACGGCTGGCAGAGTAATTCCGCCGCCGCCATGGCGTTATATTTCTCCTGGGTGGTCACAAAGCCCAGGTCATAGACATCCTCCTGCACCGATGCCGGGATCTCGATCTGTCCGCCGCCGATGAGCACCAGCTGCAGGTCACTCTCCTGCCGCCGCTTGTATTCCGCAAAATAACGCAGCAGCGTATGGACATTTTTTCCCGTATCCTTCCGCCCTGCGTAGAGTAAAAAGGGCTTTTCAATGTGGTACGCCTGGCGGAACGCCTCGGCATCCGGATGAATATCCGTGTTCATGCCAATACCCATGCAGATCTGCTCTGTGGATGAGAAATCATACACCCGTCCCGCAAGCTCCATTTCCGGCATGGCGTTGTAGATCATGCCCCGTGCCTGCACATATGCCTGGCGGAACAGCCGCAGGTATACATAGGCTTCATCGTGAAAGCATGGAATGAGCACGGACTTTTCCGGGCAGACCTGCATCCCGTAATAGGTCGTTCCGAACATATAAGGGATGAACACATAGAGGGAATATTCCTCCGAGGCATCTGCCAGGTATTCATACAGCTGGGGACTGTTGACCATTTCCTCCACAAAGGTCTGTTCCTCCTGAAGTGAAATATGCTGTCCCTGCATCAGTTTCCGGTTCACCCGGTCGAAGGCAGCCACATCCCGGCGGCGCACGGGAAACCGACGCACCACAATATCATCCACCACGGCAGTGCCGGCGGCATAGTAGTTCTCATTCCAGTCCGCCGTGAATTCCTTGACGCATGTGGTGAGGATCTCCACCTCCATGCCTGCCTGCTGGAGATGGGTCGCAACCTCACGCAGTTCCATCTCTGCACCGCCGGGAATATTTTCTCCGTACCACGGAATGACAAATCCGATTTTTCGCATGTTTCAAAACTCCCCTGATTGCATGGACTTATTTCATGTCTAATGCATTATGCATTATGCATTAGACATTCCATTCAAACTCACTTTCTCCGTCTGGACTTCTTCTTCGCACACGGCGGCACCTTTTCCAGGAACTCCCGGATCTGCTGTTCAAACAGCTTCCGGATCTCCCCATAGGCAAAGTCCTGCTGACGTCTGCGCTGTCCTGCCACGATTTCCCGGCGCAGATCCGGATCCCGGATGACCCGGTCAGCCATAAGGGCTGCCTCCATAGGGTCATTGCTCTGGAGCAGCACACCGCTGCCGCCCAAAGTATCGGAAATAGCTGACGAATCATACGCCAGAATGGGGATTCCGAAGTACATCGCCTCCACCAGAGGCACACAGAATCCCTCATGCTCGCTCATGCATAAGAACAGATCTGCCAGATGGTAATACGCCAGAATCTGTGCAAAGGGAATATGCCCGGTGAACACCACGTTGTCCAGTTCCAGGGCACCTACATAGCGGCGCAGGCGGTGATAATACCGTTCCATGCCTGTATAGGAACCCACCAGGAACAGCCGGGACTTGGGATTGCAATATTTTTTATAGCAGTAAAATGCCCGGATGACATCCTCCTGCTTCTTATTGGGTGCAATTCTGCCCACAAAGACAAAGTTCGTATAGCCGTCATTCTCATAGTGCGCCATGACTTCCGGGTCAGGTGCCTTGGCATAATCCGAAAAGGGAATGAGAATGGGCCGCACCACAATGGGACAGCGGTAGTTCAATTCCCGGAGCACTGACGCATTATAGGCGGAATCCGCCATGCAGTAGTCCACCTTGTCCGCCAGATGACACAGTCCGCGCATTCCGTACTCGGAAATCTCCGTCAGAGTGTCATTATACCCCTTAAAATACCGGGGCGGCGTGATATTGTGGAAGATCATCAGTTTCCGGCAGGCGTACTGTTCCAGAGAAAAGCTCAGATCTGTTCCCGTGGATTTGTGATAGAGGATCACATCCTCCCCAGAGAGCCTGGGCATTTTGTCTACGGTCTGGGCTGTGCCCTCCGGCAGACGGCGGTCAACAGTTTCCGCATAGATCCCGGTCTGAAACCCCATGTCCCGGAGCACCCTGGACAGCGCCAGTACATCATTCCCAATGGCATCCCCCATGCCCATGGTGGGCAGCAGCTGGATTACCTTCATCGCGTACCCTCCTGCTCCAGCTTCGCCTGAAGCTGTGCGATCTGCGCCTGCATCTGTTCCATGGCAATTCTGGAGTTCTTCTGCTGCAATTCCAGTGCTTCGATCCGTTCCAGCAATGCCTTTGTGCTATGCATCCGGGACTCCCGGATATACAGTTCTACCTGAGACTGCGCCTGGGCAATGTTGGCATTCAGGCTGCTCTGCTCTGCGGCATAGGGTTCCACATAGAAGCTGACCAGCTTGCGGATGACTTTCTTGAAAAAGACGCCAATGGGATTGCCCGACAGGGGACGATAGGGATCCACACGGTGATTTGCATTGACATACTGCACATTGCCGTGGAGCATGTCCGCATCGAACCGCTCGGCATAGTCTCCACTGTCGGCATCTCCGGGCACATCGGCAAAGGACAGCATCTCACTGCTGTAGCCCTTTTCCTTGATCTCTGCACGAATGCCTTCCATGATCTCTGATACATTGATGGACGAATTCGCCTGATTCTCCATAAAAACTCCAATCCTTTCTGTATAATGCATAATTCCGGTATTCTTTGAGGCTCTGAAAAATCTCCGCCATTTTTTGACGTGCCCCCACAGGAATCACAGCTTTAGGCAATACCGCACAAAGATTGTGCGTCAGATGCGCCGTCAGATTTTTCGT
>NZ_CALDMP010000019.1 GCF_937915125.1 uncultured Ruminococcus sp. | reverse complement strand
ATATGCAAGCATATGACGTGCAAAGCCGTCAGGCGCTCTTTGTGCGGTGTTGCTTTAACATAATGTGCTCTCTTGCTCTAAAAAAATAACAACGATAAATTATTCATATCGCAATGCATCAATGGGATTCAGATTCGCCGCCTTGATGGACGGGATCAGTCCGAACACAATGCCCACTGCCATAGAAAATACCACGGAGACCACAATGGACAGGGAGCTTATCGCCACGGGAACGGATGCAATTCTGGAGATCACCTGCGCCAGCACAATGCCGATGCCGATGCCGATAATGCCGCCGATGCTGGTGAGAACGGACGCTTCTGTCAGGAACTGCGCCAGAATGCGTCTTTTTTTTGCACCGATCGCCTTTTTCAGTCCGATCTCACGGGTACGCTCTGTGACAGACACCAGCATAATATTCATTACGCCGATACCGCCTACCAACAGAGAAATACTAGCAATGGCAATGAGCATGGTGTTGGTAGACGAACTGAGATCCTGCAATGACTTTGCCTGCCCCAGCAGATCTTCGCTCTGATACTGGATCTGCATTTCACTTTCGCCGCCTGCACCAGTCTGCAAAGCTGCATTCATCAGGTCAGCCGCTTTTTTTCCAACCGATGGCATACTGTCCGTATCTACCGCCTTCGCCAGACAATTTTCCGGTTCGTCAAAGCGATAGACAATGGGCCAGGACTGGCTGGGAATAAACATCTTTCCGCCGGAAGAACCCATATATGTCCAATAGTCCTCCTCGGAGTTGATGACCGGTTCAAAGGTATTGCTTTCCACTGCAATTCCCACAATGGTAAAGGGTTCGCCGCCGATATCGATGGTCTCACCAATGGGATTGTCTGAGGAAAACAGGCTTTTTACTGCTGTGTTGTCCAGAATTACTACCTTGCGGTTGTCTGCGTACTCCTTTTCCGTGAAGCCGCGCCCCTGCTGTATCTGATAGCCGGCAGTGTCAAAGTAGGCATTGTCAATGCCAAACATAGCACCGTTGAATGGCGTGTTCCGATAATACACATTTTCGCAGTAGGAACGTGTACGGTAAAAGGAAACAGATTCCACTTCGTCCAGGGCGGCAATTTCCGCCCTGGTGCTGTCGGACACCACCGGCACCCCCTCTGGCACGCCCTGATAGCTAAAATCATAGGGACCTTCCCCCTGATACAGCTGAATGTCCACAGTGTTATTCCCTGCGCCGATGAGGTTGTTTTTGATCTGTTCATTGGTGCCCTTGATGGTGGAGACAATGGCAATGATCGCCGCAATGCCGATGATAATGCCCAGCATCGTCAGAATGGAACGCACCTTGTGGGAAAGGATTCCCTGTAATGATAAGCGTATATTTTCCAGCATACTGCCGCCCCTCCTTTAATAATATGCGGCACTGCCGCTGGTCTCCTGCACAGACGCACCTTCTGTGACATATTTCCCGTATGGGAAACAGATTTTATCCGTTTCGCTGAGTCCGGAGAGTATCTCGATGGAATAGCCGCCGTAGATGATCTTTCCCGTCTGGATGAACTGCTTTTCCAGCTTGTGGTCTTTGGATTCCCGCATGACATAATACTGTCCATTTTCCTGACGCACATAGCTGACCGGGAGATAAAAATGATCGCTATCTGCCTCGCCGGTGAAGCTCAGACTCACATAGCTGCCCACGGAGAGCGTCGTGGCATCTGTAACAGATGCCCGGAAAGGATACATGCTGTTATTGGGGTTTTCTCCGTAATTCTGGGAGTTGTAGGAAACCGGCGTGGTGTCGATCTCCATCACCTCTGCGGTGACCATTTCCCCGGTATCCCAGGAAGTGACGCTGATCAGTGACCCCACCGTCAGCTTATCCAGATTCATTTCGCTGACGCTGCCCTGTACCATCACGCCGCCGCTGCCCTGTACCACCAGATAGGGCTCGTTCTGTTCCAGAAATTCCACCGACTCCGCCACCTTTGTGACAACGCCATTGATCTTGGAAAATTCCTGTGCGCTCTCCTCTTTTTCTGCCGCACTGTCATATTCGATCTGTGCCTTTTTCTGTGCGATCTCCAGAGACTGGATCTCGATTTCCTGCTCTGCGATCTTCTGCTTCAGCTGCGCACGGGAATACATATAGTCCTCCGAATCCCCGTTACTTGCCAGAAGTGCGACAGATGCCATGGGACGGATCGCCGCAGTAGGTTCTGCCACAGGCGTTGTCTCCGGCTCTGTTTCTGGGAGTGTTGTTTCCGTATTTTCCGGTGTTGTCTCAGAAGGTTCTGTGGGCGCTGTGGTGTCCGGCTGAGTCGGCGCTTCCGGCTTTGCCGCCGGATCATATGTGAATGTACCGCCCACCTGAATGGTGCCATACCATGTGCCGCCTCCCCGGATCTGAACGCCGCCGTCCTCTGTGACGTTGACCTGTTCGCCCAGTGTCCAGTCCGCTAAAGTCATGCCGAAAAGGGTATCCCCACGCACCAACCATGCATAAAGGCTCATACCAGACTCATCGTAGACCACAAAAACCGCACAGCTTTTTGCATTCATGATCTGTTCCAGAACAGCCTGTTTCACCACGGTTTGTCCTGTGCAGGCGAACTGATAGGGGTCTGTCTGGGTACCGGTTCCGGCGGCAGCCTGTGTCAGGGCTGAAACCTCCGACAGGGTATTTGCCGGTGCATCCGGTTCCTCCCAGTTGCCGGGATCATCCGGCACTTCGGGATAGATCGGTACAGAAGGTGCTGCCTCGGAAGGCTTCAGTTTTTTGATGCGCTCCAGTTCTTTCTTCGCCTGGCGGACATTGTCCTCTGCCACTGCAAGACTGGTCTTTTTCTGGGCGGCATCCAGTGCCACTGCGGTCATGTCATATTCCAGAAGCGGTGTTCCCACAGTGACCGTATCGCCCTCTTTCACCAAAACTTTTTCGATCAGCTGGTCGCTGGAAAGCACCACATTCTGCACATCGCCAGAAATGACTGTACCGTCCATGGAGATCTCATCGCCCCAGTAGTAATCCATGAGATTGGACACCGGGATCACATCCACCTTATGCTTTTCCGCCTGTTTCGACCGATAGAACAGTATTCCACCAGTGCCGCCCCCTGCCAGCACTGCCAGGCAGACCACAGCAGTCAGGATCCTTTTTCCTTTTGTCATGATGCATCATCCTCCTGTTCCGTTGTAGTCTCCTGAAAGCCGCCCTGCTCCAGCTTTCCGTCACGAATGGTCACGATCCGTCCTGCATGACGTGCAATTTCCGGTTCGTGGGTGATCATGACAATGGTAACGCCCTCCTGATGCAGCTGTTCAAAAAGTCCCATGATCTGCTCCCCGGAACGGGTATCCAGTGCGCCGGTAGGTTCGTCTGCCAGCAACAGTCTGGGATGGCTCACCATAGCACGTGCAATCGCCACACGCTGTTTTTGACCGCCGGAGAGTTGAGTGGGCTTGAATTGAATACGATCCTCCAATCCCACTCGTGCCAGCATTTCCTTGGCACGGGCAAGCCGGTCTTTCTTGCGTACACCAGCATAGAGAAGCGGCAGTGCGACATTTTCCAGCACCGATTGTCTCGGCAGCAGGTTGAAATTCTGAAACACAAATCCGATCTTCTCATTGCGGATGGCAGACAGTTGGTTGTCATTGCACTGTGCCATATCCTGACCGTCAAAAAAATAGGAACCGCTTGTCTGCTGATCCAGCAGACCGATAATATTCATGAGCGTGGACTTTCCCGAACCAGAAGGTCCCATGATCGCCAGATATTCTCCCTCTTCCACCGCCAGATGGATATGGTGCAGCACGGGAACAGGTTCTTTTCCCTGCAAATAGGACTTGCAGATATCATGCAGCTCAAGTACCATCTGCCGCACCGCCTTCCTCTGTATCACCGTCGGCGATTTCACCATATGCTTCATCTATGAGTTCGCCGTTTTCGTCATACATCATTTCATCATCTGCAATTTCGCCGTATTCCTCGTACATCATTCCGTCATCGATCACTTCACCGTTTTCGTCGTACACTATGCCGTCATCAATCACTTCGCCGTCCTCATCATACACCACGCCTTCATCGACAAAAACCCCGTCATCCTCCATAGGGATATCGTCAATATTTGTGGTAGTACGCATTCCTGCTTCCAGATCGTCAGAGGGATAGGCAATGCAGTCATCTTCTGACAGACCACTGACTACTTCACAGTCGCCCATCATCTCATCGCTCTGACCCAGTTCGACCTCACGCTTTTCCAGACGGTCTCTGGAATCCGCTGCCCAGACATAGCTTGTGCCGTCCTCATCCGTGAGAATATAATCCGAATACAACCAGATACCGTCCTTTTCCACAGTATCTCCCATACTCGGCGACACCAGAAGATGCTGTCCCAGCATAAGCCCCTCGCTGGATTCCAGCGTCACATAAAAGGGATACTTGGATGCAGTTGACATATCATCGCTGCCGCCGTAGTAGTACATATCATTCTGGTTCGTCTCCGGCTCAGAGCCGATCTCAGAAATGGTACCATTCCAGGAGGTATCATCGATCCGGGACTGCACCGTGACCGGTTCATCCATGTACAGCATATACATATTCTGTTCGCTGGCGGTACATTTCACACGGAATTCACCGTCAGAGGTAATCTTCATGAGTACATCCGTACCATCCATCTGAAGTTGTTCCACCGTCTTAAGAGACTGCACTGTCCCGGCAATTTCAGCAGTAACTGTGGCGTTATTAATGGTATTTTGCAGCTTTTCCAGTTCGATCTTCTTTGTCTTGATGTCATATTCCGTCTTGGCAATATCCGTTTCCAGAGACTGGATCTGTGTCGTATAGGTCAGCTTATCATCTGCACTGGCAGATTTCTTTTCGTTCTCAAGCTGCGTGATCTGCTGTTTGCTGGCAGTGATCTCGTTTTCCATCCGTTCAATTTCCACATTGCCCTGGGCAAGCTCCAACTCCATGGATTCCACATCATATGTAAAAAGCGGATCTCCTGCTTCTACGTGCGCTCCCTCCTGGACTGCAACATCTGAAATGGTCTTGGACAGATCTGCTTTGATTTCCTTGGTCTCCTGCGGCTCTACTACCCCGGAAAAGCGCATATCTGAAATGGAAGCCGCAGCGGTGTTTATTTCCGACACCTGGCACACATATGCCAGTCCATCAGAATCGCCGTCTGTGCGAAAATGCCGCCACAGCAATACACCGCCGATGCCTGCTGCAACAGCCCCTGCTGTTACCCCGGCAACAGTTCCAATGATGATTTTTCTGGATTTTCCCATATTCCTTCCTCCCGATGCAGCAATATTCCACTGCTGTATTTTGGTTTCTCTTTCACTGTTTTAGCTGTTGTATTTATCATACAACACTATAGTTACAGTATAGCACAGTCTGCACGGGATGTCAACCTGTTTTCAGCAGAAAATATTTCTATGCAAAGAGAAATATTTTTATTTTCATATAATAAGTACGAAATGTACCAGTAGAGTAATTTGTTTTTTCTTGACAGAATCTAGCAGGTATGGTAAACTTAATCTTAGGGAAGCACTGATTAAATCACGCCTTACGGCTTGGCACGCATCTTGCTTGCATATTTTCCGTCATATTTCACAAAAATGCTTGTGAATACACAAAGTATTCACTGTGCTTTTTGTTTCATCTGACGAAAAATCTGACGGCGCAATCTGCGCACCAGATTTAATCAGTGCTTCCTTAGATAATCTGCTCTTTCAAAATCTGTCCTTTCCTCTATGCAGACAGGTTTTTATTTCAACCGAAAGGATTGCTGCAATATGCTGACAATGTACGATTTATCCGGTGTCTGGGACTTCTCCATGGCACAAATGATAAAAGGGGCTTGTCCCACCGCTTTTAACGACACCATTTCCCTGCCGGGTACAACTTCTCTTGCCAAAAAAGGCACACCCAATCCCAGCCGGGAAACCAGCTGCCTCACAGATGCCTACGCCTTTGAGGGACAGGCATGGTTCCACAAAACCGTCTATGTTCGCCCTGACCTGCTGGGACTGCCCATGAAACTGACCCTGGAGCGCACCCGTCTGACCACCCTGTGGATCAACGGCAAGCGTGTGGGTTCCTGCGACAGCCTGTGCACGCCTCATGTTTATGATATTTCCGAATACGTGACAAAGCCGCTGGTGGACATCACGATTCTGGTGGAAAACACAGGCTATCCTACAAAAGGCGGTCATCTGACTTCCCCGGATACCCAGTCCAACTGGAACGGCATTACCGGCGAGATCAAGCTGGAGGTATTTCCGGAGGTCTACGTGGATCATATTCAGGCATACCCCAGTCTGGAGGAGAAAAATGTCACCCTGACCATGCAGCTCCACGGCGCAAAAACGGCTGTGTTCTCCGCTGACGGTATTACCTGCGAGGAAAATGAAGAGGACACCATTCCGCCTTTCCAGGCACAGATCACAGCGGACGAAACAGGAAAGGCATCTGTTACCATTCCTCTGGGAGAAACGATCTATGCGTGGAGTGAATACAGCCCTGCCCTGTATCTTATGACCTATCGGGTAAATGACCATGATATTGGAACGCTCAGCTTCGGACTGCGGCAATTCTGCGCCGACGGCAGCCGCTTCACCATCAACGGTCAACCCACCATGCTCCGTGGAAAACACGACGGCATGATTTTCCCCCGAACCGGCTATGCGCCCACCGATGTCAACGAATGGATTCGCATTCTGCAAATTGCCAAAAACTACGGCATCAACCACTATCGGTTCCACACCTGCTGTCCCCCGGATGCTGCATTTACGGCGGCAGATATTCTGGGCATTTACATGGAGCCGGAGCTGCCCTTCTGGGGCACCATAACCGCAAAAACAGATGAAAACCACAACGAAACGGAACAGCAGTACCTCATTCAATTGGGCGAAAAAATGCTGGAGACCTTCGGCAATCACCCCTCATTCGTCATGTTCTCCCTGGGCAACGAGCTTTGGGGCAATCCAGAACGCATCGGGGAAATTTTGCGCCATTATAAAGCGATGGACAACCGTCGCCTTTATACCCAGGGGTGCAACAATTTCCAACACTTTCCGCTGACGCTCCCGGAGGACGATTACTATGTGGGCGTTCGTCTGAGCAAGGAACGACTCCTCCGCGGCTCTTATGGCATGTGCGATGCACCCCTGGGACATGTGCAGACGGAAAGACCCAACACCATGCACAACTATGACGATATCATTTTCCCGAAGCAAACTGAGGATACTCCAGAGGACGATGTGCAGGAAATCGAGATTCAGTATGGCACTGGTGTAAAAAAAGTAAAAGTCAACAAATCTGCCGGCGGTCTGATTCCCACAAAGCCTGTTATTACCCACGAGATCGGGCAGTATGAGGTATACCCTGATTTCCATGAGATCGAAAAGTATACCGGGCCGCTGAAAGCACGTAATTTTGAGATATTCCGGGAACGCCTGGCGGCAAAGGGTATGCTGTCACAGGCAGATGATTTCTTCCGGTGCAGTGGTGCACTAGCGGCGGCATGCTACAAAGAAGAGATCGAAGCGGCAATGCGTTCCCAGTACGTGGCTGGATTCCAACTGCTGGATTTGCAGGACTTCAGCGGACAGGGCACAGCGCTGGTAGGAATGCTAGATGCTTTCATGGAGAACAAAGGGCTGATCACACCGGAGGAATGGCGCATGTTCTGCTCTGATTGTGTGCTCCTGGCGCAGTTTCCATCCTATGTGTGCATTACCGGCGAAATGTTCGTGGCAAAGATTTCCCTGCGCACCACGCTTCCCACTCTGCCCCAGCACTGCACCGCAGAATGGCTGATGGTGACGGAAAACGGCGAGACCCTGGGCGAAGGCAGTTTCCCCATTACCGCAGAATCTGCCGGACTGATCGAGGTGGGCAGTATTTTCTGCCGGATGCCGGAGGAGACGGCACATCCCCTGCGGATGCACCTGATTCTGTCCATTACCGACACAGATGTCTGCAATGCCTACGACCTGATGCTCTACCCTGCCATCGGAATGCCGCCGCTGGAGAGCCGGGAGAATCTCTGCATGACTGAAAATCTGGAAGAAGCTCTGTCGCAGCTGGCAAAAGGCGGACGTGTACTCTATCTGCCCACAGAGACAGCCCAGTCCATACCGGGCTTTTACTGCACGGATTTCTGGTGCTATCCCATGTTCCGGGACATCTGCAACTGGATGAACAAGCCGGTTGCCGTGGGTACCATGGGATTGTGTATCCAGGCGGATCACCCGGCACTGGCACAGTTCCCTACCCAGGAATTCAGCACGCCCCAGTGGTATGATATCGTGAGCAATGCAGACTGCGCGATTCTGGATGAAACGCCGGAGGGATTTACACCCATTGTGCAGATGATCGACAACTTCGAACGTAACCACAAGTTAGGGCTGCTCTGGGAGGCAAAGGTGGGCAGCGGCAGTCTGCTGGTCTGCACCAGCCGGCTTTCCAGTATTGCCACCCGTCCGGAAGTGCGTTGGTTTGCAAAGAGCCTTCTGGCGTATGCGGTTTCTGAGGCGTTCCAGCCGGAACAGGAGATGACGGCGGAACAGCTGCGGCGGATCTTTGGGGAAAAGGAGAAGCCGGAAGCGTAATGAAAAAATATACAGAACAGTTTCAAGCCATTTATCGCTCCAAAACAGTACCCGAAATGCTTCGCAACATCTCCTGGGAAATGGTAGCATATCTGGCACTTCTGCCACTGCTGCTGTTTACTGCCGCACCGCTGTATCAGCTGATCCGGGACAGCATCGACCCACCCCAGTCCACCCATTTTATGATGGATACGCCCAGCTTTTCCTATTCCTATACGGTAAACACCATTTCTACCATTGCCGCAGTAGTGGGGATCCTGGTGATTCTGCTGTACATCGGCAAAACACGCCAGCTGCACTGGCAGTGGAGAGACCTTGTGCGTCGCAATGTTCCCATGGTATTTTTCGCCGCATTTGTGGTGTGTATGATCGTTTCCACATGTCTTAACGGTTTCACCCAGGCAGCACTTTCCGGCGACCCCTATCGGAACGAGAGCCTTTTCACCTACATACTATACGTCCTGATATACTTTTTCTGCGGCGCAGTGATCTTCCAGCCTAAGTGCAAATGCATTCTTATGTATGGCTTTATGGGAGTCAGCCTTGTGATTGCCGCCAGCGCCCTGGTACATGCATGGATGATACCGCTGCCGGCATATTCTCAGAACGCAGGACTTTCTGCCGTATTCCACCAGTTCAACCACTACGGATACTATCTGCTGTTCAGCATTCTGCTCAGCAGCGCACTGTTCGTCACCGAAAAAAATCCCAGCCGAAAAGCATTGTGCCTATTTGTTTTTCTGATAAACAATGTTGTTCTTGTGGTCAACGACACATTCGGCTGTTATCTTGCCGTGTTTATTGCCCTGCTGTTCCAGTGCATGGTTTTCTGGATCAAGGACAAGCGGTTCAGCTGGCTTTCCCTGTTGTTGCTGGGTTGTTTCCTGGGCGTTTCTCTGGTTATGAGCATCTGGTATGACACCGTTTTCCACAATGTTTTCGGCTTTTTCCAGGATATCAGCAATGTTGCAGAAAATCCGGATGATTCCGGCAGCGCCGGCACCGGACGCTGGACGCTCTGGGTGCACACATTGCAGTATATTTCCGAAAAGCCGCTGTTCGGTTTTGGCGTCGAGGGCATTCATGATCGGCTGGATCTGGAGACAAACCATTGCAATAATCGTCCTCACAACGAGTATCTGCAATATGCCGCCTTTTTTGGCATTCCGGCGGCGATCCTCTATGTCTGCGGTCTGGCATCTGTCTACATCCACAGTTGGAAATACCGTGCAAAGCTGGACGGTTATTCCATCGCTGCACTCATCGCTGCATTCGGTTATCTGATCTCCGCCTGCTTTGGCAACACCATGTATTATACTACGCCTTGGCTGTTCCTCTTTCTGGGATTCGGGTGCAGTATAACATGCCTTGCACCGGAACAACAAAAACAAGAATCACCATAACAATTTCACTTTATTCTGAATATACACTCAAGGGGCAAACTGCCTTCGCATGCATTACAGCTTTTCAAAGTTGCAGGCGAACACAGTTTGCCTCTGTTTTTTGACTTTCGTCATAATTTCTTGTGCAATTGGTTGACATCTTCCCTAAAATGTGATAGAATAAATGTATATTTATACTTGTTGGGAGGACAGGTTTATGAAATCAATGTTAGGAAAACGGATTCTGGCTGGTCTGCTGAGTACGGTTCTGTTGGGTACGGCAGTTCCCATGGCAAGCGTGCTATCGACCCAGTCGGTATCCCCCATCGTCAGTGCTGCGGAGGCAGAGGACGGCACTACCGTCATGTACGCCACGGACTTTGAGGATGGCGTAGTAGATGCCTTTACGGGCAGAGGCGGCGTGGAGACCATTGCTGCCACAACGGCCCAGGCACACAGTGGTTCCTATTCCATGTGTGTCAGCGACAGAGCAAAGAACTGGAACGGCCCTCAATTTTTGCTGGATGGCTTGCTGGAAGTGGGCGTAGAGTACACGGTCAGCGCTTTTGTCAGAGCCGCATGGTACAATTCTGTTAAGCTGAGCATGGAATATACCGATGCATCCGGCGAACGCCACTATAACAATCTCAGTTCTGTTGCAAATGATGGCAGCGACTGGAGTGAATTCTCTAAAATCAAGTTCAGTATCCCGGAAAATGTCACAAAGGTGTACCTGTACTTTGAATGCAATGACCAGGCAGACATTTATGTGGACGACTTCGAGATCCGTACCGCGCCGGTCTACAAGATCCAGGAGGATATCACTTCCTTGAAAGATGCCTATGCAGACTACTTCAAAGTTGGCACAGCAGTTACCGCATCGGAGCTTGCACCGCAGTCTGCAAAGGATCTGATCCTGAAACATTTCAACAGTGTTACCCTGGGCAATGAGCTGAAGCCGGATGCCATTCTGGATCAGGCGGCTACCCTGGCAACAGGCAGCGAAACCGATCCCCAGGTCAATCTGGCAAGCGCCAGATCTATCCTGGATTTCTGCCGGGACAATAATATTTCCGTAAGAGGTCACGTTCTCGTATGGCATCAGCAGACACCGGACTGGTTCTTCAAAGAGGGCTTTACTGATGACGGCGATTGGGTTACCACAGAGGTCATGCTGCAACGTCTGGAGAACTATATCAAGAATGTTTTCACTGCTGTAAAAGAAGAATATCCCACTGTAGACTTCTACGCATGGGATGTTGTAAACGAGTGCTGGCTGGATGACGGCAGCTATCGTCCGGCAGGTTCCCAGAGTGATGGTTCTAACAATTCGCCGTGGGTAAAGATCTTCGGGGACAATTCTTTCATTGAACCGGCATTTGAATACGCCAGAAAGTATGCACCGGAAGGCTGCAAACTCTATTATAACGACTTCAATGAATATATGCCCGGCAAGACTCAGGCCATCTACGATATGGCAATGGATTTGAAAGAAAAGGGACTCATTGACGGTATCGGCATGCAGTCACACCTGGATGTAAGATCCGGCAGCGATGCATTTCCCTCTGCCAGCGTCTATAAAAAAGCCCTTGCGAAATTCGCAGAGACCGGTCTGGATATTCAGGTCACCGAATTGGATGCAACGGTAAATGACAATACCGAAGCCGGATTCGAAGCACAGGCGCAGTATTACAGCGATATTATGGATGCCATTGTGGAATATAAAGACAGCGTTTCTGCCGTCGTATTCTGGGGCACAACAGACGACAAAAGCTGGCGTGCTTCCAAGTATCCGCTGTTGTTCAATGAGGATTTTACCGCTAAACCGGCGTATTATTCCATCGTGGACGGTCTTGAAGTACCGGTCACCACGACCACCAGCACAACGACCACCACTTCGGAAACCACAACAACGACAACAAATTCCCAGCTGAACATCATTCCGGGAGATGTCAACGGAGACCGCAAGCTGAATGGTTTTGACCTGTCACTTATGCGGCAGCAGCTGAGCTCCTTTACAACGACTACAGTCGTTACTGACGCAGAATTTACCGCATTGGATATGACCCAGGACGGCATGTTCGGCACACCGGATGCAGTGGCACTGCTGCGATTCCTGCTTAACGAATAAAAAATAACCATTATAGCACAAAAAAGCACGGCTTTTCCGAAAGGATGAACCGTGCTTTTGCATTTCATTTTTCTACCATGGCACGCCGTTCCCGTTCCAGCTCATGTGCCAGCTGAAAGGCATTCCAATTAAGATTGGTCTGCGTCAGAACCGCCTTGTGTGGAATCACCAATCCAGCCGTCCGCAATGCTTGCAGCAGACGGTCAATGCGGTTATTTTTCAGCCCACACATAACCAGCAGCCCTGTTTCCGGCAGAACCGTATCTGCGGCTGCATCTGTCGAAGCACTGGCGTTAGCATATCCAGCAAGGCTGCCCAGACTTCGGTAATATTGTTCCGGTGGGATAATGATGGTACGCAGACGGAGTTTTGCGGCAATTTGTTCCACTGCCACGGGGTCGGGCAGTCCGATGAGAAGCAGTTTTTCCATGTTCATTCTCCTTGTAGTAGTTTATCTGCATTATTATAGCACAGATCCGGTAGGATGTCCAGTTTTTTGCTGCAACAGTAAAAGAACGCGGCACAATCTGTCCCTACACCATTCTTTCATTACCTCTAGCGTTTTGGAAACGTCAATCTGATCTCCGTACCCTTCCCCATTTCACTATCCATCTCAATGGTGGCATGGTGCAGTGCAGCGCCGTGCTTTACAATAGACAAGCCCAGTCCGGTGCCGCCGACAGCCTTGGAATGGCTCTTATCCACCCGATAAAACCGTTCAAAGACACGTCCCTGCTCTGCCGCCGGGATGCCGATGCCGGTATCCTTCACCGTCAGCTCCACAGCATCTGCAGTCTGCTTTACGCCGACCCAGACCCGACCGCCGGGATGATTGTATTTCACAGCGTTCTCGCACAGATTATAGACCATTTCCGACAGCACCTGCCGCACGCCGAACACAAGTCCATGGCTGCCATTGGAGACAAAGGTCACGCTGTTTTTCTTTGCCACAGAGGCAAGCTGCTGTACCACATCCCGGGCAATATCCAGTAAATCCACCTGTTCCCGTTCCAGCGGCACCTGATCCTCGTCCAGCTGGGACAGCTTTATGATATCCCCGATCAGCGTAATCAGCCGCTGGGATTCATCGTAGATCTTCCCGGCAAAATGGGGGATATCCTCCTGCCGTACAATGCCGTTCCGGATGATCTCTGCAATACCGGAAATGGAAGTCAGCGGCGTTTTCAGTTCGTGGGAAACATTCGCCGTAAACTCCCGACGATACTGCTCCTGTGCCTCTTTTTCCGTAATATCCAGAACAAGAATCACCGCTCCCACCAGATCCTGCTCTGTATCCGGCTGACAAACCGCATTAGCAAGGATCTGATACACTCTGCCGTCCAGTTCCAGGGTCTGCTGGGAATGCCGTCCCCGCAGTGCACTGTCCACCGCTGTCCGGAACCCCTCGCTGCGATTTACCGCCAGCAGATTCTGGTGCGTCTCGTCCGGATGCATCCCGAAGATACGCATGGCACTTTTATTATACGAAAGAATCTGATAATTGCGGTCTACCACAAACAGACCTTCGCTCATATTCTCCGTGATCATGGAAAATTCCTGCTGCTGCTTGCGAATTTTCTCCATTTTTGCGTCAATTTCCCGGTTCTGGGCTGCAATACGCTGGAGAAAAGGGGAGAGTTCCTCATAGGTCTCCACCTGCTCCGGATGCTTCAGATCAATCTCGCTGAAGGGACGCACAATTTTTTTGGATACCCGATAGGATAAAAATCCCGAAAGAATGCACGCCGCCAGCAAAATAAAGAAGAAGGGGGACAGCATTCCGCCCATGAGAAAGAGAACTGAGCTTTGGGCTTTTGAAATACGTACCACAGAGCCATCGCTGACACGTGCTGCATAATAGATGGTATGCTCTGACAAGGTAGAGGATTTCCGGATACTGGTACCGGACTCCCCTTCCATTGCCTGTCTCACTTCTTCCCGGTCTGCATGATTTTCCATTTCTTCTGCATCATAGCAGTTGTCATAGAGTACTGTACCATCCGAGGCGATCCATGTGATGCGGCAGTCCTTTTCTCCCAGCGCATGGAAGTACGACATGCCCTCATCTTCCACTCCCTGAATCACAAAGGACGCAGTTGTCGCCATTTGTTCCAGGAGCAGCTTTTCGAAGTGTTCATACAGCACGCCGGTGATCAGTGCCAGACTCAGCAGCAGCACGGATACTACCACAGTAATGGTGGAGAGAAAAATCTTTTTGGTCATGTTGTTGCATCTCCTGAGCGATAGCCAATACCTCTGACAGTTTCAATGTACTTGCCGCATTCTCCCAGCTTCTGCCGCAGATGGCGTACATGCACATCTACGGTGCGGCTCTCGCCGTCGAAGGAATAGCCCCAGATCTGGTTCAGCAGCTGATCTCGTGTAAAGACCACCCCCGGATTCTCCAGCAGCAAGCACAGCAGTTCGAATTCTTTCAGGGTCAGGTTCACCGTTTCACCGGCAACCTGTACCACATGCCGTGTGGGATTTACCGTCAGGTCTCCCAGACACAAAATTTTTTCCTCTGCCGGCTTTTCTGTCCGGCGCATGACTGCCTTGATACGTGCCACAAGTGCCATCATACCAAAGGGCTTGGGCACATAATCATCTGCACCGCAGTCCAGTCCCACCACCTGGTCATATTCCGTGCCCTTTGCTGTCAGCATAATCACAGGCAATTCCCGGGTGGCTTTGTCACTGCGGATCTTTTTCAGAATTTCCAGACCGTCCTCTTCGGGCAGCATAATATCTAGAAGTACCAGTTCCGGCTTTTGCGATGCCATGGCATTCCAAAACGCAGAAGGCAGCGCAAACCCCTGGGCTTCCATGCCGGTACTGCGCAGTGTATAGATCACTAACTCCCGGATGCTGTCGTCATCTTCTACCAAATAAATCATAATACCGCCTTTCCTGCGTTCCCATAATACAAAAAGGAACGTCACACGGATGTTCCTTTCTTCCTTGTTATGGAGTTTTTGGATTCCGATCACTATTATAGTATCATGAATCTGACCGCACGTCAAGTGAATGCATACGAAATCTCACGCAATACATAGGGCAATACCGCACAAAGATTGTGCGTCAGATGCGCCGTCAGATTTTTCGTC
>NZ_CALDMP010000018.1 GCF_937915125.1 uncultured Ruminococcus sp. | reverse complement strand
AACCCTCAAGAAGGTTGATTCGTTTCAGTTTCTTCTTCTGCCATATCCGCATCAGGGAAAGCTGCTTCTTCGTGTAGATCATCTGATTCTTCCGCCTCCTGCAGCCCGGCAATGAGCGCTTCCGCCTTTCCATTGTTGGGTACGCTCTGCTTTGCAATGGTTTTCTTTTTCAGAGCGAGTTCTTCCCGCTGGACGGTCTCTCCGATCAGGTCCTGCAGCTTTTCCGCCGCCTTGACGTTCCCAGCAACAGCTTCCTCGTATAAGGCTTGTATCACGTTCATAGCGGCGCTTTCGTTTTCCTTAAAAAAAGCCTTTGCCGCTTGTTTCAGGCTCCTGTACGCCCTCCTGGACGCTCCTGATGCGATGCCGCCTTTTCTTGCGATTTCTCTCTGTTCGTTCTCTGTTCGCTTGTCGAACGGTATCAGGTTTTCTTCATTTGCCAACGTCCTCCCTCCGTTTTTCAGGTATAAAAAAAGCGGGTCAGCTTTCACTGATCCGCTCATACTATTTCATAATACTATTTTACCACAGTCAAGGTGTAATGTCAAGTACTTTTCATCAATTTTTTCAGAGCCTTTCTGTGTAAGTACATCGACTGATCCTTATTTCGGATACATAGCGCTTTGTTGATCTGGTTCCATGATTCCGCTTTCACATATCTACGCCAAATCAGCAAGCCAAGTTTTTCAGGCAGTTTCCGTGTGATCTCTTTCCGAAGCAACGCTTTTTTCTCTGTCCATAAAGTCAGTGCCTCTTTCAGCTGGATTTCCATATCATCCAGCTTTTCCGCGTGCCGTTGTGCTTCCGGAACAGGTTCGCCGCGGCTGCGTGGCTCACTATCATAGCATACGGATCCGATAATCCCTGCGCTCGCACGAATTTTTGCAATATCATAGGAAAGCTTGTTGATACGGATTCGTGCATTTCTGCACTGGATAAGTTCTTCTTTCGTCATTCCATCACACCCACAAAGCAACACCGGCTTCTTTCCTGCACTGCAAGATCAGCTCTTTAAAATCAACCTTGCCAAGCGAAAGCGCTGCATAATACGGTGACAGCAACTCGCGCTCAATAGCCTTTATACGATACAGGTATTTTTCATTACCCGTTTCCGCATATTGCTTTAACGCCGATCTGTAGCTGTCCATCTGCAGTTTCAGCACAAGTCTTGCGATCTCCACATACGCTTCATCGCATCCACGATTGAAAGCCGTATCTTCCGGTCTGTCCGCTTCGTACTCCGGACATTCCAGCACATGCCATGTTTCCATGCGATAACTTTCACTTCGTTGATTTTTTACACTATTTTCCGCAGTCCATCCTTTTACTGGCTCAAGGCGCACAGACCAGCTGCAACCGCATATGTATTTCCCGTTTACCATTTTCGGAACGGCGTTTCTGCACGTCCAGCACAGTGTTGGTGTTTTTACTTCTTTGTCCATTTCTTGTCCTCCAAATCAACATCAATCTCCAGTTTGTCCAAGTCGATGTGATACAAATCACGCATCCTTGCGATTGCATCATCCGCTGTCGGGTCTTTTCCCATAATTTTTGGCATGTGCAGTATATCGCAGACAGCGTAATAAAACCGTGTCAGACGCCCTCTGCGCCATCCAAACGCCATTTCAAGCGCCATCATGCATATTGCTATGCCTTGCAATACGCCGTCTCTGAGAGCGCTCAGAGCGATTTTACGCTGCATCTCTTCATACGACTGCACGGAGATCGGCACCGTGTAGCGGTCACGTTTTGTTTTCATCCGCAAACCACCTCCGCCGTGCGCCATCCAATCCATAGCATAACGGCACTCTCTCTTTGCCTCTTTCCTGCAATCCTCGGAGCAGTATTTCCGACCACGTACTGATTCAAATATGCTGCCGCATAGTTTGCAACGTTCTTCCATGTCTTCACCTCACGTTTCTAAAAAATCCTTATCATATTCCAACCCACACAATGCCCGATACAATCCTCTGCAAACCTCGCACCCGCTTTCCCAGATACTACCCTCATATTTCTGCACCGCCCGAAGCATCCGCATATGCTGCTGTACGATATTCCATTTCAGGGAAAGGTCTTTGTATGTATCCAACACCTTTGTCTTTTCCTGCTTTGCCTGCGCCTTTTCCATTCCGCCAAAACGGTATGCCAGATACAGCCCACGCAGTGCCAGAAAGAGATATTGTTCCGGCATTTCCAATCCATCCGGCATGGGTGCATTTTTCGCCGCAGATCGTTCCAGTTCCTCCTGCTTCATAGCTGCATGTACCTCTCAATGATTCTGACAGCCTCTTCCCATCCGTGGCAGACGGCGCAGCAGTATCCCTGCTTGTCCAGCTCCGACAGCCACCAATTCTGATTGTCAGATGTTCTACCAGACTCCGTTTTCATTTCAATACGCAGTCCGTGAT
The DNA here is from genome assembly GCF_937915125.1 of uncultured Ruminococcus sp. GTDB lineage: Bacteria > Bacillota > Clostridia > Oscillospirales > Ruminococcaceae > Ruminococcus_C. The sequence continues at coordinate 5,203 of NZ_CALDMP010000018.1, read as the reverse complement.
ATTTTCCACGTGCCACTGGCAAGTCCAGATCTGGTACACCTGATCTCACCCCAAGTCGTTTCAATCTCGCTCCCTGCTGTGGCGTGCATTTTCTCTCGTTTGGGATATGGTACAATAGCTTCAGCTCCGGATATTTTATCCGGATGCTTGCCTGCTGTGACCACTTGATCACCGCCGCTTGATGCTGATCCTCTGTCATATTCTCACCTCATCATCACTCTGTTGAGTATCTGCGATGCCTGAAATTTTGTCAGCTTGTCGCAGTCCACATCATATGTTTTACACCGTTTTCGTATCATCTCAACCTGCTTTTCCGTTGCCTGTGCACTGCCCCAGCGCTTGACCATGGACAAATCCCACAGATACCGCTGGTCTGGATGAAATGTCAGAAGCTCCTGGTACACCGTATCAATTGCCTGCTGCATGGGCATTTCACGGCCGCCGTAGATCACATTCCCAAGCTCATCCTGACAAGGTATGGTAAGCTTCACACGATCTCTTAAGCTGCACACCAGACGTCCGTCCGGCATCCGAAAGAAATTGATCCCCCTGGTATCATACTGCTGCTGTTTTGCCCAAAGCTGCACAATTTCCGTGTTTCTGATCCAGCTCTGCGGACAATCGGATGCACGCTCTGCTTTTTCCGGCAACTCAAACAGCATTCCTTGTACCTCCTGCTGTTTTGCCTGTGGTATGCTGTCGATGTCGATCCCAAGCAGTGTCGGTGCGGTGCAAAGGCTTGCCCTTCCCGTAATACCGACACAGTCGATGAGTGTCAGCTTGTCCTTGTCCGGATGCAGCCGCAGCCCTCTCCCTACCATCTGGGCATAGAGACTGTCAGATTGTGTTGGACGTGCCACAATGACCGTTTCCACTTCCGGCTGGAAATAGTCCAGTACTTTCCGGTAGGTTCTGGCGGCGGCATGATGCGCCTCGTCCACGATAATGGTGTGGAACCGGTATGGGTCGAACTGTTCCAGCCGATGTACAAGGCTCTGCACCGATGCGGAAACCACCTCGTCTGTTGTTCTGGAATGGTCTGCCGCCATTTCCACCCCGGTGGAACAGTCGAAATATTTCAGCGGCTGGCGCACCAGCTCTTCCCGGTGAGACAGCAGCAGCATATCTCCGTGCCTCGGCAGATTGGCAAAGGTTACGGTTTTCCCAAGCCCTGTTGCCATCTGCACCAGATACCGCCCAGGCGGTCTGGATTCCAGGGTATCAATGCATTCCTGCTGGTAATCTCTTAATTGCATATCCTTCTCCTTTCTGTTGACTTTTTTATGATTTCGTGATATACTAATCGTAGAAAATAACGTGCTTTTCCCCGATAAAGGAGGTAATTCCATGAGTACAAAAGAAATGCTGCTGCACGAAATTGAAGCCATGAACGAAGCACAGATGCAGGGCTTGCTGCTGTTCATCCGTGGCTGTTATGCAGATGTTCCAAATGAAGAGACACTTGCTGCAATGGAAGAAGTGGAAGAAATGAAACACCACCCGGAGCAATATCCAGGATATACGGATGTGGATGAAATGATGAAGGATCTGCTGCAATGAAGTACACCATAAAACCAACCTCACAGTTCAAAAAAGATCTGAAGAAAATGCAGAAGCAGAAAAAAGATATCAGCTTATTAAGCGATATGATCAAACTGCTTGCAGATGGGCAGACGCTTCCAGAAAGAAACCGTGATCACGCACTTTCCGGGAATTATGTCGGTTGCCGGGAATGTCACATCCAGCCGGATTGGCTGCTGATTTACGAAATAGAAAATGATACATTGTTTTTGTATCTTTCCAGAACTGGTTCACACAGCGAGCTTTTCGGGAAATAACACAGGCAACAGACTGCATCATGCGGTCTGTTTTTTTGTGGGACTGTGGAACAGTGTGGGACAATATGTCCCACTGAAAAAATGACGTAATTCTGCTATTATTTTTATGTTGTGGGACTGTGGGACAAATTCGCACATTTTCCTATACGTGAGGAATATTTTTTATACGGTAATTATTGGATTCATTCGTAAAAATACACGTGATATATTTTTCTGTGTATATGCGAGGAAAAAGTCCCACAGTCCCACACGCCCGAAAATGCGTGGTTTTCTAGTGATTTTTGTACCACAATCCGTCCCACATATTGTCCCACAGTTATAGCAATTCTTCCATTTCGTTTTCAATACTGTCGTAAGGTATTCCAGCATCTTCCTTGCTACTGTCCGGCAATTTCATCGTAACACACTCTGTGTTTACACCGTGAATCCGTTTCCCTCTTGTAAAATTTCTTCCCCTCGTCAGAATCAATCCCCTTGACTTCATCCAGCTGAGCAGTGCCCGGCTGTCATAGCCAGCATCCTGTGCGGCTTTCCGGAATACGCTGGAATTGATATAAGCCCAGCCGTTTTCCAGTGTACCGTACACCTCGCTGTTGACGTTGTCCAATGCAAATTTATTGGCATGCATGGCAACCCAGTCGCACATGTACTGGTATCCACGTTCTCCGGCAGAAACGCTTGCTTTTGTCTGCAAAAATTCTGCGATCTCGTCCGCCGTCAGATGCTGCCCTGTGTGAAAGATCAGTTCATCCGCAAGCTTGTCCGCCGTGAGGATTGCCGCCGCTGCCATGGCTTGCTTTTCCGTGGTGTCCCGTGTGGACAGCGCCTTAAACTGCACCGCATATTCCGCCTTTGCCGCTTCGATTTTTTTCGCCGTCAGACATTCCACAAAGGCTTTCCCGGCGTGCCCGAAGTTTTGCTTTACCGCAGCCGAAACCGCCATACCGTCCCGTACAACGGCTTCTGACGTACGGCATTCAATGTCAATGACACGGTTCACGGCACCTGCCCCAGCACCGCTCTGTACAATGGGAGATTCCCCGGTGGTCAGGATGCAAAGCGACCATGTCGGTGTCCTGTCCACGCCGCCGGATCTGTTGCCTCGTCCTCGCCCAACACCCTGCGCCAGCTGGTATACATCAAATTTTGACTTCCCGTGGCTGTCCTTGGACAACTGCAATTCGTCGATGCACATGGGGATATTGTTTAAAAATCCTGCGGTACGCTCGTGGCTGACCTGCGTTGCATTAAACGTCTGCACATATCGCCCGATTGTCGGGTCTCCCCATACGCTTGCCGCAAGCATCAGACCAACTGTCTTACCTGTTCCGGATTCCACGCCCCAGAGGTGCACGAAAAACGGCAGTGCGCCGATGTGACACAGCAGCACGCTGGCAAAAGATGCTGCAAGCAGAATCTGGGCTGTACGGCTTTCTTTTCGGCACAAAATTGCAGTCTCTTTCCATGTGTCAAAGCTGCCATGCGTCCGTATTGCCTTGTACATCTCGCTGTATCCCGATTCTCCGTCAAAGATCAAGTCCGGCTGGTACGGGGAAAATACACCATCGTCTCCTACATATCCCAGTCTACCAACGCTTCTTCGCTCTGGCAGGATGTCATAATTTTTGTTTTCCACATCGCAGAGATACTTCACCAGCAGCTTCGCATTTTCCGATGTCACAGCAATGCCGATGGATGCCAGCTGTGTGATCTTATTCGCCACAAACAGGATATCCTTGCCATAGACTGCATACCGCCAGCGTTTTCCTTTGCTGTATGCGATCTTCAGCTTTTCTTCTCCGGTGTCGATGTTCACAAGACGTTCCACCGGCATGATAGGGTGACAACAGGCAACCTCTTCAAAAGTTGAGCCAGTACGCTTCACGCCATTTTCATCACAGAGCCACTCACCGCCGTCCAGTTCCATTGGCTGGTTCGGGAACGTGGTTGGGTTCGTCACATCCGGACTGCCGCCGGAATTCACCAACCGCATGGATTTTTCGAACGTCTTGAACATCTTCTGAAATCCAGTGAATCCAACGGCTTTGGCATTCTCCGCCAGCTGCTGCAATCGCTGCTGCCGCAGGAACGGCGAATTCGCACGGAATGCGTCCTCGTATGGCTCTGTGCTGTTCAGGAAATCATCCTTGGTGTAAATCAGCTGGATGTTCAGGTGATGCTCTGTGATGTACTCCGCAAGCCCATCCAGTGTCAGCCGGAAGCATCGGTCAAACACATCCTGTTTTCCTTTTTCTATGGCATTCTGCCGGAGTGTGGCGATCTGGGTGTTGATTTTATGAGAATCGTCCCCCAGCAGGATCATGTCCGACAGCACGTCCACAACAGCCTTTGCATCTCCATAGGACAGCGACGAAAGCTGTTCTTGTTTCAGTTCCAATATATCAGCTCCTTTCTATCGGGAGAACAACCCCTCCCATAAATAGCGCCGCAGAGGGCAAAAGTTGCACGCCAACGTGCAACTATGAACTCGAATTTACACAAAATCCGAGAAAAGTTTAGAAAGGATCGCCGTCTGATAGAATTTCCTCATAATCTGAGAGGTCACCCACAGCAGCAGATCTACGCAAAATCCGCTTCGCAGATAATCCGGACGGCATTTGCATTCCATTCCTGTGCGGATATCATTCCAAAAATATGACGTCTCTGCTTTTCCGCCGGACAGCAGAGATCTTGCTGTTTTGTGATGGCTGACGGATTCCGCAATATCCACGGATAATTGGTAAACTTCGTCTGATATGATCGTTTTTCCGACGGATGCTTCAACGAATTCGGCATACTCCTCTTTCCCTGATTTTGTACGCCTGTCGAACTGCGGCAGTACGGCAAATTCGTCGAAAAATGCGTCAGGCTCCAGTACCATTTTATGTACTGCCGACCCGGTCAGAAGCGCCGGCGTCTGCTCTACCGGATGCTCCTTGCGGTACTGGTAATGCAGCGGTGAACGGTGAATCAGATCAAGGTCAGACTTGGATACCGCCTGATGTGCATGGTACTCTGCATTCGTCATGGTTCCATCCTCCGGATCCCCTGCATCACATGATAGGCGAGTCCTATCCCATCCATATCTTTTGGAATACAATCGTCATTGCAAAGCGGTGCAAATGGGCATGTCCTGTTTGTGCATGGTCAGCTCCGTGAGTGCAAAGAGTTTGCAGCATCTGAGGGTATCACGATTGTCGGCGAGTACATCGACCGTGCCATCAGCGGCACAACAGATCACCGACCTGACTTCCAGCGGATGATCGATGACAGCAAATACGGAGAATTTGATGCAGTCATCGTGTACAAACTTGACAGATTCGCACGTAACCGCTACGACAGCGCCGTATATAAGTCAAAGCTAA
>NZ_CALDMP010000017.1 GCF_937915125.1 uncultured Ruminococcus sp. | reverse complement strand
TCACGAGCATTTTTGTGAAATATAACGGAAAAGATGCAAGCATATGACGTGCAAAACCGCTAGGCGCTCTTTGTGCGGTATTGCCCTATATGTTTTTGGAAATCACTTCTATTATAACAGATAGGTCATAAAGTGTCAAGAAATCCGGACACCGTTTTTTTCCAGTTCCAAAACCGGTTTAAGCTGTTTCATTTGGGGAAAGATAGAAATGAAAAAGGGGCAACAAGGAGGAAACATTATGGCATTTCAGAAAGTCATGATCTCCGGCATGAACACTGCCGATCTGACCGTATTGAAGGAAGAGGAAAAAATGGCGCTGCTCCGTGAGATCCGGGAAACCGGCAGCAAAGAGGCACGGGACAAACTCATTAAGGGCAATCTTCGCCTGGTGCTCAGCGTGATCCAGAGGTTCACCGGACGAGGTGAGGATATTGACGATCTCTTCCAGATCGGCGTTGTAGGACTCATCAAAGCCATCAACAATTTTGACCTTTCAAAAGAAGTGCGCTTCTCCACCTACTGCGTTCCCATGATCAGCGGCGAGCTGCGGCGCTATCTCCGGGATTTCAATCAGATCAAGGTCAGCCGCTCTCTCCGTGATCTGGCATATCAGGCAATGCAGGCAAAAGAACGGCTGACGGCAAGCCTGCAAAGAGAACCTAACGTCAGCGAAATTGCCGCGGAAATCGATGCAAAACGGGAGGATGTGGTCATTGCACTGGAAAGCGTCAGCGATCCGGTCTCTCTCTATGAACCGGTCTATTCCGAGGGCGGCGATACGCTGTATGTACTGGATCAGATCAAGGATCGGGATACCATGGAAAGCTGGCTGGGTGAGTTGTCTCTCCGGGACGCCATAAGAAATCTCGGAAAGCGAGAGCAGAATATTCTCTACCTGCGGTTTTTTCAGGGCAAGACGCAGACAGAAGTGGCAAAGGAAATCGGCATTTCACAGGCGCAGGTCTCCCGTCTGGAAAAGAGTGCCATTGCACAGATACGAGATGCGGCAGAATAACCTATTCAGAAACCTATGAAGTACCGCAAAATTTTTCTTGTTTTGCCTTTCAATATCATGCCAATGTAGGGGCTCCATGAAACAAATATTCCAAAGGTGTCATAACATTGATCTTCCCGCTGAATTCGAATTTATTCTTGCAATTTCTTCCGTCCCATGTTATAATAGCTGTAAGAACTTGTTTGGACAAATACTTCACAAAAACATGTATCTGCCCACATATCATTACGCTATGCGACGGAGGAACATAAGATTGAAAATACAAAAATCTGCCGAGGACTATCTGGAGACAATCCTGATTCTATCCAACCGACAAGGAAGTGTACACGCCATTGATATTGCAAACGAGCTTTCTTTTTCCAAGCCAAGTGTCAGCGTTGCCATGAAAAATCTTCGGGAAAACGGATATATTGCCGTCAGTAAGAACAACGAGATCACCCTGACAGAGTCCGGGCGTACTATTGCAGAAACCATCTACGAACGCCATACCCTTCTCTCCACCTGGCTGGTGGCACTGGGTGTTTCGCCCGAAACAGCGGCAGAAGATGCCTGCCGCATGGAACACGTCATTAGTGCTGAGAGCTTTGAAGCCATCAAACGCCATGCCCAAAAGACGTCCAAAGGAGCGTAAACATATTATGTTGAAACGAGTTGTCACCATTCAGGATATCTCCTGCTTCGGGAAGTGCTCTTCTACAGTAGCGCTCCCACTGATCTCCGCCATGGGCGTGGAAACGGCAGTGATCCCTACCGCTGTACTCTCCACCCATACTGGAGGATTCACAGGGTACACTTTCCGGGATCTGACTGCGGATATCCCGAAGATCGCTGCCCATTGGAACGGCTTGAAGCTGCACTTCGACGGAATTTACACGGGCTATCTCGGTTCACGGGAACAGGTACAGATCATTGCAGAATTCTTCGACACCTTCCGCAGTGACAGTACCACCATTGTGGTAGATCCTGTCATGGGTGATGCCGGGAAGCTGTACGCCGGATTTACGGCGGATTTCGTCCTGGAAATGCGGAAGCTCTGCGGAAAAGCGGATGTCATTACCCCCAATCTCACAGAGGTATCCCTGCTGCTGGATATCCCCTATCCCGAAACCTACACAGAAGCTGATATCCGGTCTTATCTGCGCCGTCTGACGGAACTGGGGTGCTCCACTGCTGTGATTACTGGCGTTCGCTATGACGAAAGCCATCACGGTGCTGTCGCTTACGACAGCAAAACCGGGCAGTTCTACAGCGCATTCCGGGAACATGTCCCGGAGCAGATGCACGGCACCGGAGATATTTTCGCCAGCGTCCTGACCGGCGCACTGGTTCGGGGTGCTTCGATACAGGAGGCACTTTCCATTGCCATTCGCTTTACAGTAGACTGTATTCAGGCAACTATAGACGATCTTCACACCCTGCCCCACGATCAGGCGCCCTGGTACGGTGTGGAGTTTGAAGCCTGTATCGGGAATCTGGTGCAGTATACGCAGCAGATCGGAAAATGATATTATCAAGGCAACACCGCACAAAAAGCGCCTGACGGCTTTGCACGTCATATGCTTGCATCTTTTCCGTCATATTTCACA
>NZ_CALDMP010000016.1 GCF_937915125.1 uncultured Ruminococcus sp. | reverse complement strand
TCTTTCGGCTTTCTATTTGCCGAGAGATGCAAAGCGTTATTCATGAGCAGGAACAGCCGGAATTCAAGAGAGAATACCTGCTGAATTTGCCCCATCCCGTCACTGCCAAAATCTATGTCATAGATGATGGCGACCATTGCACGATGCTGTTGGCAGAAGAATATTAACCCAAAACAAACGCCGTCTCGATTCATCCGGGACGGCAATTTTTATTATCTGGAGGAACGCAAAATGGAAGAAAACAAACTGTACTGCTCCCACTGCGGAGCACCCATTGACACTGACGACTATAGCATAGTAGGCGAGGACATTGTCTGCACGGACTGTGTAGAGCAATATTGCAGCACCTGCGATGAATGCGGTGCGCTGATCTACGATGATGACATCTACGGAGACGATTACCACACTCTCTGCCAGCACTGCTATGAAGAGCACTACACACGCTGCACAAACTGTGATTGCCTGGTACACATGAACGATGTCTACAGCCACAACGATAACTACTACTGCGAATCCTGCTTTGAAGAGCTTGCGGATACATATATCCACGATTACGGCTACAAGCCCGACCCGATCTTTTACGGCAATGGCAACCGTTATTTCGGTGTAGAACTGGAGATTGATGTTGCCGGCAAGGACAGTGATTATGCGGAGCGTATTCTCAACATTGGCAATGATTCAGATGACTGCATTTACATCAAATCCGACGGCAGTCTCAATGACGGCATGGAGATCGTCACCCATCCCATGACATTGGACTACCATAAGGAATACTGCTGGGAGGATATTCTCCGCAAATGCATCCACCTTGGTTATCGTTCTCACCAGACATCTACCTGCGGATTGCACGTCCATGTCAATCGAAAAAGCCTTGGAGAGACACGGGAACGACAGGAGGAAACCATCTCCCGCATTCTCTACTTTGTAGAGCAGCATTGGAATGAAATGCTCCGGTTTTCCAGACGTTCCGAAGTTGCCATGAACCGTTGGGCAGCCCGCTATGGCTATGAATCCACGCCAAAGAAAATTCTCGACAAAGCAAAGGAATCCTATGGGAGATACTCCGCCGTAAACCTGTGCAACCACGCCACAATCGAATTCCGCATGTTCCGTGGAACGCTCAAATACAATACCCTCATTGCCACATTGCAGATGGTCAACCGCATCTGTGATGTGGCTTTTGCTTTGTCGGATGAGGAGATGCAAGGACTTTCTTGGTCGGCTTTTATGACAACCATTAACGAACCGGAATTAATCCAGTACCTGAAAGAGCGTCGCCTGTACGTCAATGAAGAAATCACCGCAGAGGAGGAGATGTAAGATGTGTGCATTATTTGGATGGCTGGACTATAAGGGAAAGGTTTCCCCTCGCCTACTGCAAAGGTTGACTCAATCTCTCGCCAATGCAGCGGAAGAACGTGGTACAGATGCAAGCGGCATCTCCTATGTCCGTAACAACAGGATTACTATATTCAAGCGTCCGAAGCCTGCCCATAAAGTTCATTTCCGTGTGCCGTATGGAACGACTGCTGTTATGGGACACACTCGCCTGACCACGCAGGGCAATCAGAAGTTCAACTACAATAACCACCCATTCCGTGGCTATGCCGGAAGAGAATTTGCCTTTGCTCACAACGGCGTTTTGTACAACGACAGAGACTTGCGAAAAGAAAAGAAACTCCCTGCCACAAAAATAGAAACAGACAGCTATGTAGCAGTGCAGCTGCTAGAGCAGGCTGGAAAACTGGATTTTGAATCCCTGAAAGCTACGGCAGAAGCTGTAGAAGGCAGCTTCGCATTTACCCTGCTGGATGAGAAGAATACGCTGTATTTCGTCAAAGGTTCCAGCCCTATGCACCTGATTCTCTTCGAAGAATTGGGGCTATATGTTTACGCTTCTACACAGTCCATCATAAATCATGCACTGAAAGCATGCGGGCTGAGTCACTATCCCTATGCAGTCATTGCCACAGATGCCGGCGATATTCTCTCCATCAACCGCTTCGGCAATATGGCAAGGGATTCCTTTCGCACATTCAGCTTTGAACGGTGGGGACATCCCTATGTCTTCTCGGAATACGATTTGGAAGAGGATGAAACCGAACTGGATACCATTTTAGAGATGTGCACTTGCTTTGGCGTAGAGCCGGATACAGTGATGGAGTTGCTGGACTATGGCTATTCCTACGATGAGATAGAAGCCTTTTTAATGGAGCCTTCCGTCTTGCAAGAAGAACTTCGTTCTGTGGAAAGTTGGTGATACCATGCGCAAAAAAGCAAACAACGAGGGCAGCATTTACAAGGATAAACAGGGACATTGGCGCGGTGTCGTCACGCTTTACAGCACCGATGGGAAACCAAAGAAGAAATATTTCTATGGAAAAACCAAAAAGGAAGTTTCCGAAAAAGTCAATCAGCTATTATCTGAAATCAAAACGAATACCTATATGGAGCCTTGTCAGACAACACTTTATTCATGGCTCACCACTTGGCTTGATACCTATGCCCGAAATGAAATCCGCCTGAGTACGCTGGTAAATTATGAAACATATATTCACAAGCATATTCAGCCTGAAATTGGTCATATCAAGCTTTGTGACCTGACTCCCATGCATTTACAGCAGTTCTATAACAACAAGTTGAAAAATGGAAATCTGCGTGGTAAGGGTGGTTTAAGCCCCAAAACCCTTCGTAACTTACACAATATGCTGCATAAAGCACTTGGTCAAGCTGTCGCTCTTGGATTGATTCTCCGAAATCCCACTGATTTCACAGTACTCCCCAAACGCAAGAAAAGTGAAATGCGATACTTCACCGTTGAAGAACAGAAAAAGCTACAGCAATGTCTTGCAGGAGAACGCCTTGGTATGGCAATTCTTCTGGATCTGTACACCGGAATGCGCATGGGAGAATTGCTGGCTCTGTCCTGGGACAATGTACATCTGCATCCTGACGGCAGCTATATCCGTGTGATGCAAGCTATCAATCGTGTAAAGAATGAAGATCAGAACGCCACCTGCAAAACAGTCATGAAAATTGACATTCCCAAAACACCGCATTCTATTCGCAATATTCCCCTGCTACCGGAAATTGCAGAAAAACTGAGTCGGTATCATGAGGTACAGCAACAGGAAGCGATGCGAAACGGTTTGCCAACTCCAAAATATGTATTCACTACTACCAACGGAAATTGGATTGATCCACGTGACTTTCAAAGAGACTTTAAAAACTTGCTGAAGCGGCATCAGATTCGTGAAATCAATGTGCATGGATTGCGCCATACCTTTGCTACCAGAGCCTTAGAATCAGGCATGTCGCCAAAAACGTTATCCCAGATTTTAGGACATGCCAATGTTGGATTTACACTTGACACTTATGCCCATGTGACTGAATCCTTAAAAACAGAAGCAATTGCACAAATGCAATCCTTCCTATAAAATCACAGCAAAAGTAAATGCAGACAGCTTCAATTGCTATCTGCATTTATTTTTTGCAAAAAATCTGGAAAACTGGAAGAGTAATAGATAGCCCCAAAATTATAGCCTGAAATCCTGTCATGACAAGCAATTTTTGTAAGGACAAATATAGCAAGATTCGCAAATGTCAGGATGCTTCAAAAGACTTGAAAACACTGTCCTTGATTCTCTTTTATTTTTTGCAAAAAATCTGGAAAACTGGAAAATGTGCAGCAAGTGGAAATTATGAGGTATTGCCATAAGGAAATATTCTTCTTCATAGCACCAGCTCATAAAGGCTCATGATAAGGCAATATTGCAAAATTATGCAATAAATCGATTACAGAAAGTCCGATTTTACAAAATGCACAAGAAAGGTTCTTTATTTTTTTCTTTTTTTCTGATACAATAAAACTGTTTCTTAATAATGGAAACAACTAGAATTTAAGGAGGTTCCTGTGTATGAAAGTGAACAAAATCATTGCCGCCGTTATGGCTTTGTGCATAGTAGGCGGCACCCTGCCGGCAGCATCGGTCATGCCATCATCCCCTGTCGGATGCTCCATTACAGCCTCGGCCGCTTCGAGCGAATGGGAATTCGAGGAATTAGAAACAGAGGACGGTCTTGTCTATACGCTCTATGCTGCTTATGAGGACAAGACAAGAGAGGTTCTTGACGAAAAAGGAGAGGTAACGGAATATTCTAATTACAGGCTTCTCACCAAATTGAAAAGTGCTGTTATTACGGGCTATAACGGAAGCGCCAAGGAACTGGTAGTTCCCAAAACGATCACAGTAACAGATATTGAAGAATTGCTTGACGAATACTGGGAGATTTCAGATTCTTTGAATTTATCAGAGGGCGTCAGCGTTTCTGTAGACGCAATAGCAAATGCAGCTTTTGAAGGTTCCAGTTGTACATCGGCAGACATTCAAGCGGAAATCCAGGAACTGCCCGAGTATGTTTTCCAAGATAGCAATGTAACAACAGTAAAACTTCCGGATACACTCAAAAAAATTAACTTTGCTGCTTTTTGGCGTTCAGCTCTTACTGAAATCACCATTCCTGAGAGCGTGACAACAATAGAAGATAGTACTTTTAGTGATTGTGCAAACCTTAGTTCTGTATCCATGAGCGACAGCAGTGTGACATTGATAGGCAATGGTGCTTTTAACGGTTGTTCCAGTCTCACAACGATCACCATGCCTGCTTCTCTCAGAACCATAGAAGAATACGCTTTTGAAGAGTGTAATTCTCTTGATGAGATCATATTCACTGGAACAGATCTCACCTCCATTGGTGAATGTGCATTCCGGTATTGCAGCGCACTTCGTGCAATCGATCTGCCCGAGGGCCTGACTTCGATCGGAACAGAATGTTTTTATTCTTGTGAGAATCTTATCACTGTGACCTTTCCATCAACGCTCAAAACGATTCAGGACTCTGCTTTTTATGATTGCAACAAACTTTCAGCAATCGTTCTTCCAGAAGGTGTCACGACTGTCGGCGAATATGCATTTTTTAACTGTTCCTATGCCGAAGAGCTTTCTCTGCCTTCCACCCTGACATCCATGGGGACAGGCGCATTTTGCGGCTGTGAAAATATCCAGAGTGTAACGATTCCCGCAAATATCTCCACAATTCCCGACAGTGCTTTTGAGGATTGTCGTTCTCTCGTCAATGTCACACTTTTGTCTGGTGTGACAAAAATAGGCGACAGAGCTTTTCTGAATTGTGAGAGCCTTCGCGAAGCTGTTCTTCCTGACACCCTTCTACAGATCGGTTCTGGTGCATTTCAGGGCTGTTCTTCCATAAAGAAGTTGACATTCCCTGAAAATCTGAACAAGATCGCGGACTGTGCGTTTTCAGGGTGTACAAGTCTTACTTCTGTGGATATTCCGGATACTGTAGACCTTCTTGAAGCAAGCGCTTTCGCTGACTGCACATCACTTTCAAAAGTAACACTTCCTGCGACCCTTACGAATATTCCCTATGGTTTGTTAGCGAACACTGCCATCAAATCAATTGTCATTCCAGATGGCGTGGAAAACATTGGAGACTATGCTTTTGCAACCTGCAAAAACCTCGAATATGTATATGTACCTGATTCCGTAACAACAATCGGCGAAAAGGCAATCGGCTATGTCGGTGGGGGAGGTTTGCTCGGTTTTGGATGGTCAATAAACGAAGCTACCACGATTTACGGTTCGGAAGGCTCAGCTGCAGCAAAATATGCAGAAGAAAACGGGGTTAATTTTGAAGCAGCAGAATTTGTACAAGGTGATGTCACCATGGACGGTTCTGTCAATGTGGCCGATGCGGTTATGCTCCAGAGACATCTTCTTGGCAATAAGATCATTACAAAGAGTCAGTGGAAGCTTGCCGACATGAACGGAAACGGTTCCGTAAACGGCATGGATATGGCAGTTCTGAGGCAGGAACTTGTGAAAAAATAATTTTATACTTTCCAGCGATGACTGGGCATTTCAGAATGTTCATAAGGCGGCAGCCATGTTCCAACTGCACGCCTTAGATATGTGACAATTTATATTGTGTAATGTAAGTATGTCGAAATCTCATTCCAATTGAATCACGTCACAAAGAGTGGCTGCTGCACGATAAAAAGTGCGGCAGCCATTTTCTTGCGTATATGTGATTATGCTATGGCTTCTTGCCGTGTTTGAAGGTAATGTGGATATCGTCAGCACTATAGATGATGGCAAAATCCACATTTTATTTTTTCGAAAAAAACTGGAAAAGTGGAAAACCTCTTCTCTATTTCGAGATCGAATCCAAATCATCTAAGAGCCATGTCAGTTCAAAATAGTCTCTGTCAATATATTCGTCAATGATCCTCTTGTATTCCGGGGTTAATTTTTTCATATGTACAACGCGATTGAAGCAATTTGTGCAGATCTTTTTTAATGGTAACCATTGCCCGGAAAGCAGCGGTAACACTTTTTTTAACAATCCATATGCTCTGTATTTCTTGTCTTGCTGAAATGCAGAGCATCCTGCATTTGCGAGCAACGCAGGCAATTGGTCGTCTGGTATTTCCAAGAAACTGCTTGCGTAAAAGAGCCTATCAAGATAATAACGGTTTGATGACGAGATTGCATTTCTTTCAGGAGCGTCACCATAGGCGAAAAGATTGGTAAGATTCTTTTCTGTCACCTCTTCAACCGGACACTCGCACCACTCCTGGATCAGATCCATTGTCGTGCGATTGCTCAACAACTCTTCAGGGTGGAAAACAGACATAGGCTGTTCCTTTTCAAGAAAAGTAAAACTGGTGAATCCATTATTGCGACAATTCGACATGATAATATCCGCTAACACGCCGCCTCGTGCTGAAAAACCAGCCCAGACATAGCTTTTTTGGCGGTAACCTGTGAAGTGATCAAAAAGCGGAAACAGCGAAGCCGATAATCGATCTATGGTCTGAACTGAAAGCTCATCGGGAATTCGTATTTTTTCTGCATCCGCAAAATCAATGAGTACCATGCCGTCTTTGTCAAAACCAATATTTTCCACCTGTAAGTCGGGATGTATAACACCTTCAGTGATGATTCTGCCAGCAAAATATCCATAGCGATATGCAAGCTTCATTTCATCTTTACTACTCATCCTTAACCTCCATTAACAGCAAGAATTGAACGCTATTTGATTCATAACGAATCACCTTAAATATAGCGGTGATCTTACCACTCCCTGCATTCGCAAAATTGTTCATATAGCTCTTTGATGTCCAATTTTCTGGAGATAGATCACCTGAAATGCTGATACCGTTCCATGATGTAGAAAGCCTGATAAAGCGTTTTCCATGAACATAAACATTCTTAAATTGAAAGACAGCAGTGTGCCGATATACTTGTTCGTTTTCAAGATGCGGCACTGACAGGTATGGGTTGATTGTTTTGTAGCTGCCTATATGGAGCTTTTCAAGATCTGTGACAAGCAATTCAGTTTGGTCTGTGGGAATATCTGACTTAAGGATGCTGCTTTGATAAAGTAAGGTATACCTACAAAACGGAATCCCCGCATCTTGAAACTCTCTGAAGAGATTTTTCTCGCAAACGACCCAATGCGGTGTATTTAAGGTTGCAAGCGTCCCGTCTGAACTGAAACCAAAGTCTGCTGCGTACTCATTAAGTTCCGTCTGAAGAAAGGCAGCTAATGGCTGAAACCCAAGGCGTACAGCATTTTCTCTCTTCTTGATTGTTTTAAGCTGTGCCAGAATCGCAAGCTGGTTTTCATCAGTTTTGCCGTTTTGAAAATTGTTTTCATTACATATGATAGCCGGATAGGTCAATAATTCTGCGATTCTTTCCTCAGAGAGATCTGCGCAGCGTTCTTTTATTTCAGATGAAGCTCCTCCATAGCTTAAAACACATTCTAATGGAACATCCACATGTTTCGCTCCGTGAATTTCCTGATTTGTCATGATAAGCTGGTAATGACCCTGCGAAAGGAAGATCTGGAGGCTGTTTGCATTCTCATAATCTAAGGCATCATTTGCTGTTCTTAGTGTTGTATCGTAAATGGGAGCACGCTGTATCTGCATCGTATCTGCTGTGCTCTCCGCTTTGTCACCATCGCTTGGGCTATCTTCGCTATTCTCAGGTATGATACACTCAATCAAAAGAGTATGCTTGGGATTTTGCCCTATAGTCGAATTAAATTTACGCCTTCGGTGTTTTTCTCCTGCTGGACACCATTCCTCATATGTCTCTTTCCCGACCTTGTTATCTTCGATCTCAGTAAGAACAAATAAAAAAATACCAAGCAAAAATGCAGGAAGATTGACCTTGTCTAAAGTCGTAAGATCTTTTTTGGGTACAGGATGGGTGTTATCTTGAATATAGAAAGGTTGCTCACTTGCAATCGTTGCATCGATTTCAATCAACTCCAGTAAAGCATAAACAAGCCATTTGTCCATCTCTCCTTCGACATCTATATATTTCTCAATAAAGCACTTCATCTCTGATAGGCAAATAGCATATTCTTTGTCCATTCGCTTTTTTAGTTCTATTCCCGAATTTTTCTCACAGGTTTTATCAGTTTGAAGATTCACACTACCATGAAGTTTACATGTTTTATAGTTATATGGATCATATTTCGATAGTGGCAATTTTTTCAAGGTTGGAATTTTAAAAAGTTCCTGCAGAATTTCTTTCTCTGTAATTGATTTGCCTGTATCCAACGAAGATTTATCGCGTTTCGCTATTGTTAAAAGCAAGAAAAATATGCCTCCACATAGTCTATAACGTTTCATTTTTTCACCCTCCTCTATATTTCAACTGCTATCTTCTACATTTCAACCACTATTCTCTATATTTCAACTCGTGCAACTTATTTACCTATTGACGTTCAACTGCTTCTACTCCATAATATTAGGTAGGAAGAGATCCACCTCTTCTATTATATCACAGAATGCCTCTGCATTCAACGTGAAATCCATATTTTTATCCCAAAAGGAAGATTGCTATGAACAAATCCGTTTTGTTCCCTATGCAGAAGCTCATCCCTTTGGGATCATTCCGAATGAGCAGGAGGTGAGAACATGAACCAACACTCCATCTGCTATAGCGTTCCCCAAGCAGCAAAATTGCTTGGGATCGGACGCACCAAAGCATATGCATTGGTAAAAGCGAACCAGATCCCCCACGTCCGTATCGGGCGCAGGATCTTAGTTCCAAAACAAGGACTACAATTGTGGCTCCATGAGCAGACAATCGTCCAGAAATGAGAGGGATTATCCATGAAAAGTCAAAATTATATTGACAGCAGTTAATGCATGCTGCAATCATATTTTTTACTGGCAACTTGACAATTTAATATTTTTTAGGAGATGATAGTATGTCCAAAAAAGGAAACGGCGAGGGCACCATCGTAAAACGAAAAGATGGCAAGTGGCAAGCTGCGATCTGGGTGACATATCCCTCTGGCGAGCGCAAAAGAAAGTATTTCTATGCAAAAACCAGAAAGGAATGTGCTGACTGGCTGACAACCATGCGCAATTCGATCATGTTGGGACGAGTCACCCTTGACTCCAACACAAGGCTGATCGACTGGCTGCATCAATGGTTAAAGGCCTATTGCATCAACATCCGGGACAGCACCAGAATGAATTATATGACTTATCTGGAGCACATTCAGCAGCACAGGATTGCTGAAATACCTCTGGATAAGCTCACAACAAATGCTTTGCAGGAGTTTGTTCTATTTCTCAAAGAGAATGGAAAATTGGACGGTAGCGGCGGACTAAGCGCCAAAACCATCCGGAACATCTTTCAGATGCTCCACAAAGCGTTAAAACAAGCCGTCGGAAATCAATACATCTGGTCAAGTCCGGTTGATTACGTTGAACTTCCGAAAATCCCGAAAAAGGAAATGCGTTGTCTTTCCTATGCAGAGCAAGAATCGCTGCTGGATGCATGTCATGGAGAGCGCTGGGAAATCGGCATGATTCTGCTGCTCTTTACCGGTATTCGTATCGGTGAATTGCGTGCGCTTCGCCGGGACAGCTTGCAGATAGAAAATGGCATTGACTATCTGAATATCCGGAAGAGCCTGCAAAGAGTCACGGATTTTAGTGCCTCCGGCAAAGCAAAAACCATCCTGCGGGTTTCTGATCCCAAAACAGAAAACTCTGTAAGGCAAGTTCCATTGCTGCCAGAAGTCCTCAGCGCATTACAGCTCCATATTGCCAGACAGGAACATGCAGCTGCAGGGAGTTTTGGCTTGTACAAAGACAACCCCTATTTCATTTCCAATGAGATCGGGGAAGCGATTGATCCTACGACATTCCGAACATGGTTCAAGGAAATGGTAGAAAAAGCTGGACTATCCGGAAAGATAACGCCGCACACACTGAGGCACACCTTTGCATCTACTTCCTTAAAGGATGGAATGGATCTCAAATCCATCAGCACACTGCTGGGACATTATAGTACAGACTTTACAGCCCGTACCTATGTGCATACAGATTTGCAGAGCCATTATACAGCAATGGGAAACCTACATGCAACAGTGCAGCGCCTGCTGAAAAAAGAGGCTTAATTTGAATCTCATTTCAGCTTATGAATATCGCAGTGGGATACTTCCCAACTGCCATTTGATATTCACATATATGTATAAATTCAAGATCCTTCTCTGTCAGACTGGATCACAAAATTGAAAGGAGTTTTTCTTATGAATATGAAAACAATACAGGAATATTGCAAAGCCATTCCCTCTATTGAAATTCCTGAACGAAAAGGAATGGTCGAAACATTAACAGATGCCATGATGACATCAGGTATGCTGGTTTTTGACAATGCAAAACCGTATATGAGATGTAACGACTATTATCATAGCATCAATGAAGAAGAAGCATATGCAGTCATTTTCACCATGCTCTCCCCCTCTTCACGGCTGATCGTTTCCAGTTCAGCAATCAAAGAGTGTTATAAGCGGTTGGTTTTCCTGCCGGAATTACAGCGTGACATGGAAGAAAAGTTCTTTGAGAATCAATATCTGCTCCATGTTACCAATGGTGTTTTTGACATCATGCAGCAAGAACTGCTGCAGCATGACATTCGATATTGTTTCAACTATATGCTGAACTTCAACTATATCCCAGACCGCCAGTTATCCGATGCGCCTGTTTTCAAAAGATATGTGGAAACCAGCATCGGCATGGAAAATCTCAATTGTCTGCTCCGTACAACGGCATACTGCTGTTCTTCCTTGACGAAGGGCAGAAAAGCGGCATTGATGATCGGTTTAGGGAAAACCGGAAAATCCACATGGCTGAACCTCATGGAAACCGTGGTTGGAAAAGACCTGGCTTCTCATGAACCGTTTCACACCATGTCGAATCAACAGTCCAAAGCAAAATATGTTGGCAAGCGCATCAACATATCAAGAGACAACAGCAACAAACCCATGAAGTTTGAGGACAGCTTTAAGAGCCTGATTTCCTGTGAAGAGACAACAGGCCGCAATCTGTATGAAAACAGCAAGGATTTTCTGCCGACGCTCAAGTTTATTTTTGCAAGCAACTGCGACTTGAATTTCGCACATCCGGATGATGCGGTCTATGACCGTCTGGTCATCCTCCCCTTCACAAGAGCCATTCCGGATGAACAGAAGGATCCGGAGCTGGAGGAGAAATTGATTGCAGAAAAAGATGTGATTTTTTCGATGGCTGTTGACACGCTGAAAGCGTTTGTGCAATCCAGATATGATTTCTGCATGTCACAGGAAGCAGAGGAAATGATTGCACACAAAAGAATGGAGCTTCACAGTGTTGAAGAATTTCTGCAGGAATCCTGCGTGCTGGATACAAACGGATCTATCTCTTCCCTTGTGTTATCACACACTTATGAATCCTGGTGCAGAGAAAACGATATGCCGCCCATTGGCAGAAACGGTTTTTACAAAGGCATCAAGAATTTCAGCAAGAAAATCCAGTACAAGAAAGTATTGTACAATGGAAAATATGTAAACGGTTTCTGTGGGATTCGCTTCAAAGGAACAACGGTACAGGAGACTGAACCTGAAATTCCCGTCATGACAGAAAAAATCAGTAAGGACATGCATAGCAAGATTCGCGAATGTCAGGATGTAACGGAGGAAACAGATAATGGCTGAAACAAGAAATAAGAAAATTGAAATACGTCTTTCCGAACCTGAAAAAATGAAGGTGGAAGAAAGTGCAAAATACCATGGAATGAATGTCAGCGATTTTGTCCGGACACTTGCTTTAAGTGACAAAAAAATCCTGGTTCTTGCCTCGGGCAGTGAAATTGCAAGAAGCTTGGTTCAGATTCACATTGAACTGCAAAATGCGCAGAAAAATGGAGTCCTGTCCAATAAGTATACGCTCAGCCTGCTTCAGAGTATGGAAGAGCTGATCGAAGCATTTAATGCCGTTTCAGAGCAATTGACAGATATCCGTTCCAATGATGAGGAGGATGCATAATGTCGCTGGTGAAATTTGTGAACGGTGCTAATGATAACCGACGCTATATTGAGGATATGTATGAGTACATTTCCGATCCCATAAAGACAGCGGACGGTACACTGGTAAACAGCAGGGGCTGCACTTGCAAACATCCCATCTCGGACATGATGGCAGTGAAAAAAGTTTACCACAAAACCCACGGCAAACAAGGGGAACATTTTGTGGTATCCCTCACGCCAGAGGAGAAATTGACGAATGAATTATGTATGCAGATCGGAGCAGAAATTGCCGACTACTACAAGGACTATCAGAGTACCTTTGCAGTACATAAGGATACGGCACATACACATCTGCATTTTCTTCTGAACTCTGTTTCATTTATGACCGGCAAGAAATTTTCTCAAAGCCCGTCAAAATTGAACGCGTTCAAAGGATTCTGCAACAAAATCTTTCAGAAGCATGATATTGACATCATCCAGATGTGCTGTCATGACATGGTCGATTCCAAGCCATACACGTCGGAGGATGGTTTTGATTTTCTGGAGCCGCCGGAGCAAATGCCTGTATATCAGGGTATTGAGTTAAATACAGATATTTCTCCGGATATTCCAGCAGAGGAAGATCCGATATTTATGGAGGAACAGCTGCAAAGAAATCAAAACAGCATTCCAAAAGAAGAGATCGTTCCCGAGATTCAAGCGGAGTCAAGTAAGGAGGACATGAAAATGAAAATGAATATGAATCAAAAAGCACAAAACGCTTTTCCAACTTTCCAGGCGCAGGATTATCCTGCACCAATACCTTTTGGCTATATCCCACAGCCAATGCCCATGGGAAGCCAGCCAGACTATACCTGTATGACTTCGGGAAATACAGGGGCAGTCAACTTGCCTTATCCCAATCAGATGAGAAATACTTCACTGGCGCAGCAGGAGACTGCACCAGAGGAATCCGTTTCTCAACAGTATCCTACAGCAAAATCTGTAGACAGGCCGTTGTTTGAAATTGACTGCAGCCGCAATCTGGTGATTCGTGCAGACCAGCACACCGATCTCGATCAGATGCAGCAGGCAGTACAGAATTTTGAAGGCGTTTCTGCGCAGGACAAGACGGCATACACAAAAATTGGTATGGCTGCTATGAGCAGAATGCAGCAGACCGGTTGTCCATGTGATATGAGGGTCAATGTATCAACTACAGTAACCGTAGATTTTACGCAGCCCAATCAAAATTCATCACAGGTGATTGATACAGATTATGTGCCGTTAAAATAACCTATCATTCTCCTATGGAGATATAACAAAAGGGGCAAGCGACTTCCACTCGCTTGTCCTTTTTATTATACCATAGAATTCTGAAATTTTCAATTACTTTTCATCGGTAGATGTACGGTAGATGTATTTTTCTGTTTTGAGGGTAATAAATGCAGGAAAAACAATGCATCTATTCTACGGAATTGGCGTGCAACTGCATTTTCCTGGTTGTTCCACAGACTTTGATTTATAAAGAAAAAGTCGAGATGATGCGATATTTTTTAAGCATTTTCGCTGAAAAACATAAAAAAGAACATTCAAGCAAACAAATAATCAAGTTGCACCTCCGATTATTTCATTTGCGCGAATGTTCTTTTGGTTTGGTTGCGGGAGCTGGATTTGAACCAACGACCTTCGGGTTATGAGAATCAGAATTTCATTTTTTACCGTTTCAATACACATCATTTTCTACGAAAATGCGTCATTTTTTACGGCGCTCATACCATTATTTCCGTTATTTCCAAAGCTTTTTTATTGGCGTAAGGGTACGGGTAAGGGTACAATATATCTTTTGGAATTGTTTTGAAATTCTACATGTTACATTCCATATCATAAAAACAAGGAGTCGTCTGTACATAAGTACATTCAACTCCTCATTTTTGGAAATTGGAACATGGTAATTGGACTCTATACAGAGATTTCCTTGATTTATTTTGATTTCTATCCCTGATTATTGAGACAGAAAAATCAAACAATATAAAATAGTTTGGTCAGAATAATTCGACCTTTTCCACTAGTCTCACATCGTTTTGTTAAAAATTTCCAGATAGCATTTTGTGGGTCATGACGCCCAACCGCAGGCAGACTGTCGCCTAGCAAGGGCGAGGAGGGGGGGCACAGAGTGACAAAATGATAGCAGCATTTTCTTCAGCAGGTTAATATGGGATTCGTATCAGACACCATTTTTCATTATCTTTGCCGCCCAGCGTTCACGAATTCAAGTAAAATCTATTTTTGCTGTTGTACATATTCAAATTGTGGTTTGTGCCGTTGACTGCAATGCGAAATTCCTGCACTGGATAAGCAATATCAGCCGCTGTTACAATCAACTGTGGAGAGTCAGTCATAATTTCTTTAATTGGAATAACAGGCAGACTCATTAATACTACAACGATCATATTTGTTATTCTTTGGTGCAATTTTATGATATACTCTCCTTCAGCATTTGTTTCATAAGGCATAAATCAAATGCATTTATCATGTTATCTCCATATAAATCACCTGCTTTCCAGTCGGTTAATTCACCTGCACATAGCAGCCATTTCTGCATCATGACAACATCAGCAACATCGAACACTCCGTCTGCATTGACATCTCCTTTGACCATTTCCTTTTCAGTCATTGCAAGCACAATATAGTTGACGCAGTTTGCAGACTGTCCGTTACTGCCGAGAGTGACAGTTTCACCCTCTTTGACACTCTTTTTGTACAGTTCAAAGGTAACATCATTTGAGCTTATAAAGGAGAGTGACGTTTTCTCCCACTGACTGAGCCAGTCCGGAACTGGGTTTACTCTTGTGTCCAGCGCAGTGTATATAGAAATATCTGCGCCGGCAGTAAAAGTACCGAGCGTATCCGTATAGTTTTTAGAATCACAGGCAGTCTTTATATATTCTGCGCCATCCAATTCAGCCGGAAGGTTCAAAGCGGTAAAATTTCTGTCGCCATAAATCAGCGAACCGTTTGCCATGCCCTCGCTTATCGACCAATCTGCACTGTTTTCAGAATCGTTGACTATGAGATTATTTATCAGCTTGCCATTCAGCGGAATTGCCTCACGTCCGAAGACGAAATTGTTGATATTGAAAAGATAACCCTCGCCGCCTGTGAATTTCAGATAAAGCGTATGCTTGCCGGTGACTGCGGCAGTATTGCAGGAAACATCAGTCCAGTCCTGCCAGCCGCCTGTGGACGGAATGCTGCATTTTGCTATTGGTGTGCCGTCGAGACTGTCAACATAGACTTCGATTGCACAGCCCTCTTGACCGCCTGCAACACGGGCGATAAAGCTTTTTGCGCCGTCCTCAAAATCCACATTGCGGAACATGACATAATCGCCGTTTTCGATATAGCCAATGTTCTGTCCACCCTCAGAGCAGTCCTCGGTCTTAACACCGCTCTGCTCGTCAAAATTTTCTGCCTCAATCGTTTCAAATGCTGAAACCGGTTCAACCTGTGTTGTTTCTGGCGAAAGTGTAACCACACCCTCTGGAAATGAGTCTACTGTAAGGTCATTGATATAGTACTCGATATTAGTATATCCCTGACCGCAGTAATCGCCGTTTGTGTCTGAAGCATCATTGGGATCGAGTCCTCTTGCAAGTTCCCATTCGTCTGGCATTCCGTCATTGTCGGTATCTGTAATCGTTTTTGTAAGGACAGCCGACGGATATTCATAGGTCACACCGCACTGAATATTGTACTTGTCAAGATCTGTCTGAGTAGAGTCATAATCAGAAGTACCACTGCATGAACCGGTGCCGTTTTTGGTCTCATCAGCACACTGGCGGTCAATGGCAGTACGCTTTTCCGGAGCAATACCGTTTCCAGCAAAGCTGACAACGTGCTCGTATGAGGCTTCCGCAGATTCGACATCATTTACGGAGGAAACATCTGTACCATTGATAATGGTTTGGAAAGGTGTTGAAGAATAAAGATCATCCTTGGTAATACCTATGCTTGTTTTGACAGAAACGCCCGACCAATTGTCGTTTGTGATATCATGAAGTGAGCCGTCTTTGTTTATCAGACGATTGCCGTCACAGTACACCTTAAAGTTTTCAGGAGACGTGCTGCTGTCGACATTCATCCAGTGATATCCACCGGTCGTAGAGTTTCCTGCTTTGAGGGTATTGTTGACATAATTCAGATGCCCTATCGTACCATATGCTGTCTGATAACCCCAGTCGTAGATGATATTATTGGTAAAGTCTGCGGTATATGTACCTTGAACCTTTCCACGAAAGTTTCTTGATACATTGTGTATGATCAGGTTATGGTCAAAGGTGAGATTGCCCTTACCCATCATGAGACCAAAGCCATGAAGTCCCTTTTTATGACCGCCCCATGAGTCAGCCGGACCTATTACAGAATACTGAACAGTATAGTTCATGTTATTTGAATAAAGTCCCCATTGCTCGTCTGTTGTCCAGCCCATGGAGCAGTGGTCGATAATGGAGTTTGAGCCTGCTGCTCCTCCCCAGGCATCATTACCGGAGCTTGTTGAGGCATAGGGGCCTGGACGAGAACTGATGTAACGACAGATAATATTGTCTCCAGACATCCCCATTTTATAGTTTTTCAGTGTGATACCCGAACCGCCGGGAGCAGTCTGACCTGCTATCGTAACATTGCTCTGGCAGAGAATATTGCTTTTGAGTTCAATCGTACCACTGACATCAAACACGACAATGCGGTTGGATTTGCTGACAGCATCACGGAATGAGCCTGTTCCGCTGTCATTGAGATTTGTCACATGATAAACCTCTCCGCCTCGTCCGCCTGTGGAGTATTTTCCTCCTCCAACGGCTCCGGGAAAGGCAAGTATTTTATCAGAAGCAGCTTCAACTGTCGGAGTATTTTTATTCAAACTGATTCCTGATGGAACTGACAGCATTGTAATAACACCAAGCAATGCTGCCGCTCCTCTCTTTAGTATTTTTTTCAAACTTCCACCTCCTTTTTATAAAATATTAAAAGCAGCTATAATCGCCAGACTTCAAGATGAATATTGCTGCTTTCTAATTTGTTGCAAATCATACACCGCAGATATGTATATCGTGTTTGGGAACATTGATATCAACCTTAATTATTAAAGTTTTTAATTCTTCCCAACAAAAATTTTTGCAAAAGAATCAAATCTGCAATGTTTTGGTTACCATCATTGTTAATATCAGCGTTAGCCAGTGCCTGACCCTCAAGAATTCTTGTACCGTGTATGTACTGCTTATACATTGCTAAATCGAAAACATTGACACAGTCATCACAATTAAGGTCTCCAAGAATAATGGGCGAGGAAATGTTCTCTTTTGCTGCGAGTACAATATAGTTTACAACACCATTTGCCTGACCATTGGATCCAAGAGTTATTGTTTCATCTGCCTTTATATCTTTGGAATACACTTCAAAAGTAATGCCGTTAGAGGTTTTAATAGTTTCTGTTTCCTTTGTCCAGCCATTGACCCATGATGGTATTGAAGTTATTCTTGTATCAAAGCCCACAAATACTGTGATATCTTCAGCGGCGGTCAGTTCTGCCTGTTCTTTTTCTGAATTTTTTGAATCACAAGGAGTAAGAACATGTTCAGCACCCTGGTATTTGTTCGGCACTTCCGAATAAGCTGACTTTTCAATTGTTCTGTCACCAAATACCTTATCACCAATTTCAAGACTTGTATCTATTGCCCAGCTGCTGTAATAAGTGGTATCCTTAACATCAATGCTCTTGATGAGACTTCCTGTTATAGGTTCACGGGTAATGTTTCCGTTATATTCAACCGGGTCTCCTGCAAGTTCATTGAGGTACATTTCAAGGTTGGTGTAATCATCTCCGGAAAGAGACACTATTGCTCCGTCAGAAGCGTCATTGGGATTCAGACCATGCTCAGTTTCCCATGCGTCAGGCATACCATCCTGATCAGTGTCCTTAGGCGCAGTACCTCCCTTAAATGTGCTGTTTGTCGGATATCCTCCAACATCTTCCTGGCTATCGATGATACCCTGCAAACCGTCTTTGCTTCCTTTGTAAGTGTAAGTTCCGTTTTTAACCTCTGTCAGATAACGGCTGTCCAGATAGTCAAAACCAGGCGTATTTGCTCCTGCGTTTGTGATTACTGAATCATATGCTTCTTCAGCAGACTGTGTATTTACATAAGACTCAAAGAAAGGTGTATCACTTCTTACGTCCTGTTCAGTTGAATTTTTACCTCCGGATACAGCCTTGCCCTGTGCCCATGCATCATCAGTAGCTTTTAGGAGCTGATTCCCTTTTATATCAGCCATTACATTTCCGGAAACATACATTTTTTGCATATCACTTGTATTCAGTTCATTTCCGTCAATGGAAACTATGTGCATATTAGTATTGCTGACTGGTCCTGCCTTGTAGTAGTTATTTACAAAATTAAGTCTGCGAACGCCTCCGTCAGTAGTTCTTTCCTGCCAGTTATAGACTACATTGTTTCGGATATCAAGCTGACCGCCGTAAGTAACTGCATCTTGTTCCATAGCACCTGCCAGCGACCAGTTTCTGCCTGTATTGTGAATCAGAAGATTGTGATGAAAGCTACCTGTGTAACCGCTGATAGATGCTGCAAAAGCATGACGTTCAACATCATTACGGTCGTCTGCGTTATAATGAACTGAGTTGTTAAGTGATTCAGCAATAATGCTCCACTGAAATGTAATATTTGCCGCACTTCGTGATGAGAAACCTTCGTCAGTTCCCCATGATATGGAGCAGTGGTCAATGATAGAATTATCACAGCTTCCAAGCCCCATTCCGCCCATTGATTTTCCGCTGACATCACCTACACGGGTTCTTATATCTCTGATTATTACATCTTTTGAACCCATGGCACCGAAAGTATAATTGATAAGGGTTATACCGTCGCCGGGAGCAGTCTGTCCTGCAACATAAACATCACCGCCATCGTCCGGTATACAAAGAACGCTGTTGAGAGAAATAACTCCGCCTACATCAAATACAATTGTTCTTGCGCCCTTCAGTGTTTCAAGTCCGTAACGGAGAGAACCTTCTCCCGAATCGTTGAGATTGGTTACATGATAAACATATCCGCCTCTTCCGCCTCTTGCAAAACGTCCATAGCCCTCAGCTGTCGGGAATGCAAGGCGGTTCACCTGAAACGAGTAAACAGCACCTTTGACTATTCCACTACTGTTTACCTCATCAATACGCCAGTAATATGTCGGAATAGATGAATAGCTGTCGTCAAGGGAATATGTAGTGGCAGTCTGATTGCCTTTGAATTCCTTGGAATTGTGGTCAGCATTAAAAACTTCACTATAATTTGTTCCTATATAGACATCATGGGACTGGGCATTCTCGCCTGCTGTCCATGAAAGTCCCTTTGATGTATCAAGATGAGCGCACTGGTCGTCCGGATACATTCTGGATACGCCGTTTACAGGATCACTTCCGTCAAGCTCAAAAGCGTTTAGCCATGCAACGTCCTGAGTGCCGCCGCCTTCCGGTGTAATGAGAATAGTAACACTGCTGCCACTCCAAGTGACATAAGAGATACCTGCATCTTTCTCATCTTTTACATTTGTGGGACAGTTCACTCCAGAAAGCACTTTCTTTCCGTTCACAGAAATACTCAGATTGCTGTTGGTATAACCATCCGTATTACAGTGCCACATTTGCAAAGAATGATTCTCATTTGAAAGTCCACTAATCTCTAACTTTAGGACACCTCCATCGTCACCGTCTTTAATCTTAGCACCATCCATTGTCAAATATGGATATTGTAGGCTTTGGAGCTGAAGCTTTTTGTTATTTGTCCCTGTTACGTCTCCGCCGACGCTTCCACCATTGGAGAGTTGAAAAGTAATGCCGTTTAGCTCGTATGCAGGAGAGGCACCGTCCACAAGTATCCAGTTATTTGCATTTTTAGCATAGGATGCTTTTCTGCCATCATTTTTGTTAATGTCCACCCGGATGCGTGAAATGCTCTCGCTTTCTTCGGCCGCTGAAACAAGTGATGGACTGCACAATTGTATTCCTGTGCCATTCACAATAACCGTTATTGCAGCTGCCATTGCCGCTAATCTTCTTCGTTTGAACATCATGAGATCCTCCTTTAAATTAAAAATAAACCCAATCTCTCCTATTGTTCAGATAGAGAGAAGCGTTAACTGTTGATAAGCATTCTTTTCATCATGCACAAATCAAATGCGTTGATTTTGCCATCTCCATACAGATCTCCAGCCTTCCAATCGGTTAAACTGCCAATGCCCAGAAGCCACTTCTGCATCATTACAACATCAGAAATGTTGAATATACCATCATCATTTACATCTCCGGGCAGTTTGGTAATACTAGGAGTTTTTGTTGTAGTGGTAAGCAGATCTGTTGTAACAGGAACGGTAGTAGTTGTTGTTGTGGTTGTGGTAGTTGTGGTAGTTGTAGTTGTGGTTGTGGTTGTTGTTATCGTAGTAGTTACAGGTGTTGTAACAATCTGAGCTTTACCGCTTCCAACAGCTGAGAACAATACGCCTGTAGGATCCTTATCTGCCATATCATTTGCATCGTTGTCCCACTGCGCGTAATAATGAATCTGAATCTGAATCTGGGTTGTATACTCATCCTCAGGTATATCAACGGTAAACGAGCTGATACCCTCAGGTCCAAGACTATCCGGCATCATCCAATTGTTTTGTATCCACTTTTGGGAATTGTTATCCCAGTATCCGTAAATACCGCTGAGGGCTGCATATGGAAGTCCTTGCGCCTGAATGGTTATATGAGAAGCTCCGTTAGTATCAACCAGCCAATAATTGTTACTACTGTCATATGTAACATGTAAAGCCGTTTCATTTTCTCCGGGGTTAATGGGCTTAACAGTCGTTGTAACTGTAGTAGTTACTGGATTGGTTGAAGTAGTTGTTATTGCAGTTGTTGTCGTCGTCTGAGGAGATTCAGAAAGGTCAAATCTGCCTGATTCCTCCTTAATTTTCGACCATACATAGCGGAAGAACCAACCGTCAAAATCTGTGATTACGGAAGAGGAACCAGCCATCATGATGGATGTACCGCCTCCGGGAAAGCCTCCTGGTGGGAATCCGTCACTTTCACCTTCGCCGCCGTAAAAATCAGTAAGCCCGAAACCATGTCCCATTTCGTGCAGGAGAATATGTACGCTTGTAGTACCGTCACTAAGACCAAGTACAGCATTATCCGAAAGTTGCTGCCCCCAATAGTAGCCATAGCCGCCGATGTCAATCAATCCCTGTGTTGCTTGAAGATACATATCATAACGGTTTTCATAGCCGCCGGGATATTCATAACTCTTATCTGCCCAGTGGTCATATCTGAAAAGTTCTGGCGGTGCAATTGGTTCAATAGTCGGAATAGTTGAATTGCCCATGCCAGAAGAAATATCAGAAGAACTGTCATATGGAATAGTGGATGTATAAACCGTTTCATAAGACTGCCTGTCAAGCAGACAACTTTCATCAAGCACCGCCCAGCCAATAATTTTTACATTAACATGTTCATAAGGCCAATCATCATAGCCAACAAGCCAGTTAGTCCATTCGTTGACTGCTGTTTCCAAAACTTGCTGAAGATTCTGCCTTTGCTGCAATGTGATAGTCTTGTATGAATGCCACTTTATGACATAATTCAGCGTTCCGTCACCGGCAACGATCTGATCATAGATCGTATCCCATGCCTCAACTGACTTTTCTCCGAGAATTCGATTATTCCATATCCAATCTGCCGCATACTGATATTCCTCCGGTAAATCTGAAAGTGTAATTTCTGACGCAGCACTTGCTGTCAAATCAGTTGTTTTAATAGACATGTCAGGCTTTGTGAATACTGTCCCCAGACAAAGCAGCGATGCTAATCCGGTGGCAATTACTTTTTTCATTTGAATCATATTTCCTCCTATGAAAACTTTGTTTACAGTTGTGTTTATTGGCCATTGGAGAAGTCGCCAATGGTGATTTCGTAACCTGTATCAATTGTCTGATTCCCACATGAATCATATCCGGCGAAATTGGATGTTCCATAGCTTACAATATCACCGGTATGGAGGAATCCATTCTGACCCTGTCACCTACCTCATATCCGGATGTCAAGTTCTTTACCCTCAGAGGTGTCAAGCACAGTGCGCTCACAAGCAGTACAGCAGCCAGTTTCTTTCTGTTCTTCATACCCCCCTTTGATTACGTCATACATGTGATATATTAGCATAAAATATGAGAAATCGTATAATAATATTGTACACCATTGCTATAGCGGCTGTCAATTGAATATCGTATAAATCTCAAAAACAAATTTACAATAAAGCACATCTCACTGTAATATTGTCTTGATTTATGTAGACAAATATGATATAATAGTATAATAACACTTTTGAAGGTCAGGAGGGATAGATGATGCACCAAAGACCATTGATTGGGATTGTGACTTCACTTTTAGCAAGAAATCACATGCGAAATATCGTCCGCGGGGCAATCGCACAGGCACGGGTGTGCGGCTGTGATGTCATTGTATTAGCGCCGCTGGTACATTTTATCAACAGCACACCAGAACACAGACTTGCCGAACGAGAGATCTACCAGTTGATCGCTTCCGAGGATTTCGATGGTTTCCTGTACGTCAAGGATGACACCACCATGGGAAACGAAGTAATTACACAGATCGAACAGCTTTTGCTGGATTCCAATAAATTTATCATGACAGTGGATGAACGGGAGCATCCTGTGTTTGATAGCACGCAGTATGATGACTACGATGATTTCAGCAAAGTTGTGGAACATCTGATTGAAGTGCACGGCTACCGGAGAATTTATTGTCTGACCGGTCCAGAGGATAGTTTTCAGGCGCAGACAAGACTGCGTGCCTGGCAAGATATGATGGAGCAGCATGGCTTGCATTATGATGAGACCTATTATGCCTACGGCACATTCTGGTATGATTCTGCCGTCGCCTATGCTAATCGTCTGCTTTCCGGTGAGCTGCCCATGCCGGAGGCAGTTGTCTGCGGCAACGACATAATGGCAATGTCACTCATTAAATCACTGCAAGCAGAGGGCATACGTGTACCAGATGATGTTGCTGTGACCGGATATGACGGCTTTCCGTTTGCTGCCAATGTGGATGTAATGCTGACCACCTATGCACGCAATCACTTCCATCTCGGAGCAGATGCTGTCCGTCGGCTATACCGCAATATGACAGGCTTACTGTGCAGTAAGGTACATCGTCCTGAAAGCGGATTTCTGCTTGGAAACTCCTGCGGCTGTACCAGTATTCCGACAAAGCAGCTCTTATCCGATTCCACTGCTACTGTCCCCAGAATGTGGGAGGAGAAAGTGTTCGGTGATAACATGGCATCTGATCTGGCACAGGCAAAAACGGTTCCTGATTTGCTGCGGCGGGCACTCTTGCACAGCAAAACTCTGTATCTGATGCAGTCAGTACGCATTTACTTATATGAGGCAGACAAACAGTGCCGCCTTGCAGCGTCCTGTTTGGCAGACGGCGTGCCGAAAACAGACAGCAGAAACATACTGCAAAATACTGCTGCTTCTTTCCTACAGTCATCCGATCAGCCGGCGGTTTTGTTTCTTTCTCCTCTTCATCTGAATGCAAGGCAATTTGGAATGATTTCCATTTCTTATGGGGAACACAACTGGGTCTATGACCAAAGCTATCTGCATTTTGTATCCGATCTGGAAATTGCACTTGACCGTCTGCCGGATCATGGAACCGATGTGATTTCAGCACAACCGGAACCAGCCAACATTCGGAACCGTGCTACCATGCGGAAGAAACTCGATCAGCTCCGCAGTACTCTCCGGAATTCGCCAAATCTGCCATGGACAATTGAAATGCTGTGTCTTGAATCTGGCATTCCCAAAAGTACGCTTCAAAAATATTACAAGCAATTCTTCGGAAAGAGCGTCTTTGAGGAACTGATCGGATTTCGTGTGGAAATGGCAAAGCAGCTTCTTGCAGAAACAGATCTGACACTTAGAGAAGTTGCTGTCCGTTGTGGCTATTCCACAGAGAGTTATTTCATGAAACAGTTTAAGAACATAACAGGCATCACACCAACTGCATATCGCCACAGTATCAAATAAAAATGACTTGTTGGCTTTTTTAATCTATCAACTTAAACTCCCCACTTGTATATGCCGCCCCAGAACCATAACTGCGGGGAATTTTGAGACGGCATATACAGAGTAGAAAATTCTAAGGAAACACTAATTAAATCTTCCCATTGCGCCACGAATATGGTATAATAGAAAAAAGTCCAAGATACAGGAGGAAAAAGGGGTGAGCCAGATGACATTCAGCGATTATGAATACAGCCTGAGAAAGCGGAAAACAAAGCGGGAAGAATTCCTGGACATCATGAATGAGATCATCCCGTGGGAAGAATGGGTAGAATTTGTGCGCCCATATTATCCAAACGGCAAGCGCGGCAGACCGACCAAAGGTATCGAAAAAATGCTGCGGATGTATTTATTGCAGATCTGGTTTAACCTCTCTGACGAGGGTGTGGAGGATGCGATCTACGACAGCTATGCCTTCCGTAAATTCATGAATATTGACTTTATGGAGGAGCAGGTTCCGGATGCAACAACGCTTTTGAAATTCCGTCATTTGCTTGAAGAAAACCATCTGGGCGAGGAATTTTCCAAGGCCATTAACCGCGTCATGGAAGCCACCGGGCATATCATGCACGGCGGTACAATCGTAGATGCAACAATTATTTCTGCACCGAGCTCGACCAAAAATGCAGAAAAGAAACGCGATCCGGAAATGCATCAAACCAAAAAGGGAAATGAATGGAAATTCGGGATGAAATGCCACATTGGCGTGGATTCCGGCAGTGGATTGGTGCATACAGTGACGGTCACACCAGCCAATGTACACGATATTACTGAAGCACACAAATTGCTACGCGAAGACGATAATGTTGCATACGGTGACAGCGGATATATCGGAATTGAGAAACGGGATGAAATCAAAAATAACGAGCATTTCAGCAAGATCAATTTTCGCATTAACCGCCGTCCGAAGAGCCTGCCGCAAGTATCTGATAATGCTATTGATTGGGATCGTTATATTGAAAACAAAGTCGTATATTCTCTGTTTCACAGAATCATGAATAACATTTATATACCCAATCAAGTAAAAAACACCCCACCCGGCTGCCTGACATAGATTTGTCCAGTTGCCTAGTGGGGTGCATTTTTATTGTTCAATCAGCATACGTCTCATAAGACATAAATCAAA